>JAIPDL010000105.1 GCA_021737695.1 Desulfotignum sp. | reverse complement strand
TCAGGCTCGAAAACCCTGAATCTCACTTCAAAGAATCAGCCGGCCGAAAAATTTTGCGAATCTGACCCTGGCCGGTGAAAAAAATCCCCAAAATGCTCTTCGGAGGGGTCTGAAAAAAACAGGCGGTGGATTTGGGCCATGCTTTATGGTTGCACCGCCCCGGGCATTGATCTATAATCCGATCCAATCATTTAACAGGAGGTAGGGTATTTCTGCTTTAAACACACCCGTTCTCACGGCAGTGGCCGCCACGGAAAACGGAGATATATTTGATCTGCAAGGATATGGGGCCGTGGGATTTTCCAAGGATCAGCCTGTGCTGCTCACCCGGTCCCAGACGATTGTCATGCCCCATGGCAGCGAACTGATGATGCTGCCGGACCGGGCGTTGATTGCCTACAACCTGGACCAGGACCGGTATGAAACCTTGACCCGGAACCCGTTTGCGCCGGATGAAAAAATCTTTCCCGTGGCCGTGTTCAACTCCCCCGGATATGTGAACCGGCATTTCTGTGCGTATGTTGCGATGTTCGATACCGGGCCTTTACCCCTTTTTTCATACGGGGCTGTGGGATTCGGACGACACCGGTTCCGTTCCGCGGCCATTCAGGTGGATACCGAACCCCGGCAGGACCTTCGGCAGATGCCCCGAGACAAAGTGATCCGGAACGTCGGGCACATGCAGAAAAAATATCCCCACAACCGGCTGATGCGGCATCTGGAAACCTGTGCATTGCAGTATGGATGCCCGGCCGGGAAAAATTTTTTTCTCCAGCGCTATGAAGCCCCGTTGCCCACCTCCCGGGTGTGCAATGCCAACTGCTTAGGGTGCATCTCTTTGCAGCCCGGTCCCGGCCTGCATGCATGTCAGGACCGCATCGCATTCGCGCCCACGGCTGAAGAAATCGCCCAGGTCGCTTTGGAACACATCCGGCATGTGCCCAAAGCGGTGGTAAGTTTCGGCCAGGGATGTGAAGGCGAACCTTTGACCGCACACAAAGTGATCGTGCCGGCCGTGCAAATGATCCGGGAACAAACCGGCCAGGGCACCATCAACCTGAACACCAACGCCAGCCTGCCCGAACAGGCAAATACCTTGTGCAAAGCCGGGCTGGACAGCATGCGGGTATCCATGAATTCCGTGCGGAAAGAAACCTATACCGCCTATTTCAGACCCGGCTCCTATGCATGGGCGGATGTGCTCAAAAGCATTGACACGGCCAGGGCCCATAACAAATTTGTGGCCATCAACTACCTGAACTGTCCGGGGTTCACAGATTCTGAAAAAGAAACAGCCGCCCTGTTTGAATTCATCCGGGATCATGACATTAACATGATTCAGTGGCGCAACCTGAACTATGATCCCCGGCTGTATATCGATACCATGGAAGCGGTTTCCCCCGGTGGAAAGCCCCTGGGAATGGCGGCATTGATCGAATCGCTGACACAGACGTTTCCCCGTCTGATCCACGGGTATTTCAACCCGCCAAAGGAGCGGTTTTGAAACAATTTCTGGTCATGGATCAGACCCTCCGGGAAGGCATGCAGTTTCAGGGCGTGGTGTTTTCCTATGATCAGCGTATAAAAATCCTGGAGTTTCAGGAAGCGCTGGGCGTGGACATCTGCCAGGCTGGATACCCGTCGGCCCATCCCGGGGAAGCCGCCATGGTCAAAGCATTGGCTGATCATGCCCGGCATCGCAATTTAAACATCCGGGTGGCGGGATTAGGCCGGGCGTTTCTGCCGGATGCACAAATTTTAGTGGACACGGGCATCAAAGACATCCATTTTCACCTGCACCTGCCCGCCCATGCCACGGTTACAGAATCGGAAAAAATATTGTCTGAACTGATCCCGGTCATCGCGTTTGTCCGCAATGCCCAACCCGATGCCGTCATCAGCCTGGCCATGCTGGACATGGGAAAAACCCCGACGGATCAATTCAACGCCTGTATCCGGTTTTTGTGCCAAAACCGGCTGGCTGACATCCTGTCATTGCCCGATACCTCGGGCATCATGGCACCCAACCAGGTGGCGGACCGGATTAGAGATGCCAGAGCTCTGGCCAGAGACATGGCTGTTTCCATCCATTGCCACAATGACCTGGGCATGGCATCGGCCAACTCTGTCATGGGGATTCTGGCCGGGGCAACCGTGCTGGAGGCTTCCGTGTGCGGCATGGGAGAACGCAACGGCATCGGCGACCTGTATCTTACCTCCCGGATCCTGGCGGATCAGAATATGTCATGCCGCTTTGCCTGGGACCCTATCGATCAGGTCCGGGAATACTATTTATATGTGGACGATATTGTCAAAGACCAGACCGGCCAGGGCCTGATCCATGCCAAAACGCCTGTGTTCGGGCAGGCGGCCCACACCCATGTGGCCGGCACCCATGCCGAAAATTTATACGGCGCCGGCACCACCCCGGATTTTCACCTGAACCTGTTGTGCGGCAACCATTTGGTGAAAAAATATCTGCAGTGTCACCAAATTAAATTTCTTCCGGACCGGATTCCGGCCATCACCGCCGCTGTCAAAGAAATGAGTGCCCAAAAAAACCGGCGCCTGACATGTGAAGAAGTAAAAAAAATAGTTGGGTCTTCAGATTAAATCCATTTTCGGTAAAAAAACAATTTGCAAAAAAAAACCTGATTTGGTTTAATTAGGGTTTAGCTGTTTTATTTAAAAAGGCAACCCCTCACTTATGACGATTGATTTTACAGATATTGTGATCGTGGCTGGCAATTACGGCAGCGGCAAAACCGAAACGGCCGTCAATCTGGCAGCTGCGTGCCGGAGTACCGGCAAATCCGTGGCCATTGCCGATCTGGACCTGGTCAACCCCTACTTCAGAACCCGGGAAGCCAGAATCCCTTTGGAAGCCATGGGCATCCAGGTGGTGCTGCCGGACCGCCAGTACCTGTTTGCCGATCTGCCCATTCTGGCCCCGGCCGTGGTTGACATTCTCCGGCAACCCGCGGATGTCACCATTCTGGATGCCGGCGGGGATGATGTGGGGGTCACCGTGCTGGCCTCTCTGGCAGCCCTACTCAAAAACAAACCCGTGCGCATGCTCCAGGTGATCAACGCGTTTCGGCCCTTTACCAATGACGTGGCCGGATGCCTGAAAATCCGCAAAGAAATTGAAGCCAGCGGTAAAATCAACATCACGGGCCTGGTATCCAATGCCAACTTAATGGATGACACGTCCGTGGCACACATATACCAGGGATATGACCTGGTCAAACAGGTGTCGGCACACACCGGGCTGCCCGTGGAATTCATCACGGCCACCCCGGAGATCAGTTCACAGCTGGATTTCAACCGGATCTCCTGCCCCGTGCTGACCTTAGACCGCCACCTGCTCCCCCCCTGGAAACCCACCGGTGCCCGCCCACCCAGTCACTTAACACTTAAAACTTAACACTTAAAACTAATAGGAGTCATATACATGGCATTTCAACACATCATTGACGACGAGCGCTGCAAAGGCTGCGGGCTGTGTGTCAATTTCTGCCCCAAACATGTGCTGGAAATCACAGACAAGGTCAATGCCAAAGGGCATTTTCCCGTTTTCCAGGCAAGACCGGATGACTGCATCAAATGCGGCATCTGCTGTACCATGTGCCCGGATGTGGCCATCACGATTGTTGAAACCCAGGATGCCTGATCACCGGTTTTAAAAAAAATAATCTTCAGATACCAAGGAAAAAAATAATGGCAAAGGTATTGATGAAAGGAAACGAGGCCATCGGCGAGGCTGCCATCCGGGCAGGCTGTAAAAATTATTTTGCATACCCCATCACCCCCCAGTCGGAAGTGGCGGAATATCTGTCCAAACGGCTGCCCGAAGAAGGCGGGGTGTTTCTTCAAGGCGAAAGTGAAGTGGCCGTGGGATACATGATTTTCGGTGCTGCCGGGGCCGGCGAGCGGGTCATGACCACCTCATCTTCTCCGGGCATCAGCCTGATGAGCGAAGCCCTTTCCTATATTGCCGCGGCCCAGTGCCCGGCCGTGTTTGTGAACATCATGCGGGGCGGTCCCGGACTCGGGGGCATTCTGCCCTCCCAGGGCGATTATTTCCAGGCCACCAAGGGCGGGGGCCACGGGGATTACCACCTGCTGGTCCTGGCACCGGACGGGGTCCAGGAAGCTGTGGAAATGACCATGCAGGCATTCACCCTGGCGGAAAAATACCGGAACCCGGTCATGATCATGGGAGACGGGCTCATCGGACAGATGATGGAACCCGTGGAGTTTCCCGATGGTTTGAAAACCGAACCCACCAACAAAGATGACTGGGCCACCAACGGCATGGCCCACCGGAAAAGCAAAAAACGCAACCTGGTGAAATCATTGTTTCTGGATCCCACGGCCCTCAATGACAACAACCTGGCGTTAAAAGCCAAATACGCGCAGATGAAAAAAGAGGAAGTCCAGTATGAACTGGTCAATGCCGACACGGACTACCAGGTGTTGATCACTTCCTACGGCACCATGAGCCGGGTGTGCCGCACGGCCATTGACATGCTCAAAGAAGATGGTATCCAAGTGGCCATGCTGCGGCCCAAAACCCTGTTTCCGTTTCCGGAAAAAGCCGTGTTTGACGCGTCCGGCAAGGACAGCTGCCAAGCGGTCATCAGCATTGAAATGAGCATGGGCCAGATGGTGGAGGATGTGGAACGCTGCGTCAAAGGCCGCAGGCCCGTGGAGTTTTATGGCGAATGCGGCGGGGATATTCCGTCACCGGAAAAAATTATCGAAATCATCAAAGCGTTGTTATAGGAGACACCCATGGCAAAAGCATTTTCACGACCCAAGGCACTCTCCACCACCCACACCCATTACTGTCCCGGGTGCACCCACGGTATTGTTCACCGGCTGGTGGCGGAAGCCATTGACGACTTAGGCATTCAGGAAAAAACCGTGGGCATCGCCCCCGTGGGGTGTGCCGTGCTGGCATACAATTATTTTGACTGTGATTTTCAGGAAGCGGCCCACGGCCGGGCCCCGGCCATGGCCACGGGCATCAAACGGGTACGCCCGGACCTGATGGTGTTCACCTATCAGGGGGACGGGGACCTGGCATCCATCGGCATGGGAGAAATCATCCATGCGGCCAACCGCGGCGAGAAATTCACCACCATTTTCATCAACAACGCCATCTACGGCATGACCGGCGGCCAGATGGCCCCCACCACCATGCCGGGCCAGCGGGCCACCACAGCCCCTTTAGGCCGGGATACGGCCCAGACCGGCATGCCCATCCGCATGGCCAACCTGCTGGGCGAACTGGTCACCCCGGGATATGTCACCCGCCAGGCCGTGCTCAAACCCCAGCAGGTGAACAAGGCCAAAAAAGCCATTAAACAGGCGTTTCAATATCAAATGGAAAACCGGTGCTTCAGTTTTGTGGAAGTGATTTCCACCTGCCCCACCAACTGGGGCATGACCCCCGGGGATGCGTTGAAATGGGCCGAAGATACCCTGCTGCCCTATTATGAACTGGGTGATTACAAAGTCCCGGAATAACGGCGCATCCATTTACTTTCACTACCCTAACCCATATGTTTGGAGAAACCCCATGCAGACAGAAATAAAATTTGCAGGATTCGGTGGCCAGGGCATCCTGCTCAGCGCAAAACTGCTGGCATATGCCGCCATGAAGCAGGGATCGTTTGTGGCCTGGATCCCGTCCTACGGCCCGGAGATGCGCGGCGGCACAGCCTATTGCACCGTGGTGATCAGTGACCGGCTCATTGGATCGCCCATCATCAAAAACCCCACCCACCTGGTGGCCATGAACCGGCCGTCCCTGGAAAAATTTGAAAACGACGTCAAACCCGGTGGTATCATCTTCATCAATTCCTCTTTGATCCCCGTGACCAGTCAGCGCACGGACGTCACCCAGCTGGTGGTGCCCGTCAATGATATCGCCATCAAAGCAGGCTCCGTGCGGGCCGCCAACATTGTCGCGTTGAGCGCGTTTGCCGCCAAAAGCAACCTGGTGGACCTGGAACTGCTCAAAGAATGTGTGAAAAATGAGTTTGCCGCCAAACCCAAAATCATTCCGCTGAACATGGACGCATTTGATTTGGGCGTGAAAAGCGCACAAACCGATTAAACAAACCGGAACCGGGGAACCGGGGTCAGGCCTGCGTTATTGTACAATAACGCAGGCCTGACCCCATGACCCCACACAAAACAAAAAAGGGGGGACCGCCATGATCCGAATTGAAATTTCCTTGTTTCTGAAAAATGTGCCCGGCGAGCTGGCAAGGCTCACCGACCTGTTTGGACAGGCTGACATCAATATCGACGCCATCACCATTCAGGATGCGTCCGCCTATGTCCAGAACCTGTTCGAAGCCCGGGGAAAATCCCTGAAGCGCCTGGCATCTTCAGCCAGCTACAGCTCCATGCGCAAGGATTCCGCCGACTTTGCCCTGGTCCGGCTGCTCACGGGAAACCCGGATGCCGCCGTTGCTTTGTTAAAGGAACACGATTTTCTGTTTGACACCAAAGAAGTGGTGGCCGTGGATATCACCAACAAACCCGGTGAATTTGCCAAAATCGCCAAAAAATTCGGTGAAGAACGGATCAACATCAATTATGTGTATGGATCCGTGTCAGATGCGGACGGCAAATGCCTGTTCGTGTTCTGCCCCGAGGATGTGGCATACGCGGCCTCGTTTTTTGAGTAATCATGGGGGTCCGGAGTAAGCTGCGGACGAGCCATCTGGTCATTGTCGGTGGGATTCTGGCACTGTTTCTGGCGGCGGGATGGTTTGATCAGCCCCGGCCCGTGGTGGCGTTTCTGGAGCAGAAAGGCCTGGATTTGCGGTTCAGGCTGCGGGGAGAACGCCCCCCCACGGGGCAGGTGGTGGTGGCCGGGATCGAGACCCGGGGAATTGAGGCGTATGGCCGGTGGCCCTGGCCCCGGTCCGTGTTTGCGCACCTGCTGGTGCGGCTCAAGGATTATGGGGCCCAAACCGTGGTGTTTGACCTGCTGTTTACCGAACCCGAAGAAAACCGGACCCGGCCCGTGCTGGAATCGTTGCAGCAAAGCTTTGTTCAGCTGGGGCTGAAAAATGACAATTTCCCCAACCAGATTTTTCACGATGAAATGGATCAGCTCCTGGCCGAATCGGATAATGATGCTTTGTTTTCCGAAGCCCTGGCATGGAGCGGGAACGGGATTCTGGGAACGGTTTTTGAAGGGATGCGGGATGACCGGGATTTTTCTGCGGCCCGCTCCCTGTTGGCCACGGAAAAAATCCGGCTCCTGGAACCGGTCCGGGACCTGAAAAATGCAGCCCAGGGGCTTGGATTTGTCAACATATTTCCGGACAGTGACGGCACCATCCGCCGGGTCCGGCTGGCAAACAAAGAGCATCTTTGCCTGGCCCTGGCCGGAGCGGCCCATTATCTGGACACCGTGGTCCAGGCCGGGGACGGCCGGGTGGTGCTTACGCCCCGGTTGCCGTCCGCCGACCCGGACCTGCCGGATCAAGGGATCTTTCTTCCGGATGCCGCCCGTTCAGAACGACGTCTGGCTACAGACGGGCAAGGCAATGTACGCCTGAATTTTTACGGCCTGGATCCCGGATTCGACCGGGTCTCCATTGCAGACATCATTGACGGGGCGATTTCGCCGGACCGGCTGGCGGGCAAGGTGGTGATCGTCGGTGCCATGGCCACGGGCATCGGGGATATCTGGCCCACCCCGCTGACCAGTGAAATTCCCGGTGTGTTCATTCAGGCCACCCTGCTGGACAATATTCTGGAAAACCGGCTGTTGCAGACTCTTTCACACACGCGCTGGGTCAAAACCGGATCCATACTGGTCCTGGTCCTGCTGCCCTTAGGATTCATGATGCTGTTTACGCCCCTGGCATCTCTGGCAGCCGGGGTGGTGCTCATGGGAACCTATGCGGCAGGGGTTCAATACCTGTTCCAGACCCGGGATCTGATCTGGCCCCTGATGCTGCCCCTTGGGGCCGGGCTGACCACAGTGGCGGCCCTGCTGATCACCAATTTTGCCGCAGAGATCCGCCAGCACCGGTGGGTGAAAACGTCTTTTTCCCGGTACTTAAGCCCGGCTGTCATCGATATTCTGATCCGGCACCCGGACCAGCTCACCCTGGGGGGAGAGGAAAAAGAACTCACCGTTCTCATGGCGGATATCCGCAATTTCACCACCTTGTCCGAATCTTTGTCTCCTTCCGGGCTCATCGAACTGCTCAACCGGTATCTGGGCACGCTCACGGATGTGATCCTTGAAAACGGCGGCACCCTGGACAAATACATGGGCGATGCCATCATGGCATTTTTCGGCGCGCCTCTGGATGATACCCGCCATCCGCGAAAAGCCTGCCTGACCGCCATCCGCATGTTCGAACGCCTGGAACAGCTTCAGGCGGAATGGGAACGCCAGGGTGTCCCGATCCTGTCTCTGGGCATGGGCTTGAGCACCGGGCAGATGGTTGTGGGAAACCTGGGCTCCCGGCGCCGGTTCGACTATTCTGTGATCGGGGACAACGTGAACCTGGCCTCCCGTCTGGAAGGGTTGTGCAAAATTTACGGAGTGAAGATCATCATTCCGGAACAGACCCGGATGCATCTGGACGGCACATTTGTGTGCCGGGAGCTGGACCGGGTCCGGGTCAAGGGACGGCAGGCCCCCGTGACCATTTATGAACTGACCGGCCTGAAAAAAGTGGGAGATCCGGTTTTTGCATGGATCTCCCACTTTGAAAACGGCCTGGCCTGTTACCGGAACCGGGACTTTGGCACGGCCATCCGCCATTTTGAAGATGTCCTGGGCGCAAAGCCAAAAGACCGGCCCGCCCGATTGTTCATCTCCCGGTGCCGCACCCTGATGCAGGCAGCTGAAACCTGTTCCCCGCTTCTTGAAACCGATGAATGGGACGGGGTCTGGACTTTCACAGAGAAATAACGCCCACAGGGAAAGCCGGACCCCATCATTTTATACGGGGCTGGGCGGGTCGGTATCGTCTTCCTGCTCATCCGGCGGAAGGGGTTGTTCCGTCTCCGGTTCCGTCTCTGGTTCCGTCTCCGGTTCATCTGCCGGTTCTTCTACAGGCACTTCTTCTTGCTCGGGTTCATCCGCCGGCTCTTCAACTGTTTCTTCGGCCGGTTCTTCACCTTCCTCTTCACCTTCCTCTTCACCTTCCTCTTCACCTTCCTCTTCACCTTCCTCTTCACCTTCCTCTTCACCTTCCTCTTCACCTTCCTCTTCACCTTCCTCTTCTTCCGCCGGAATCAGCGTATTGGTCTGTTCAATGCTTTCATCTAAAGATTGAATGGCATCGTCTATGGTTTGCGACTGCTGCCGGGTGTTTTCAATGGCGGCGTCTGCGCCGGGATCATCGTCAGCCACGGCCTGTGCAGCATCGCTCTGGCTCTGGGCCACGTCTTTGACGACACTGGAGGCCTCTTCCGCTGTTCTGGCCGCCTGAACGGCTGCATCTGCCGTGTCTTCGTTTTGAGCCAGCACAATGGCATTTTGTGACGATTGTATGGATTTTTCAGCGGCAGCCAGTGTACTTTCCGTTGTGCCTGCCAGGCCCTGCATCTTGGCTGCCCCTTCCTGGTTGTCCCGGGCCACCAACATGGCCGAAGTATTGGTTGTCTTGACGGTTTCAGCCAAGGCATCCACCGTGTTGCCGGCCGTATTGGCGACAGATGCCGCTGCATCCAGCTGTTTGTCCGTGGTGGCTTTGCTGGCCAGTTCCACGGCCGCAGCAGCCGTATCCATGGCTTGTTCCCCCATGTTCACGGCCCGGTCATTCTGGTCTTTGGCGTCCTGGGCCAGTGTGATGCCGTCCTGGTCCCCTTTGATGGTTGCCAGCACCAGGCTGATATCCGCTTTGGTGGATTCCTGGGTGGTCTTTACAAAGGTGTCGGCGGCCTGGGATGTTTTTTCACTGATCGCCTTCACCTGGGCCCGGGTGTCTTCGGACCCGGTTTTCTGGGCCGCCGCTTTCTGGGCTTCCGCTTTTTGCGCTTTTTCAATTTTCTGCTGAATTCCCTGAAGGATCGGTGTGATCACAGCCAGCGCCTGTGTGACCTGGGCCTGCACCTGGGGATCCAGATTGGCGGAAAAAGTCCGGATTTCCGCCTGGATTTCCTGGACATTGGACAAAGGATTGTCCGCCTGGTCTGCCGAATTCAGCGAAGCCGTCCAGGTGGGTGAATTCAATGCATTTTCCAGAGCCAGGATCTGGGGGATCAGTTCCTGAAAAATACCGGAAGTTTCCATGTTTCCTTCGTAGAGTTCGCCCTGGGAGGTACCGTCCTCATCCGCACCAAAATAGCCCCCCGTTCCCCGAAGCGCGGCCACGGCCATGGGCATTTCAATGCGGGTCTGCCGATCGGCAAGGGGCTGTTCCTCATACCTGGTCCGACCCAGCATCACCCGGATCTTGCGGATTCTCATCTGATCCGATGCCGCTGTTTCCGTGGCCTGTATCTGATCAATGGCCCGGATACTGGAAAACGGATCCACGGTCATGGTGGCCCCGTCCTTGAACTGAACCAGGGCCGACCCCTCTTTTGTGACAATCTTTGCCCCGGAGTATAAAGCCATGCCCGGTTCCGGTGCCACCCATTCTTCTGCATTCTTGATCATCACTTCGCCTGAGAATTCTTTTAATGTGGCAAAAGATCCGACGGCACCCGCCGTTCCCTGAAAAATCAGAAAAAAACCACAGACTGCCAGCCAGCAGACCCATCGCGACAATCCCTTTTTCAGCAAATGTTTCATGGCAAATCTCCTTTTTAAGTGTGGGACAGGCTTTCATTTTTTCTGCCTGATATCATTATGTAACTATGCACACAAAAAAAAACCTTGTCAACTGACCCCTTCTTTACTGACATCTCCCATTATCGTCACCGTCCCGGAATATTTATTGCCGATATTATTTGATACGATGATAACAGGCCTTGTTTTCGCAACCTCATGACCGATAACAGGATCAAGCGCTGCAATGAATTGACTCCTTTTACGGGGCGCTGTTATCTGGTTGAATTCTTCGGCAATGGAAAAAGGACGTGTGATGTTTAATCGAACCATTTCCGTGCTCATAACATCCTCCTCAAGATTTTATGCTCATTATTACATACATAAAAAAAAGCACTGGAAATGCGCATTTGCCATGGATTGCATATCCATGCTATTTTACCTCAAGCATAACTACCGATGACCGGTGGGACTCCTTTTGGCGCATATGAAACGATTGAACATATTGCCTGAAGGATATATCTATCCGAAAGAACAACGATCGGTCCGGGATCTGTTGCGGCGAAGGCTCCTGTTTGTCCACCAACGGACCAGCCAGATCCTGAGCCTGCAAAGTATGATTGCACGGACCCTGGGTGCCCGGATGTCTGTCCGCGCAATAAAAAAACTGACCGATGCAGATATTGCCCGGATGTTTGAAGCCAATCTGGCGTTCATGGCCAGAAATCATCTGAGCACCATTGAGTTTTTAGACCAAACCATTCTCAATATTGAAAAACAGGTTTTAGCGCAGGTGCGGCTCAAAAAAGAGTTCAGCCTGCTTCAGACCATACCCGGGATTGGGAAGATCCTCGCGTTGACCATCATGCTGGAAGTGGGGGACATCAACCGCTTTAAAAAAGTAGGTCATTATTCTTCCTATTGCCGGTGTGTCAAAAGTGAGAAAACATCGAACAAGAAAAAAAAAGCAAAAAGGAATGGGATTGTTGCGGTTAAAGCCCTTAGCAATAAACTGTGCAGGGCATCTTACTATATCATGCGGGATCAGATACCGTATGATGAAGCCAGACTGTTTGCTGAGTTTGGCTGCGGCAGGGAACCCACGGTGGGGTTGGCATTGAACCAGCAGGCCTGATTGGAAACTGCCGCAGCCGCTTAAATGGTTTTTATTACCTGATTCGCCTATGCCGTGAGCCTGCAAGGGGTTGGTTAACAACCATAATGTCTGAAACAAACAATTAGCCACGGCATGGTACTGAAGATTTTCTGGGGTCCGGATGGACCAGGGGCCGTGTATCACGCATCACGCTGATGCACACTCGCCTTGAACCCGATGGGTGACTGGTGCGGATCATTCAGCCGTAAACCAACACGCCGAAATAACAGGTGCAAACCAGGAATAAAGGCCATAATGGTAATACTGAAAATAACCCGAAACAGCAGTCAAGGAAAAAGGAAACTTTTTTCACAGGGAGGTGTTTTTTTCCTTGACTGGCCCTTTAATGGGTGACCCCGTTGCTACGTTGCTATTTGCCACCACTATTTACTCCTTGCCCCCCTGAAGACAATATTGACAAAGGATTTGGTGAAGTAGCGGATCTGGGTTCGGACCGGGTGTTTGAGGAAGGACTGGATGTAGCGGCGTTCCGACTCGCAGATCTCCTCGAATGTCTCGGGCAGGTCTGCGTAGAACGGGGGCACCAGCCCGGGCCGCACTTTTTTGCGCAGCTCCTGCAGGTCTTTGTCATACAGGCTCAGGTACTGGGAGCTCAAAGGCCGCACCCCCACCAGTCCGAAATCGCATTTGACCCAGTTGTACAGCATGGGCAGCTCGTCCAGCCACAGCTTGCGCAACACCTTTCCCCAGGTGGTCATGCGGAAATCGTTCTCGATCTTGCCGCCTTTTTGCAGCCCGTGCCGGTCATACATGTACTGCTGCAAATATTCGGAATAGGGATGCATGGTGCGGAACTTGTAGGTGTGCACCACCTTTCCTCCCAGCCCGGACCGCTTGGGCGCCACCCGGTGGACCAGAAAATCCAGGGCATAGACGGCATGGGCCATGGGCCGGGGAAACCGCGAATAAACAGCAGCAGCCGGCTGACATGGGGCAACTTCAGCAGGAATATGACCAGAAACAGCACCAGCATGCCATAGCATACGGCCGCCCCCCATCGCAGGATGTCAGGGCATGGACATTATCGATAGAAAATCTGCTGCTTTGAGGATTTTAATTTCTTTATACATATCCAGGTTTAACAAATGTTTATCTCCGGTGACAATAAAGTGTGCCTTTGAGGATACGGCACATTCGATAAATTTATTATCATCCGGGTCA
>JAIPDL010000104.1 GCA_021737695.1 Desulfotignum sp. | reverse complement strand
CTCAGTCGAAAGAATATCCTCCGAAAACCCTTTAAATGGAAGACTTTCAAATGCCATCTGCAAAATCAGATTTTTCGCAAAAACCCTTGTCAAGTAAAAAATGACATCAGATGCATTTTTTTTGCTGAATAGTTACGATAAAATTTTATAAAAAATCATCGTCCTGTATATCGAAAAGAAATTGCGAATTGGTTTGGCGTTTACTCAAAGCTGCCGGCACTGGCTGGCCGAGGAGGAAATACCGAAAGAAATGGAGACTTCTACGAAATTCTCAGGGATCGCGGTGGTATGTCAATTTGTGACGATGCAGGGAAAATAAAGATCATGCCGGCATCATTCACTTTTTTTGTTATGTTCTCCTTTTGGATTGTGATGTCCGGAAAATGGGATCTGTTTCATCTGGGCATGGGGGTGTTTTCCAGCGGCCTGGTAACCTGGCTGTCCCATGATCTGCTGTTTGAAGGCCACACCAGAAAACTGGGGGGCACCCTGATTGAAATCGCCTGTTTTTTCAGATACCTGTTGTGGCTTTTCGGGCAGATCGTTCTGGCCAATTTCCATATCGCCGGCCTGGCCCTGTCACTGCATCCCAGAAAACACCTGGATCCTCATATCATCAAGTTCAGGACCTCCCTGAAAACCGATTTCGCAAGGTTCGTTCTGGCCAACTCCATCACCCTGACCCCGGGCACGGTGAGTGTCAGAATCGAAGATGATATCTTTTATGTCCATGCCATCTCCCGGCGTTCCTCCGCCGATTTGGCCGGCAACGGTCCCGGAGAAATGGAGCGCTGGGTGGCCTGGGTGTTTGAAGGCGGATCCCGATGAACCTGGAACCGTTCTTTATCGCCATGGCAGTGGCTATTTTGTTTTTAATGCTGTGCAACCTTTACCGGGTGGTGGCCGGTCCTACGGTCATCGACCGGATGCTCGGGATGAACGTCATCGGAACCAAAACCACGGTCCTGATCGTACTCATCGGGATCATCGACGGCCGGGTGGCGCTGTTCATCGATATCACCCTGGCCTATGCGCTGCTCAATTTCATCACCACCATTGCTGCGGCCCGGTTTTACCAGCGTCTTGCCCAGCCGGCCCCGCCTGAACCCAGAGAATCTATGGTGGCGCCCTCTGCAGGTCCTGAGGTGAAAGTGGTGGATGCCCCTCCGGCGGCACCGGACCCGGTTCGAAAGGAAACCCGATGATTATCGATATTCTGGTTATTACAGCGATGCTTACCGGGCTTTTATTCTTTGTGGCCACCACCGTGGGAATCATCCGCTTCCCTGATTTTTATTCCCGGGTCCATGCCGCCGGCAAAGGGGACACCCTTTCCACCACCCTGTTTCTGGGGGGCGCGATATTGTTCATTTTGGGGGATTTCAGCGGAGACACCCTGCTGACCGCCGGCAAACTGCTGCTCATCGTTTTTTACATCTTCATTGCCAGTCCCACTGCCACCCACGCCATTATTGATGCCGGATACGAATTCCGGGTTCCTTACTGGACCCGGCCGATAAAGGACAACGGCACACAAGGAGATGAAGAAAATGAAGAAACCTTGGATAACGGGTTCTACCCGGAAGATTTGAAGGGATAAAAAAATGACCTGGGACGCCAGCCTGCTGTGGCAGTTCGATATCCTGATCTTGTTGATGATGGTGATCTGCGCCGTCACGGCCCTGGCCCTGGAAGGATTGCTCAGCAGCGCTATTGCAACCGGGGTGTACAGTTTTCTCATCTGCCTGATGTGGACCCATATGATGGCCGTGGATGTGGCGTTCACCGAAGCGGCCGTGGGGGCGGCCATCAGCACGGTGATTTTTCTGGGCACGGCCCAGTATATCAGCCGGTGGATCAAGAAAGACCGGCCCAAAGAGCAGGGAATCAAACAGCTCACCTTGGTCATTGCAATGATCTGCGCCGGGATGATGCTTGCCGCGACCCGGGATCTGCCGGACTGGGCCGACACGGCCTCCCCGGCCAGTACCCATCTGTCCCCCGGATATATCGAACAGGGATACTTTGAAACCGCCACCCCCAACGTGGTGACGGCGGTGCTGGCGGATTACCGGAGTTATGACACCATGTTCGAGGTCGTGGTGGTTTTCGCCGCAGCCCTGGTGGTCATGGTGTTGCTGCGCCACACCTCTCACAAGCACCGGAAGGTGCTGCATCTGCGCCCCAAACGGGAGGGCCGGGACACGGTGCTGCGGGGGGCTGCCCAGTCCATTATCCCGGTGATGCAGATTTTTGCGCTGTATGTGCTGTTTCATGGCCATTACAGCCCCGGGGGCGGGTTCCAGGGCGGGGTGATCTTCGGTGCCAGCTTTATCCTGCTGGCGCTGTGCTACAACCTGAAGTTTTCCATGAACCGGTTTAAGGAACATGCCGTGCTGTGGTGCTGCGCCGGCGGGGTCCTGCTGTATGCCGGCATCGGTGCTGCATGTCTCTCCCTGGGAATGAATTTTCTGGGATATGGGGCCCTGGCCGACGGTCTCGGAGTATCCGTGGTGATGGCCCGTTCCCATGGGATTCTGGCCGTGGAGATCGGCGTGGGCATCACCGTCATGGCAGTGATGGTATCGCTGTATTATGATCTCGCTTCGGGCGGGGACCTGGAAGACGGATTGTAACGCCATGGATGACCTGTTTTTTTTTATCATCGCCAAATACAACTACTGGGCCGCCATCGTGCTGCTCTTTATCGGGCTGTTCGGGATGATCGTCCGCAATAACCTGATGAAAAAGATCATCGGCATGGTTATTTTCCAAACCGCAATTCTGCTGTTTATCGTGTCCATCGGGGCCAAGCGGGGGGCCACGGTGCCGATTCTAAAATTTTCACCGGACAAGCAGCCTATGCTGGATGCCGCCACTTATGCCAACCCGTTGCCCCATGTGCTGATTCTTACGGCCATCGTGGTGGGGGTGGCCGTGCTGGGGGTGGCCCTGGCCCTGTTGCAGAAAATTCAGCGGGTTCACGGCACCATTGAAGAAGATGAAATCCTGGAGGATATGCGCAAATGATGGATCACGCCCCTGCCCTTATGATTGTAGTGCCGGTTTTCGCCTCCCTGGTGCTGACCCTGATCGGCCCTCTGGGCCAGCGGGCTGCATACGGTCTGTTGATTCTTTCCATCGCCGGATCCCTGGCAGCGGCCCTGGTCACCCTGGTGCAGGTGGTGCAGACAGGACAGGCCGTTTATTACCGCATGGGAGACTGGATGCCGCCCATGGGCATTGAACTGGTGATTGACCATTTGAGTGCCGGGGTCCTGGTATTGATCTGTGCCTGCGCCCTGCTTACGGCCATTTATTCCATGCACACGGCCCGGCAGGACAACCCGGATCGGCTCAACCACTATTATGCCCTGTTTGCCCTGCTGGTGGCCGGTCTTCTGGGAATGACGGCCACCGGGGATGTGTTCAACCTGTACGTGCTGCTGGAAATTTCTGCACTGTCCAGTTACGGCCTGCTGGCCCGGGGCAAGGGAAAGGCGTATTACGCCACCTTCCGGTACCTGATCATGGGCACCATCGGTGCCAGTTTCTATCTGCTGGGGGTGGGATACATCTATATCATGACCGGGTCCCTGAACATGGCAGATCTGTCGGAAATTCTGCGCCGGCCGGAACTTGAAGAATCGGTCAGTGTCCGCATCGGATTCACCCTGATCATTCTCGGGGTCTGGATCAAAATGGCGTTGTTTCCCCTCCATGCCTGGCTGCCCAATGCCTACAGCCGGGCCGGGACCACCACGGCCTGCCTCATCGCCCCGCTCATGACCAAGGTCAGTGTGTATGTGATGCTCCGGATCATGTTCACGGTGTTTTGCGTTGACTATATTTTCCAGCAGATTGCCTGGAGCCGCCTGGTGATCTATCTGGCATCCGCGGCCGCCGTGCTGGGAATGATCACGGCCCTGTCCCAGCGGGACCTGCGCAAGATGCTGACCTACATCATCGTGGCGGAGATCGGATATCTCACAGGCGGGGCCTGGCTGGCCAATACGGCCGGCTACACCGGGGCCGTGTATCATATCCTGGCCGACGGTCTCATGACCCTGTGCCTGTTCATGGCCGTGGGGGCCGTCATCTACCGGACCGGACAAAGCACGGCCGCCGCCATGCAGGGACTTTTTCAGCGGATGCCGGTGACAGCCGGTGTTTTGCTGGTCGCTGCCGCATCGGTTGTGGGGGTCCCCCCCACCTGCGGGTTTTTTTCCAAATGGTATCTGCTCCAGGGCGCGGTGAAGGCCGGGGAATGGGTGTTTGCGGCAGCCCTGATCATTGCCGGCCTGGTGGCGGCAATACTGTTTTTCCGGCTGCTGGAGAGGGCTTTTTTCGGCCGCCTGGCAGACGCAGTGACCGAAAAGAAAAGCAAAAAACCCCATGGGACCGCCCGGAAAATCCGGATACAAGAGGCCCCCCTGACCATGCTGCTGCCCCTGGTTTTTACGGGTGCGGCCCTGTTTGGCCTGGGGATATACACCAACGAAGTGGTCCAGTACCTGATCCGCTGGTCCGTGCCGGCTGGAATTTAGAAAGGAGCCAACAGACAGGTCATGTTTTCCGCCGCCTTTTATCAGACCGCCCCGGTGATGGCTCTGTGCGCGTCCCTGGGGGCCGTGCCCCTGATTGCCCTGAGCCGCCGGCATCCCAACCTGAGGGAGTTCTGGACCTTTGCGGCGGCAGGGTTGAAGTTCAGCATGGTGCTGCTTCTGGCCGGGTGGGTCCTGGCCGGCAACGTGGTGGAGGTGACCCTGATCCAGGTGCTGCCGGAACTGGCCATCCGATTCAAGGTGGATGCCTTCGGCATCGTGTTCGCCCTGGTGTCCTCGTTTCTGTGGATTGTGGCGGCGGCCTATACCATCGGGTATATGCGGGGGCTGTCTGAACATGCCCAGACCCGGTTTTTCATCTGCTTTGCCCTGGCCCTGTGTGCGGCCATCGGGGTGGCGTTTTCCGGCAACCTGCTGACCCTGTATCTGTTCTATGAGATGCTCTCGCTGTCCACATATCCGCTGGTGGCCCACCACCAGGACAAGGAAGGCCGGGGCGGAGCCCGCAAATACCTGACCTTTCTGCTGGGGGGGTCGGTGGGGCTGGTCCTGCCGGCCATGATCATTTTGTTCACCCTGGGGGGAAACCTGGCCTTTGCCGACAATATCCATACCGGCATCATCCCTGCCGGCACCGGGGATACCCTGGTGACCTGCCTGTTTTTTGCCTTTTTGTTCGGGTTTGCCAAAAACGGGGTGATGCCCATGCATGCCTGGCTGCCCGGTGCCATGGTGGCCCCGACCCCGGTGTCGGCCCTGCTGCATGCCGTGGCCGTGGTCAAAGTGGGGGTGTTCTGCACCACCCGGGTCATGCTGTACGTGTTCGGCATCAATGTGATGGAGGCCCTCAACCTGGGCATTATGGCCGCCTATATCGTGTCCTTCACCATTGTCACCGCGTCCATCATCGCCATGACCAGAGACAACCTCAAGTCCCGGCTGGCCTATTCCACCATCAGCCAGCTGTCCTACATCATCCTGGGGGTGGCCCTGCTCACACCGGCGGCGGTCCAGGGCGGGATCATCCACATCGTCAACCACGCCTTTGCCAAGATCACCCTGTTTTTCTGTGCCGGGGCCATCTACGTGGCCACCCGCAGGAAGAAAATCTCCGAGATGGGGGGACTGGGCCGGGTGATGCCCTTTACCTTCGGGGCCTTTGCCCTGGCCTCCCTGTCCATGATCGGGGCCCCGCCCGTGGGGGGATTCATCACCAAATGGTATCTGCTCAAAGGGGCCCTGGATGCCGGCCAGGCGGCCATCATTCTGGTGCTGGTGGCCTCCACCATGCTCAATATCGTTTATTTTGCCCCCGTGACCTTTCAGGCGTTTTTCGGGCGGGTCCCGGATGGGGAAACCCGTGACACCGGCATCCGGGAAGCGCCGTTGATCATGGTGGTGCCGATTATGGCGGCAGCGGTCCTGTCCCTGCTGACAGGCATCTTTCCCGGTGTGATGATGCAGTTTGTAAGGATGGTGATACCATGATCGTCCATTTGATCGAATTTCTGCGGCACCGGCTCAAACGCGTGATCCAGATTTGCTGCATCATTCTGGCCCTGGTGGTGGGGTTTGACGCGCTCCTGCTGGACAAGGGAAAGGCCCATACGGCAGCGGAAAACATGTGGGGGTTCTGGGCACTGTTCGGGTTTGTCTCCTGCGTGGTGATCATCTTTGTTTCCAAATGGTTCGGCAAACTGGGCATTACCAGACGGGAGGATTATTATGACCGCTGATCTGTGGCTGCACCCGGGCCTGATCCTGCTGGCCGGGGCCCTGGTCCTCCCCCTGGTCAAAGGACGGCTTTTCCGCCTCTACCTGCTGCTGGTGCCGATGCTGGCCTTTGGTGCCGTCCTGGTGATGCCCCAGGGGGTGTTCGGGGTGGTGCCGTTTCTGGAATGGGATCTGACCTTCGGCCGGGTGGACCGGCTCAGCCTGGTGTTTGCCTATATCATGACGCTTATGTGCATCATCGGCACCCTGTACGGCCTGCATGGGGACAACCCCTTTGAGATGGTGGCCGCCTGGATCTATGTGGCCGGCTCTCTGGGGGTGATTTTTGCCGGGGATTTTCTGGTGCTGTTTCTGTTCTGGGAGATCATGGCGTTTTCCTCCGTGTTTCTGGTGTGGTTCAGGGATCGTCCGGAATCGGTATGGGCCGGATTCCGGTACCTGCTGGTTCACGCCGCCGGCGGGATGGTCCTGCTGGCCGGCATCGTGCTGCTGTACCATGCCACAGGCGACCTGGGGTTTCATCAGCTGGATGTCTCCCGGCCCACACTGCCGGTGTATCTGATTCTGGCCGGATTTATCCTGAATGCGGCCGTACCGCCCCTGCATGCCTGGCTGCCGGATGCATACGGCGAAGCCACGGTGAGCGGGGCCGTGTTCATGTGCGCTTTTACCACGAAAACCGCGGTGTACGCCCTGGCCCGGGGGTTTGCCGGCATGGAGATCCTGATCCCCTTAGGGGTGGTCATGGCCCTGTACGGCGTGGTGTATGCCGTGCTGGAAAATGATGCCAGGCGGCTTCTGGCCTACCATATCATCAGCCAGGTGGGGTATATGGTGGCCGGGGTGGGGATCGGCACGGAACTGGCCATCAACGGGGCCTGTGCCCATGCCTTTGCCCATATCCTGTACAAGGGACTGTTGTTCATGGGTGTCGGGTCCGTGCTGTACATGACCGGTAAAAGCCGGTTCACCGATTTAGGCGGCCTGTACAGCAGAATGCCCCGGGCCTTAATATTCACCCTGATCGGCGGATTGTCCATTTCCGCGTTTCCCCTGTTTTCAGGCTTTGTGAGCAAATCCATGATCGTGGCAGCCGGGTTTGACGACCATCTATACTGGGCCGCATTTCTGCTCTCCCTGGCTTCGGCCGGGACGTTTCTGCACACCGGCCTCAAGGTGCCCTATTTCATCTGGTTTGGAAAAAACAACTGTACCAAAGACACCTGGGAAAAGGCTGAAGATCCGCCCCTGCACATGCAGCTGGCCATGGGCATCGCCGCATTTTTATGCATCTTCATCGGGGTGTACACCCCGTATCTGTATGACATGCTGCCCTATGCCGTTGCCTATGCCCCCTATACCGCGTACCATGTGACAGAATCGCTTCAGATTCTGCTGTTCACGGCCCTGGGATTTTTCATCTTTTTAAAGAAACTGACACCGGGACCGGTCATCAGCCTGGATCTGGACTGGTTCTACCGGATGGGCGGGCGGGTGTTCCTGCTGGGGGCCCAGAAAGGCATGGATTATTTGAGCGCCCGGGCAAATAAATATCTGGGGGAAGCGCTTCCCAGACGTCTCAACACATTTTCCCAGTCCGCCCCGGCCCGGTTGAGCCTGCTGCTGATCCGGCCTTTGTGGTATCTGACCGGGGTGCCGGTCAAGGGGCAGGACGGTGTGGAAAAGCGGTTTACAGACAACTTCAACCAGTCGCTGTTCACCATCGGCTCTTCCGCCGTGTTCATCATCCTGGTGCTGATGGTGCTGCTTTTTTTTATTACCTGAAGCAGCTGAACCGCCCGTCTGAGACGGCGGGCGATTTTTTGATCAAACCGCTCAAAGATCAACGAACTCATACCCCTCAGAACGGTATCCCTTGATTTTCCGAACATGAAACGACAGAATTCGACTCTGGTAATTTTCAACAAATTGTTTGAGTTTCTTTTTGGCCCTGCGGAACTCAGACCCCTGAAGGACGGGTATGAGGGCACCGACATCGGTCACCCGGCCTTCACAGATCGTATGCGGCTCATCACCGATCAGCACTTCCCATTCCCCGGCCACATGGACGCCGATTTTTTCCAGTAACGGATAAAACTCACGGGTGACAAACTGTTCAAAATTCATGTAGTCTTCCGGTTTTAAGGTGATGACATCCCACATCTGATTGAACTTGACGGTACTGGGCGAAATGCTCATGGAGTAGCTGCCCCGCTTGGCAATGGGCATCATGACCTTGGTCTTGTAGTCTTTTACAAGATTGAGCAGTTCCGACTTCAGCAGCCGGTAATCCCTGGTTTTAAGGGCGGCTTCCAACTGGTCCAGATTGCTGCTGACCGTTTCCATGATCACGTCACTGTAGGATCCCACCAGCACGGACCAGCCGGCCACGGTATGCATTCCCAGCCGGTTTACGCCGGGAATGAATTGTTTGATGATAAAGTCGGCATACGCTTCCTTTGAGGAAGGGTTGATAGTCCAGTAGTGCATCAGTTTCACGGCCATGGCTGTCCTCCTTGTTCGGCTTTCATGTCACTGGCTGGTGCATTGCTGTTATCGGATCATTTCGTGTTGATTATTCACAGTTAAATGAGACAGCCGCATTTGTCAACCAAAATATGATGTGACACGCACGTCCTTCACGACGGCCGGGCCACCAGAACCGGGACCCTGGATTTGGACATCACCCCGCTGGCAGTACTTCCCAGCATCATTCTTTCAAATTCGTTATGGCCGTGGGTGCCCATGATAATCAGGTCAAAACCGCCTTCGCTGGCGATTTTCGTAATCTCATCCACGGGATCTCCGGCCGTGACAATGATCCGGTTTTCCGACAGCGGGCAATGGGGGATTTCCGACAGCACTTTCTGGGAAGTGACGCGCATCCGCTTGTGCATGGCATTTTTGGCCGCCTCGATTTTGTCGCGGTTCAGCGCGTCTTTTTCATGCTGATTCAAAGTCCCTGACAGATTGACGCCCGTTCCCGTGGAATAATCTTCCAACGTATCATGGACCACATGCACGGCATGGACCTGTGCGTTGAATCGATTCCCAATAGCGCATGCATATTTCACGGCATGCCGGGCTGTCTGGGACAGGTCCGTGGCAAAAAGAATTTTTTGAATATCCATGACCATGGATCCGGAGATTTCCAGCGCTTCGTCCGGGGCCTCTTCTCCGGCAGCAGGTTCGGGTTTCGCCGGTTTGGGCGGACCGAACATCACATTGATAAATTTCACATACCAGGCTGCCGACTGAATCTGGATGATATAGGCCAGCGATATGAGCAGGGCAATGGTCAGGCCCTCTTTTCCGAACGCGGTCATGGCAATGGCCAGGGCAATGGACAGATCCCTCATGACCACACCAAACACCATGGCAATGGCATCTTCCCGCTGGAACAGAAACCGGCCGGCAACCGTCAGAAATACATAGGAGATCAGATAAAACACGGCCAAAGGCAGCAGGATAATGAGAATATCGCCGGGATTGGCAATGATGTGCCTGGCTTTCAAAGACATGGCCACAAACGCGATGAGTACCACGCCCAGGGCGGAAAACGGCGGGAATTTAGGTTTGATTTTTTCGTTCCATGTCTGGGTGCCGTATTTTTTTAATCCATAGGTCTGGGTCAACAGGCCTACCACCAGGGGAAAGAACACAAAAATCGCAATCTGTTTGAACATGTGGAGCATATCCACGTCAATTGTGGCACCCATGAACACCTTGGTGTAGACGGGTGCGGCCAGAGATCCGATAATCAGGCCGAACACCACCATTTTGATGGCAGCTTCCTTGCTGCCTTTGGCAAATCCGGTCCAGGAAATGGTCATTCCGGATGTGGGCAGCACCCCGATCAGAAACAGCCCCACAGCCCACAGCCCGTATTTGGGGTCCTGGCCGGACAAAAAAAGCTTGCCGATGAAAAACGCCAGCAGCGGGATGAGAATGAAATTGATGACCTGGGTGGCGGTCTGCAGTTTGAGATCCCGGCCCTTGAAAATGGTTTTAACATTCAGGGTCACCATCATGGGATATACCATGACAAAGGTCACGGGAATGATGAACTGTTTTAAAAAACCGGCATCAAACAGGTATCCGAAGATCAATCCTAAGCCCATGGCTACGGGGATGGTCCATACCAGGTTTTTCTGAATGAATGTCAACGCTTTGATCATGACTGTTTTTCCTTATGGTGAAGTGCTGCGGTTGCGTCAGCATCGTTGAAGTTTTTCTTGGACACAAAATGAATGGGACAGGACGATCGGAATTTGCAGTAAATATCCGGGTCCCGGCATTCCAGGCACTCTTCGCATAAATGGATGCCGTGCTTCAAACAAATATAACTGGTCTCTCTGTCCGGGTGGTTGATGCATCTGCCCATGGTTTTCTCCTGTTCAATGACGGTCTGAAAGAATAGCGTTCAGATTTTTTTCCAGTGCTTCTTTGGGTTGAACGCCCACGAATCGTTTGATTTCTTTGCCCTGATCAAACAATATAAATGTGGGGATGCTCTGGACCATATAATGGGTGGCCACATCCGGCCGGGAATTGATATCGATTTCCACCATCGTGACCCGGCCCTGATATTTTTCTGCCAGATCTTTGATCACGGGCGCCATCTGCCGGCAGGGGCCGCACCAGGTTGCGCTGAAATCCACCAAAGCCACCTGATCTTTTAAATCGGGGTCCATCTGGGTAATTTTCATTTTTGATAATCCTTTTTCAGTTTCAGGTTTTTGATCAATCATGCCTGTTGAATATAATAATCAAAAACCGTGCCGGGAAAGAATTATCTGTAAAAAAGCATGACAATACACGCTCGGGACCGGGGTTTTTACTTGATACGCGGTAAAAAACAAGCCCGGTTTGTGACCCGTTACCCGGTGACCGGGTCGTTTTTCGGCAAAACGGTAACGTTACGTTTTGCCGGCCGTGAATTCGGCGGCAGGCACCGCTTGTTTGAATATTGTTTCACCCCTTGCAAAGGTATCTGCCGCATCCGTCAATGCCAGGCAAAGATCCATGGCAGTTACCAGTTCCATCCGGCCGGTCTCCAGATGCATGCGGGTGCACACGGACTGAACCACATCCCGGGCCAGGGTGTACACATAATTGGGGGCGGAAAGACAGGGAATTTCTGCGTCATGATTACCGGAGACAAACGCGGCTTCACAGTCCCGGCGGTCCAGGGAATTCCAGGTTCTGCAGATAAAGGGACGCTGGTCATACACCATGCAGGCATGGTGATTCAGAAAAATACACGGGGTTTTGTCCTTGATCGCCACCCGCTGTGCCAGGGACTGTCCCCGGGTATGGGCCAGGTTGGCGCGAATCCGGGTTTTCAGGTGACGTTGTTCATCCGGGGTGAAACAATCCTGGATATGGGCGCTGAGCACTATCGCTTCCAGCGGTGTCACATGGATGCGGGAATGGCAGCAGAAACTGCATCCGCTGGCGCAGTCAGGCGCCGGGGATTCGCAGGTCAACGCCACGGAAACCAGCACCCGGGCCGCGGCATCCGTTACCTGCCGGATCATGGGAAACAGGGGTCGGGATGAATTCCGGGTCTCTTTTTGAGCGGCATCGGCGATCTGGAAAAAATAAGCGGACAATGCATCTGTGTCCGGCGGGGTCTGATCCTGCATGGAGTCTCCAATGGTTTTGTAAGACAGGCAGCGATCTGTTAAATCCGCCAGAGGGATGTCTGGAACTTACCGGTTGTTATTACCGGATACTCTACTCGAACCCGGATGCCCGGTCAAGGATATTCAAAAGGATGTTTGACCATCCGGACGATGGCTTCAGCCAGGATCTGGGACGCGTCAATGGTGTCAAGGGGCAGATCGTTTCCGCCCAGGGCACTCAGTTCCGTGCACGCCACAATGGCCACCCGGACCCCCTGGTCTTTTAAATGCTCACAGACCTGAGCATACTGGCGGTGAAGATCCACAGATATCCCCCCGGCTTTCACCTGCCGGATAATATTGAAGAGCCGGTCCTGGTGTTCAGTGTCCGGCCAGACTTCTGTCATTTCCAGGGCGTCAAACCGGCGGGTATACAGTTTTGTGATGGCCACGGCCGGTGATGCCAGCATGCCGATGTGCGTTTCCCTGGCGAAATCAGCCTTGACCTGATCCACCACCAGATCAATCATATTGATCACGGGAATTGTCACGGCTTTCTGCACGGCATCAAAATAATAATGGGCCGTGTTGCAGGGGATCACCAGAAAATCCGCGCCCCAGGCCTCCAGGCGCCGGCCCATGTCCGCCATGACCGGGCCGGGATCTTCGCCGTCCCCTTCGATGATGGCTTTGATGCGGGAGGGCACCTTGGGGTTGTTGTCCACGATGCACCGGATATGGTCTTTATCATCCATGGCCGGGGTCAGGCGAATGATCCGCTGCATCAGGTCCATAGTGGCTTCGGGTCCCATGCCGCCGATGATGCCTGCTACTTTTTCGTTTTCTTGTGTCATTGTCTGGGTGGCCGTTTGTGTTGAAGCGGCCGCCCCGGGAAAAAAGGCGGCCGCCGGGTTATATCATTTTCTGAAAGAATCCATGTACGCATACAGGGCCGGTGATCCGCCCGTGTGCAGAAACAGGACATTGGCGCCTGTGGCAAAATGGCCTTTTCTCACCCGGTCAATGAGGCCGGCTGCGGTCTTGCCCGAGTACACGGGATCCAGCAGAATCGCCTCGGTTCTGGCAAACAGTTTGACGGCTTCCACCATACTGTCCGTGGGAATGGAATATCCCGGCCCCACATACTGGTCAAAACACACCACACTGTCTCTGGGGATCTCTTTTTTGACCCCCAGCCTGGCTGCGGTCTCTTTGGCCAGTTTGTAAACGATCTCTTCTTGAACCGTCTTTTCTCTGGACACATTCATCCCGCTCA
>JAIPDL010000103.1 GCA_021737695.1 Desulfotignum sp. | reverse complement strand
GTTACCAGCGCAACGATTTCCTGGCCTTTTGCCGCGGTCATCACCCCCAAAGAGGTGTCTTTGACCGCGCCGTTTTCAGTTTCGATTAATATGCCAGTCCTGGCCATAACAATTCTCTCCTTATTTTATAAAACCTTTTCATCTTCTTTGAGAACCCGGATCAATTCAGTGACCTGGTCTTCCACGGACCCTTCAATCATTTTAGCGCCGGATCTCTCCGGCACGGGCTCCAGTTTTTCCAGGGTCACGGCACCGGCCGCGGCATCGATTCCCAGATCCGCCAGGCTCATCTGATCAATTTTCTTTTTCTTGGCCTTCATGATATCCGGAAATTTGGGATATCTGGGCTCATTCAAGCCTTTGGTAGCACCTATCACACACGGCAGGTTCATTTCGATCACCTGCTTGTCACCGCCGCCCACTTCCAGTTCCGCCACGGCCTTTCCGCCGTCCACGGTCAGTTTGCTGACCTCATTGACCACGGGCACGCCCATGTATCCGGCCAGCCGGTACTGGGTCTGAAAGGCTTCGGAATCCACAGACCCCTTGCCTGTGAAAATGAGATCCGGGAGTCCGTCTTTTTCCATGGCGGCTTTCAGGGCTTTGGCCGTCAGGGCGGCATCCAGGAACTGGCCCTCAGTGGTCACCAGGATGCCTCTTTCCGCGCCCATGGCCAGACCCGACCGGATGGTGGCGTCCGCCTCGGGTTTACCCACAGTAACGATCACCACCTCACCGCCATTTTTCTCCACCAGTTTGACCGCTTCTTCAATCCCGTATTCATCATATGGGTTGACCACAAACTTGATTTCCGAATCCTTGAATCCGGCGTCTCCCTCAATTTTGATGGTAGCGGCCGTGTCCGGCACATGTTTTACACACACACAGATTTTCATATCTTAACCCTCAAACTATCAATGTTAGCTTTTCATTTTTTCGTTTTTGGGATCATACAAAGGCATGGCCGAAACTGTGGCAATGCGCTTGCGTCCCAGTATCTCCACTTCCAGCTGGGTCCCCTCTTTGGCATACTCAGGCGGCACATAGCCCAATGCAATGCTTTTTTCCACCCGGTGACCGTAACCGCCGGACGAGGTCATGCCGACCCGCTGTTCTCCGGCAAAAATCGGGTTGTACCCGAACGCATCCGAATCCTTGACATCCACTACCAGGCACACCAGTTTCCGGGGAATGCCTTCGTTTTTCTGTTTTTCCAGGCCTTTTTTACCGATGAATTCCTTGTCCATCTTCACGGTCCAGGCCACATTGGTTTCCAGGGGGGTATGATGGACATTCATCTCACTCTTCCATGCCAGATACCCTTTTTCCAGGCGCATGGAATCCATGGCATACATGCCGATGAGCCGGATGTCAAAATCCGCACCCGCGTTCATAAGATCTTGATACAACGTGATCTGGTGCTCAATGGGATGAAAAATCTCAAACCCCAGTTCCCCCACATAATTCATGCGGTTCACCCGGCATTTGGTCCGGCCCACAAAAATCTCTTTGGAGGTGCCGAACTTGAACACCTCGTTGGACACATCATCATACGCCACTTTGGCAAGAACGTCCCGGGATTTGGGTCCCACCAGAACCAGGCAACCCATCTGATAGGTCAGATCTTCCATGCCCACGGACCCGTCTGCGGGCAGATTTTCGATCATCCAGTGCTGGTCGTGCTTTTTGCCCACAGAGGCGGTCACACAGAAAAACTCGTTTTCATTGACCCGGCTCACGGTCATGTCCGTCTTGAAATTCCCCTTCGCGTCCAGCATGGGGCTCAAGGCGATACGGCCGTCTTTTTCAGGTACCTTCTGGCAGGTCATGTTGTTGAGCCAGGCCTTGGCACCGGGGCCGGAAATCTTTGTTTTGGCAAACCGGGTCAGATCGATGATGCCCACTTTTTCCATCACATGCTTGCATTCCGCGCCCACGTGCTTAAAGGCATTGGATCGTCTCCAGTTGGGTTCTTCATACCCGTCTTCTCCTTTGGGCGGAAAATAGTTGGGGCATTCCCAGCCGTAGTAGTCACCAAACACGGCATTGGCCTGTTTCTGGTATTCATAGATGGGGGAGGTCCGATTGGGACGGGCCGCATCCCGGAACTCATTGGGATAGATGGTGGCATACAGGCGCGCATACGTGTCCGCGATCTTTTCCGTGTTGTAGGCCCAGTTGGCAAAAGAGCCGTACCGCCTTGAATCCATGGGCCACAGATCGATTTCCGGCTCGCCGTTCATGATCCAGCCGGCCAGGTAATGACCGATGCCCCCTGCCTGAGTGATGCCGAAGCTGTATCCGCAGGCATGATAAAAGTTCTTCAACGGGGCGGCCGGTCCCACCAGGGGTTCCCCGTTGGGGGTATAGGTGATGGGGCCGGCGGTGATGTGCTTGAACCCGGTGTCCCCCAGAATGGGAAACCGGTCGATACCGGCCTGAATGCAGTCGGCAATGTTGTCCAGATCCGGATTCAGTTCCTCCTGGGCATAATCCCAGGGCACGCCACGGCGTTTCCACTGCTGGCCGTTGGCTTCATACATCCCCAGAATCAGGGAATCCATTTCCTGGCGCAGGTAAATGGATTTGTCCGGGTCCCGCACCAGGGGCAGGTATCCTTCGGCTTCGTCTATGGCCTGAATTTTTTCATACAGGATATGGGTATGGGCAATGGCAATGGAGGGAATTTCCAGTCCCACCATCTTCGCCACTTCAGGGGCCCACAGCCCGGCAGCATTCACCACATGTTCACAGGTGATGTCGCCTTTATCGGTTTTTACCACCCATTCACCGTTGGATTTCTGGTAGATGCCGGTGACCCGGGTGTGCAAATTAAACTCCACCCCGTTCTGCCGTGCCCCCTTGGCCATGGCCTGGGTCACGGAGTTGGGGTCCACATCCCCGTCGTCGGGCCAGTACAACCCACCGATCAACCCGTCAATTTCCATGTAGGGATGCAGTTTTTTCATTTCCTCGGGAGTGACGTAAGACACATCCAGACCCAGACACTGGTGCATGGAATAGGCATACCCCAGTTCATCCATCCGGCCCGGGTTGTCTGCCGTGCGGATGGAGCCCGTGGTGTGCCAGCCGGCCGGCTGGCCCGTCGCTTTTTCCAGCTCCTTGTAGATCTCGATACTTTTCATGTTCACCTGGGTACCGTAATAGTTGCCATGAAAAAAGGATACATTTCCTGCCGCCATCCAGGTGGAACCGGAAGTCAGCTCGTGTTTTTCCAGGAGCACCACATCATCTTTCCATCCATATTTTGCCAGGTGATACGCCACGGATACACCGATGACGCCGCCACCGATCACGACTGCTCTTGCATTTGTTTTCATTGGTTTTCACTCTCCTTTGTGTTTTGGTACACTATACTTTTGCTTCTCTACCATTTAAAAAATACCGCAGCGCCCGGTTTTTGGGCTGCCGGATATGGGTGTCATAAAAATAGGAAAACCCGCCCGGGTAATAGATCATCACCAGAATAAGGACCAGGGCATAAATGACCAGATTCAAGCCGGGCAGATGGGACAGGGTGGATCTCACGATCTCCATGAGAAAAATAAATGGAAAGGCCACCACAGCGCCCCCCCACAGGCTGCCCCGCCCCCCGATATAGGCCACGGCCAGAATCTCCACGGTTTTGGAGGTATGCATCATATCCGGGGTCAGAATGCCGTAAAAGTGGGCGTAGAATCCACCCAGAACGCCGGCGATGGCACAGGACATGGTGAAATTGAATACCCGGTAGAACACAGGGTCTATGCCGGATGTCCGGGCGGCTTCCATGTTCTGGGCAATGGCCTGGAATGCCAGTCCCATTTTTGACCTCACCACCCATTTACATACCAGGTATGTGAGGTACACCAGGATGATGATCAAAAAATAAAACGGGAAGTTGGATTCCGTCTCGAACAGGCGCGGGGTTCTGAGCCCCAAAGGCCCCCGGGTGAGCCAGACCATCTTGATGGCCAGCCCCATGACGGCCAGGCCGAAAAACCAGGACAGGCACGCCGCAAAAATGCCCCGCAGCCGCAACGAAATCATGCCGATGATCAACCCCAGGATGGCAGATGACACCCCGCCCGCCAGCATGGCGATCCAGGGGGATAACCCGGCATTGATCACCAGCAGGGCAGAGGTGTACCCGCCCGTGCCGGCCACTGCCATGTACCCGAAATTAACGATATTGATATATCCGGCCGTCAAATCAAACCCCACGCTCATGGCCGCCACAAACCCGCAATAGATCAGCCACCTAAGCATGTATTCCTGGTTGAACGGCGGGATAAACGGGAGTATCAGTAACAGGATCAGGCCCGCCAGTCCGATGGGGGTCAGACACAGCCTGTCAAGCACCCTGTCAAAGAGATTCATGTTCAGATCATTTGTTGTCGGTTCCATACTGTCTCCTATGTATCACGTGCCTATTTATCAAGAACACCGCGGACGTCAGATCCGAAGATCCCGCTGGGTTTAAAAATCAGAATGAGCATGATCAATGCCGATGGTACGACAAAATCCCAGCCGGCCCCCACATATTCTACTGTGATTACCTTGAGCAGGGCCACCATAAAGGCGCCTACCACTGCGCCCAGAATATTGCCCAGCCCGGACAGAATGACGACAAACCATGCCATGTAAAGGGGTTCCAGGCCCACACTGGGATAGGAAGGGATCATGAACAGCAGGCTGCCGCCGGAAACCGCCGCCAGGGCACAGGCCAGAGAGATGGTGAGCAGCACAATTTTTTCAATATCAATGCCCACGATCTCGGCCCCGGTAATATCCTGGGAAACGGCCCGGATGGCCATGCCTGTGCGGGTGTAGGTCATGAACAGATAAAACAGGGCCACGATCACGGCAGAGATGATAAACGCGAGGGCCCGGTCCAGGGAAATATACGCCCCTGCGATGGAAATGGGCATGCCCTGCCAGTATCCCACAATGCCTTTAAAATCCGCCCCGAATATGAGCTGATGCAGGTTGACGAGCAGCACACTCAATCCCACGGTGAGCAGAAACGAGTTCATGACCCAGTTGTCTGTGGAGCGGCGGCGCAAAGGGCCGAAAACCAGTTTTTCAGAAATGGCACCGGCAATCGCCCCGCCGATGAGAGCGCCCAGGATGGCAATGAAAGGACCGAATGTCACCAGCCACGAATCCGGGTGTTCCAGAATGAATTCACTGATGGGGGTGAATATATAGTACGCCGTGAGGGAGCCGATCATAAAATATTCCCCATGGGCGAACATGGGAATGTTCAATACCCCCAGCATCAGGGTCAGTCCCGTGGCCACCAGGGCCAGCATCCCGCCGGTGACGATGGTATTCACCAATAAATAGGGCCCTGTATGGATAGTGGCGGCAATGGCCACTATCACCGCAATCGTCATGGACAAACCGGCAGCCGTCCGCACCCAGGCCGTCAGGTCTGCTACAATATTTTTTGACATGAATCTATATCTCCCAAGTCTTGTTAAACACCCAAAAACACTTTCCGGACATAGCTGTCCTCGGCCAGATCCGCACTGTTGCCTTCCAAACCGACTTTGCCGTTTTCCAGAACATATCCGCGGTCTGTCACGGCCAGGGTCTTGGTCACGTTCTGTTCCACCACTAAAATGGTCATCCCGTTTTTGATCAACACCTCCAAAGAGGCAAACACACTGGTGGTCAGCTGGGGGGCCAGCCCGAAAGAGGGTTCATCCACCAGCATGAGAGACGGGTTCGACATCATGCCCCGGCCGATGGCCAGCATTTTGCGTTCTCCCCCGGACATGGTGCCGGCCAGCTGTTTTTTTCTTTCCGCCAGGCGGGGAAACAGCTCAAATACGAAATCCAGACGTTCATTCTTCAGGTGTTTTTCTTTAATGGTGTAGGCCCCCATGTACAGGTTTTCCTGCACCGTCATGTTGACAAACAGGTTCATCTCTTCGGATACAAAGGAGATACCTTTTTTTGCCACTGCCGACCCTGACAGGCCGGTGATATCTTCCCCATTGAAAACCACACTGCCGCTCATGGGGGAAATCAGTCCGGCAATGGTTTTCATGGTGGTACTTTTCCCGGCACCGTTGGGGCCGACAATGCCGACGTATTCTCCTTTGTCAATCTGCAAAGAGACATCCCGCAAAATCTGCAAGTATCCGTACCCGGCATTCAGGTTTTTGACTTCTAACAGCATAAGGTCTCCATTGATAATTGTTACAATTGTTTGTCTGCCTTATTCGCCCAGATAGGCTTTCGTCACTTTTGGGTCATTGGCCACTTCCTGGGTAGGGCCTTCAGCAATCTTGGTGCCGAACTGAATGCACAGAAGCCGGTTGCAGACCGCCATAATCAGCTGCATGATATGTTCGATCATGAGAATGGAGATCCCTTTTTTGCTGATTTTATCGATAATTCTCATGATATCCTTGAGTTCACCTTCGCTCAGCCCGGATGCCAGTTCATCCATGAACAGCAGCTTTGGATTGGATGCCAGCGCCCTGGCCAGGTCCAGGCGTTTGAGCTGTACCGTGTTCAACTGTTCCGCCACCACGGTTTCTTTCATGGGAAACTCCACGAATTCGAGCATTTCCCTGGAATGGGCCACGGGATCTGTGATCTTTCCTGGCGGATTGCCGAAAATGGTGGCGGTCATCACACTTTCAATGGCCGTCATTTTGGGAAACGGGCTGGGAATCTGGAACGTGCGGGACAACCCCAGACGGCACATTTTTTCAGGTGTCAAACCCGAGGTCTCCTTGCCGAACATTGTTACCGTTCCTGAAGTGGGCGGATTCAGCCCTGAAATCGCATTGATGAATGTTGTTTTACCGGCTCCGTTGGGGCCGATCAGCCCGACGATATCACCCTGGTTGATTGTCATGGAGACGGCATTCACGGCGGTCAGTCCACCAAATTTCTTGGTTAAATTATTGGTTTCCAATACAATCACGTCTCAATTTCCTTAAATTTTAATGGCATTTAAACAAACAGAGGATTGAAAATCACTTTCAATCCTCTGTTCCAGGCTTATATCATCTTATTTCTGTTCAAAGTCTTTCTGTTTCCAGTCATCCGGAAAAATAATAGATCCTTTTCCTTTTTTGTACTGAAGGATCGGAAAGAAATAGGCATCCGGCGCCACAACCATATCCGGCATGGTGTCAGCCGTATATTTGTATTCGTTCATGATGATGGCACCGTCTTTTTTGCCATAGGTGAGTTTACCGGTGTTGACTTCTTCCACCATGGTCTGATGGATGGTCTTCTTGTCCAGTGTGCCGTGCAGTTCATTGGTTCTCTGGAGAATCTTAATGAACATCCGGATCCCGTCATAGGAAAGACCGCCGGCTGACGGGCTGGGATTGAACCCGTATTTGGCCTTGACATCCTTGGCCCATTGCTGGGCTTCGGGCGTGGTCAACTGAGGAATGGAATCCAGCACATAATCGGAAGCCGGACCGGTCATTTTATACCAGTCACCGATCCAGCCAAGGCCCGAGGCGACGATCACACTTTTCAATCCGATTTCCTGAGACTGCTTGACAAAAGAGGTTATGGCCGCAGGGGATGTTGATGTTCCGGCCACAACGGCTACCCCATCTTTTTTATATTTTGACAGCAGGGGATAAAAATCGGTCTGGGTGGCGGGGAAATATTCTTCAGAATGCACTTCCCATCCGCTGGCTTCCAGTGCTGTTTTGTAAGAACCGCCGGCTGAACGGCCCCAGTCGGTGTCTTCGCCGTAAATAGCAGCCAGTTTCTTTTTGGGTTTGAAAGTGCCGGCCTCAATAGCCTTGTTCAGGGCAACAATATAGTTTTTTTCCAGTTTTGCAGGCACGGGCCAGCCTTTGCCGCCCCAATAGGAGTATTTTTCCGGATCAGCCTGCCATTTCTGATTGACCACTTCAGAGGCACCGAACCCGAACATATGGGGCACCTTGTACTGGGCCGCCACATCCATCGCCGCAATGGCCACCGAAGAATGCCAGTTAAGAACCCCTGCCTGGATACCTTTTCCTTCAACGGCTTCCGCATATGCGCCGGACGCTTTTGCCGGATCCGACTGGGAATCCACCCATACCGGTTCGATCTTATAATCGCCCACAGTATAGTTAATGGTTTCCAGGGCCATCTCAACAGAAGCTTGAAATTCCTTTCCGGTCTGGGCGGACGGCCCGGTAAACGGCCCCAGCACCCCTACGGGCAATACTTTGTCAGCAGCAGATGCCACCCCCCCTGCCAAAAACAACATGGCCATGAAACACGCGACAACCTGTAGAATTTTTTTCGTACCCATAACGATTTCCTCCAAAAATTAAGGTTCTTTGTTTGCGATCTTTCGCATACCTGCCAAACGTTGGTTATAATGCATGCAGATTATGTACCAGTTATTCATGACATTTCTCGGAAATTCCAGTGATTGCCTTATTAAATTTAGGAAACCTTGATATTTCTAATAAAATTTTAATGTTTTTTTTCTAAAAACCAAATATCACAGCTGACCGCCAAAGGCAATTATTGGCAGAATATTAAAAAATTTTTCGTTTTACTGTCAAATATTTTGACAAATTTACAGGGTTTTCTGATCCACATACGTTTTTCGATTGAGGCGATATTTTTTCAACTTGTAATGAAGCGACTGGGGAGAAATACCGAGAGACCGGGCCGCTCTGGCCGCATTTCCCCGGGACTGGATCAGCGCATTCACAAGCATCTGCTGTTCATGGGATTTCTGGGTTTCCATCAGGCTGGCGCCGTTCTCTGGCGGATGTCCCGGATCCACGGGCAACCGGTCTGGCGCATCTTTGCCTGCAAAACTGAAAATATGGGGCGGCAGGTGAGCCAGATGAATGACCCGGGTCCCGTCCACCATATTCATGGCGGCTTCAATAATATGTTCGAGCTCCCGGACATTTCCCGGCCATCGATATCCGGCAAACAGGGAGGCGACTTCCGGGGAAATGGTTTCCACTTTTTCGCTCAATGCCCGGTTGTATTTGGAAATAAAATGCGCAATCAAGGATTTCATATCGCCCTGTCTGTCTTTCAATGGCGGCAGCATGATGGAGACCACCCCCATGCGATAAAAAAGATCCATGCGAAGGGAACCGCTTTGAATAATCTTTAACGGCGGCTGTCCCACGGAAGACAAAATTTTTACATCCAGGTCGATCTCCTTGAGCGATCCCAGTTTTCTGACTTTTTTTTCCTGAATGACCCGAAGCAGTTTGACCTGAAGCGTCAACGGCATGGCATCGAGCTCATCCAGAAAAATGGTGCCGCCATTGGCCTGCTCAAACAATCCGGGTTTATCGATGGCACCGGTGAAAGACCCTTTGGAGGTACCGAACAATATCCCTTCCAGCAAATTTTCAGGGATGGCCGCGCAGTTGACCGGGATAAATGGTTTTTTTTTTCTGGGGCTGTGGTTGTGGATAGACTGGGCAAACAATTCCTTGCCCGTCCCGGTTTCCCCGGAAATCATGATGGGGGACGGAGACCCGGCTGACATTCTTGCCATGCGCATGGCCGACCGCATCTGAGGATCCAAGGCAATGATATCCTTGAAGGAAAACCGGGTGCCGTTGGAAGCAATTTTAGCAACCGGCCGGTCTGACACGGTTCTGGACAGAATCACTTTTTCAAGAAGCTGATATTCCTTGGAAAACGTAACCGCTCCGATGAGCTGCCCGCTCTTGTACAAGGGAAATGCATTGGAAAGGATATTGCACACCCGGCCCAAATGGGTGCGGTAGACCATGGGCTCGTTGATGATGGGATCTCCCGTGGCCAGACAGCGCATGATCGGACTGGTTTCTTGGGTCAACTGATAAATATCCAGCAAATTTTTTCCCGTTGCATCAGCTGGCGAGATATCATCGATCTGGCCCTGGGTTTGATTGAAAAATATCACTTTCCCGGTGATATCTGCAATCACCACCCCCTCATGCATGGAAGACAGCACGCTGTAAATATCTATATCTTCAAAATTGATCCGCTCCATAACCCCTTCACAGAAAATCAAATTTTTTTGATGTTTAATTGATTTTTCACCACGGTATCTTTGAGGAATGCATGAATTTGAAAAAAAAAGCAAGTCATATAAAAATTTTTTTATATTTCTAGGCCCTTTTCTGAATCCAGGCGGGTTCCGGTCACAAAAAGTTAAAACCAAACATCCGGTATGAGCCATATTTCCAGCCATCTCCCAGGAACCTGGAATACGCTGGCACAAAATATGCTGGATTGGTTCTGGTTTAAAAGACTGGATTTCAATCATTTATCAACCTTTACTGTGTAAGGATATTTTATGGCTTTTTTTGAATATTTCACCTCAGAGGAAACCCAACAGATCCACGACGCCACCATGACCGTGCTGGAGAAAACCGGCATGAACTTCAAGTATGAACCGGCCCTGGATCTGTTTAAAAAAGCCGGATGCAAAGTGGATGGGGTCCGGGTTTATTTCACCCGGCAATTTATAGAAACACAGATCAAAAAAGCCCCGTCCCAGTTTACGCTGTATGCCAGAAACCCGGAAAACAATGTGGTGATCGGCGGGGACCGTATCGCATTCATGCCCTGCTATGGATCTCCGTTTGTCAACTGCCTGGATCATGGCCGGCGGCCCGGCACCCTGGCGGATTTCAAAAATTTTGCCAAACTGGCCGGTGCCATTCCCTATTTTGACATCACGGGCGGCATGATGGTGGAACCCAATGACATCCCCGTGGAAATCCGGAACGCGGAACGGATATACGCGGCCATGACCCTGTCGGATAAACCGTTCATGGGGGCCGGCACCAACGGGCCGGATGCCGTGCAGACCCTGGCCATGGCGTCCATGGTGTTCGGTTCCAGAGAGGAGATGGCAAAAAAACCGCCCTTTGTCTCCATTCTCACCAGCCTGACACCCCTGGGATTCGATGACAAAATGTGTGCCGGCATCATGGCCTATGCCGAGGCTGCCATGCCCCAGCTGATATCCTCTCTGTCCATTGCCGGTGCCACCACGCCCGTGACCATGGAAGGGACCCTGGTGGTCCAGAACGCGGAAGTGCTGGCTGGGATCTGCCTGGCCCAGCTGGTGAGAGAAGGGGCGCCCGTGATCTTTTCCGGCTCTTCCTCCGCCACGGCCATGCATTACGGCACCTTGAGCATCGGGGCCCCGGAGATGGCCGTGAACACGGCGGCCACGGCCCAGATGGGCCGGTTTTACAACCTGCCGTCCCGGGGCGGCGGCGCGTTGACCGATGCCAAAACCGTGGATGCCCAGGCCGGTTTCGAGTCCATGATGAGCCTGCAGATGGCGTGTCTTTCGGGCATCAACTTTGTGCTGCACGCCGCCGGCATCCTGGAAGGGTATATGACGGCGTCCTATGAAAAATTCATGATCGATGCGGAAATGATGGGCATGTGCCGCCGCATCAAAAAAGGGGAAGAGATCACCGCCGAAAAACTGGCTCTGGATGTCATCGACCAGGTGGGCCCCGGCGGAGAATATCTGACCCACCGCCACACATTCAAGTATTTCAGATCCGAGCTGTACGGGCCGTTGATGGAAGAACGCCGCAACTTCGATGCCTGGACGGCCAAAGGCCGTCTGTCCATGGACCAGCAGGCCAATGCCAGATACAAGGAGATTCTGGCCAATTTTAAGATCCCGGACATGGATCCCGGCATCAAAAAAGACCTGGACAGATACATGGAAAAGATCCGCAGCAACTGACGGCCAGCAACGCATGAAACACCTGCAGAATTCTGACACACAACCATAAGGAAAAACATCATGAGTGAGATCACCCTACCAAAACAATTTGGCACCATCACATCGGATGCAGTGGTCATCGGCGGCGGGATTGTGGGAGCCGCCACGGCCTTCTGGCTGTCCAAAGCCGGCCTGAGCACCATTCTGGTGGAAAAACGCGATGCCCTGTCCAGCCTGACCACGGCGGCCAGTGCCGAGTGTTTCAGAACCCAGTTCACGGAAAAACCCATGGCCGACCTGGCCCTGACCAGTGTGGACATGTTTGAAAATTTTAAAGACGTGGTGGGCCTGCCCCACATCGATATTCATGTGACCCAGCGGGGATACCTGTTTGTCACGGATGACGAGGCCCAGCTGCCGGACCTGAAAAAAGCCGTGGACCGATTCCATGCCAATGGTGTGGCCGGTGCGGAATACATCGGCACCGATGATCTGCACAAACGGTTTCCGTTTCTGGCGCCCAACGCTTTAGGGGCGACCTTTAATGAACGGGACGGATGGCTGTCCACCCATGAGGCCACCTATGGATTTGCCAAAGGGGCCGGGGATGCGCAGTTTTTCTTGAAAACCGAAGTGACGGCCATTCAGACCGACAGCAAAGGGGTGTGTGCCGTGGACACGGATAAAGGCACCATCTCCACCCGGGTGGTGGTGAACTGCGCCGGCCCCTATGCCGGAATCATCGGACACATGGCAGGCCTGGATCTGCCGGTCCGCACGGTCCGGCGCCAGAAAGCCTATATAAAAACCGATCACCCGGATTTGCCGGCTTTTGCCCCCTTTACCGTGGACCTGGTGAACCACGGATACTGGCGCCCGGAAGCCGGCGGCCTGTTGTGCGCCTGGGTGGACCCGGATGAACCGGAATCCCCGCCTTCGGATGAACTGTCCACGGACTGGGATTTTGCCGCAGAATCGATCCATCGCGTTTCCCGGCTCACCCCGTTTGTGGAAAAGGTGTCCGACAACCTGAAAGCCGACGATGTCAACGTGTCTGCGGGCCAGTATGTGTACACCCCGGATGACAAACCATTGATCGGTCCTGCCGGCACCGTTGAGGGATTTTATCTCAACTGCGGGTACTGGGCCGGGGTCATGCTGTCCCCCGGCGCCGGCAAACGGATTGCCGACCTGGTCACGGGAAAACTGGCGAACAAAGACAACCCGCTGCGGTATACCCGGTTTGAGGAAGGGGATTTTGAAAAAGGGGATACTTTTCTGAAATAACGGCCATACCCTGGTGGGGCAATCTAAACGCCTGACAGCATGAATCCACCCCGGTATTCACCATTTCTTACAACGGCTAGTGCCGTGGGGTTTCTGCGGGTCGAATCCCATTCTGACGCGTTTGCTACAGGGAGTTGGGCATGCGAAGCGTCAAGAACGGCAAACTGTTTGAGGACACACCTGCCCGCAGTTTTTGCCGTTCAGCGCAGCATGCCCTTACTCCCTGTCAAACAAGGCAGAGGGTGAGACCTGCAGGAACCCCACGGCACGGGTCCAATTCCTGCTGTGAAAAACAGTTGACACATAGTTGAACAGCGGCTTATTTTAA
>JAIPDL010000102.1 GCA_021737695.1 Desulfotignum sp. | reverse complement strand
GGCGGGGACGCCATCACCAGCGGCATCGAGGGGGCCTGGAAACCCAACCCCACGAAATGGGACATGGGATATCTCAAAGTGCTGTTCAAATACGACTGGGAGCTGGTGAAAAGCCCGGCCGGCGCAAACCAGTGGCTGGCCAAGGATGTGGATGACGAAGACATGGTGGTGGACGCCCATGATCCGAACAAAAAACACCGGCCCATGATGACCACGGCCGACCTGTCCCTGAAGTTTGACCCCGTGTATGAAAAGATCGCCCGGCGCTTTCTGGAAAATCCGGACGCGTTTGCCGATGCCTTTGCCAGGGGCTGGTTCAAGCTGACCCACCGGGATATGGGCCCCCGGTCCCGGTACCTGGGGCCGGAAGTGCCGGCCGAGGAACTGATCTGGCAGGATCCGATGCCTGAAGTGGACCATGATCTGATCGATGCCGCTGATATCGCCGACCTCAAGGCCAAAATTCTGGCAACCGGCCTGCCCGTATCCCGGCTGGTTTATACGGCCTGGTCGTCTGCCGCCACCTTCCGGGGATCAGACTTCCGGGGCGGGGCCAACGGGGCCCGCATCCGCCTGGCTCCCCAGAAAGACTGGGAAGTCAACCAGCCCGACCAGCTGGCCAAAGTGCTTAACACCCTGGAAGAGGTCCGGGGCGCGTTCAACAACGCCCAGACCGGCAATAAACGAGTGTCTCTGGCAGACCTGATCGTTCTGGGCGGCTGCGCGGCCGTGGAGCAGGCGGCCAAAAACGCCGGGTATGACATCACCGTGCCCTTTGCCCCGGGCCGGACCGATGCCACGGATGCGCAGACGGATGCAGACTCCTTTTCCGTGCTCGAACCCAAAGCGGATGCGTTCCGCAACTATCTCAAAGCAAAGTTCACGGTCAAGGCCGAAGAATTGATGATCGACCGGGCCCAGCTCCTGACGTTGACGGCCCCGGAAATGACGGTGCTGGTGGGCGGCATGCGGGTGTTGAACGCCAATTTTGATCAGTCGGCCCACGGGGTGTTCACGGACAAACCGGAAACCCTGACCCATGATTTTTTCAAGAATCTGCTGGATATGGGAACCGAGTGGTCGGCAGTGTCAGAGGATCAAGACCTGTTTGAGGGCCGGGACCGGAAAACCAAAGAAAAGAAATGGACGGCCACCCGGGTGGACCTGATCTTTGGCGCCAACTCCCAGCTCCGGGCCCTGGCGGAAGTCTATGCCTGTGAAGATGCCGGCGAAAAATTTGTGGGCGATTTTGTGGCGGCCTGGGACAAGGTCATGAACCTGGACCGGTTCGACCTGACCAGATAAACCCCTGAACCGCATCGCATCCTTGTGATGCGGTCATCCGACAAAGCGCGGCGTTTCCATATACCCGGAAACGCCGCGCTATCCACAAGATGCTATGACCAGTCAATGTGCAGGGGCCTTTTCTGGGCCATCAGCCAGATGCCGTCGCCGCCGGTTACCGCCTGTGCCGCATCCGGGTTGATGATCACCTTTGAATCGGATGTCTGCATGGCAAATGTCAGGAAATTGTAGGTTTCTTTCAGCCGGGTGTGCAGTTCCCACCAGGTCATGACCGGGCCGGTCTGGGGCACGGACACATAATAGATCTCATCTCTGGCATCGTTTCTCAAGAGCACCTGCAGCGGCAGGTGGACCTTGTCCTGCATGGCCTGGACCATCATTTCAGCCGTCATCTGCATAATGGTCTGAAAGTTTCCCGGAACACTGGAAAACGTATCCAGGGACTGGGAGTTGAGACAGCGCACCGTGATGTCACAGGTCTCGTTTTTCAGCTTCAGGGCGTTGATCAGGGCAAACAGGCTTTCCTCGTCATTGCCGGTATGGATGATGATCCGGCCGGCGGAGTGAATGCCGGCTTTGGTCAGGGTGGCGGACGCATCCGGCCGTCCTTTGACAAAAAACACATGTTCCATGTCCGGAAACGGGTGGCGGTCTCTGTCAGCCACCACCACCAGCGGCAGCTTGAGATAGGTGTCATCCCGCTGGATCTCTGCGATCAGATGTTCAGTTTCATCGGTAACGCCGACAATGAGAATATGATGCGAGCCGTCATATTTTTTTTCACCGTGCATTTTCCTGTCTCTCCTTTCAATCAATGCGGATGCCACATGGGTGATGAATGCAGCACCGAGACCGATCCCCATGAACATCGGCAGGAACACAGCCACGATTTTGCCGGGGGTGGATACGGGATACAGATCACCATAGCCGACCGTGGTGCTGGTGACCACACTCCACCACAAAGCCTGGTCAAGCCGGGTCAGGGCCGAATCCGCAGGCTCCACCATCATGATCAGCAGACTTGAGGCCATCAGCAGGACCAGGTAGGCCACAACCAGCGTGACGCCTTTTCTTTTGAGACCTGTACGGATGAGTTGTCTGATAAAATGAATCAATGGCCGTCCCTTTCAGCGTGTGGCAGTCATCATCCGGATACCCGGATACGGGACAGGGTACAATAAACCCCGTCTGTTTTCAACTTTGAATCAATCGGGGTCCGGGTCAGTCCAGCAGCCAGGATTCGTGGTTGTAAAGCGTCAGCAGCACGGGGTTGAGCAGGGTGTTGACAGAGGTGTAACGGCTTTCAAGGGCGCCTTTGCCGAAAACAAGCTCGCTTTGGAACACGGCCGGTGTGAGAAAGCGGGTGGGCCCGCTGAACTGGATCCGGCGGATACCCGCCCTGATTTTGTCCGCATTGAGATGGGGCTGCCAGGCAAGATACCACCCCCAGTCACCAAAGCTGGGGACATTTTCATGATAGGGCAGGATGGTGAATCCGGCGCTTTCAATGGTTCTGCCGATGCACAGAAAGCTTTCTTTTGCCAGGTAGGGCGAGGTGGCCTGCACCACCATCATGCCGTGCCAGGACAGGTGGTGCCGGATTTTCATGTAGAACTGCCGGGAAAACAATTTGGTGAGTTCCGGGGTGGACGGGTCCGGCATATCCACAATGATCACATCAAAATAACCGGGGACGGCCGACAGAAACCGGTCCGCATCGATATTCATGTAACGGACCGTGGCCAGCTTTTCTGTGGATGCCGGTCGGGCGCTGCCGTGGCGATCCTTTGTCTCGATGAACAAATCCCGGTGAATCCCCGGGGTGACGCCCGGGGCGGTTATTTTGACCAGCCGGCTGTCGGCAAACGCGTTGTCATTGATCCGTGTCAGCAGTGGATGGGTTTTTGCCAGGCGGGTCATTTCAGGATCAAGATCCACCAGCAAAACCTCTTTGACAGACGGATATTTCACCACTTCGCGCAGGGCACACCCGTCCCCGCCCCCGAGAATCAATACCCTTTCCCCTACCGGCACCAGGTTCATGACCGGGTGAACCATGGGTTCGTGATACCGCTGTTCATCCGTGCTGGACAGCTGGAGGTTGCCGTTCAGAAACAGCCGGATATCATCCAGGGGTCTGTAATGGGTGATGACAATGTGCTGATACCGGCTGGTCCGGCTCAACACAATCGGGTCATCGTAAAGCGGTTGTTCGATTTTGACATGCCATTCCCGGTTGTTGAGGTATCCGTAAAAAAGACTGCAAAACACCGTCAGCATCAAAACGGGAATCACTTTCCCTTTGGGAATCAGGCCTTTTCTTGAAAAGTAGACATAGGTGATGAGCGCCAGAATAAAATTGGCCCCGGCCGTGACAAACGCGGCTTCCGTAATGGGCATCACTCGTAACAGGGCAAACACATAAATCAATGACCCGATCAGGCTGCCCAGGTAATCCGCGCTCAGGATGCTGCCCAGATTGGTGGACAGCTCTGTTGAAAAATCGTTGTTGATCCGGATGATGACCGGAATTTCAAGACCGATCATGATCCCGATAAAGCTGACGAAAAAGTAGAGGACCAGGCTGTAGTGGGCGGTAACGCTGTAGGCAATATAGGTGAGCGTGGGTGAAAATCCCCCGGCCAGCGCCAGGCCCGTTTCAACGAAAATAAAGGTGTAGATCAGTCTCTTTTTGGGAATCCGGGCCTGGATCAGACTGCCGAACCCCATCCAGAAGAGCATCAGCCCGATGACCATGGCCCACTGTTCAAAAGAGTTGCCCAGGATCATGGAGGCCAGGCTTGCCTGGATATATTCGAGAATAATCCCGCAGGCCCCGCTGGCAAACATGCACAGGCACAACAACAGGGACGCAAAATTAAACCGCGGGATTGATTCGGTCATCAGGATCGGTTCGTGTGCCGGTTACATGGCAGCGGCAATCAGGGCGGCCACGGCGATCAATGCACTTTCCGTGACGAGAAGGGCGGCTGTGTTCCGGTCTTCTGACACTTCAACGGCCGTGCTGGTGGTCGGCAGCAGCAGCCGGTCAATGACCCGCTGGAAAATCAGCAGCATGACCATGCCGAACACCGCGTATATGAAAAATCCTGCCAGATCGTTTTTCCAGCCCGTGAACGGGCCGGACAGACTGGCCATCAGAATGATACCCAAAGCGATCAGGATACCGGCAAGCCCGATCCCGGCGGCCGGGTTGTCCTTCTTGATTTCATTGCGGACGTTGAACGGGGTGGTCATTTCATAGAACAGCCCCAGGATCAGCAGGATCGCCTGGCCGATGACAAAAAAGAGGATGGCACTCAGGATCCCCTGAAAAAAAGTGCCTCCCCCGCCGGAAAAAGAGCCGTGAAGGATAAATCCCGTGGCCAGGTACATCCCGGCCTCGACTATGCCCACGGCCGTGTTGCCGGTTTTGATCGTCCCGTCCGGCTGTTCAAACTGTCTGACGCATTCGGCATCGTTGTCGATGTGGCCCAGCATGATGGTGTCGTTGATGAACCGGGTGGAGAACATGAACCCCGTGATGAACAGCCCGTCGACAAACAGCTGGACAATATCGAGCCAGAAACCGTTGGAACTGCCGGTCATGGCACCGGTCAGGGCAATGGCAATGCCCAGGTACAGGCCGGACCGGCGCAGCCCGACCGCCACATTGCCGTCATCGATATGGGTGTCGTCATCAAACCCTTGGGTCCGCCAGTCATCGATTTGTTTGGCGAGCCAGATAAACCCGGTCCCTAAAATAACGTAAATGACGGCCTGTCCCAGACCGGTTAAAAACAGTGCAACACTCATCTTAAATTCTCCTTAAAAGATCTGATTATTTGCCTTTGCCTTTGGGACCGCCGCCGCGAAGACCCGATGCCGCCCCCTTGACGGAAGCCGCCTGGGTTTTGAAACCGCCGCTTTTGGCAAAATGGGTGTTCTGAAAAACGGGGGATTTTTTTACAAATGTGCCGGAAGTGCCAAACTGTCTCGCTCCGCTGGATGTTTTTCCGAAATAAGGCTTTTTGTAGCGATAATCGTTCCGCCAGCCGGACCAGGAACGATAGCCGTAATGATAGGACGGAAAAAAGAACAGGTTGGAAAAAAACGCATACCTGCCGTACCAGGACCAGAACCGGTTCCCGGAATCATCCTGGCGCCATTCCCCGTACTCCGGGTTGCCCACATACGCCATGCCGGGAGGGGCGGCCTCGGTGAGCCGGTCCTTTTCAAACACCCCGTAGGGTTTTGCAAGAACGGCCATTCCCAGGTATTCCAGGTTGGCGTCATACACTTTTTCATCCACCTGTTCCCAGCCGGTTTCGGAAGTTTCCCCGTTTTGTTCCAGGATATAGTTGTGAAAAAAGGTTTCCTCAGACTCATCGATCCAGAAGGATGCGGCATTGTGGGACCGGCCCGGCCAGTTTTCCGTGGGATCGATGTCCAGGCGGTTCCATGGGTCCCCGATCCGGTTCACCAGCTTAGATCCAAAGAATCCGGCCGTGATTTCAGCGAGGGTGTCAACATCGTCGGCTGTGACCTGCTCATAGACGTCGGCAGGTACTTCCCGCTGATACGTGAAGAAGCGCGGGTCATAATAATTGGCATTCTCATCCCATGACTCCCGCTTGACCGTGACATGATAGTCGATCTTCATGTCCTTGAGGACCTTTGTATAGCTCTGGTAGAGCTGTTGAAAATCCTTTTGGAGGTCCCCGGCCAGTTTGTCGATGGTTGCGGCGGTCTGCGCCAGGGCCGCATGGCTGTCCGCAAACACGGCAAAATCTGCCTCCTTGTTTCCGGCATACCGGTCAAACTGGGTATTCACCCCCTCCAGGTGCCGGGCCGCATCCTGTTGGATTTGCAGGAAAGGGGCGAACCGGGAGCGGATGGTGCTTTCGTTGTCGGGAAAATCAGCCAGGGCCTTGTCAACCGTGCCGGATTTCAAGTCTTTGATGATTCGGCTGATGCGGTTGAAATCGGTGTTGGCCCGGGTGTGATACTCTGCCATGTTTTCCATGGCATTTCTAATGGCCGTGAAGCGCGCCACGGGTTTTTTTGACAATCCTTGGGCATCCTGGAGGATTGTTTTGACCTGGCGGGTGAGCTGTCGGACCTTACCAGCGGTTTCCGGGCGGTTTTTTTTCAGCAGGGACCCAAGATCATTGTCGTAAATTTCTTTGGCCCGGCTCAGGGTCTGGTCTGCCTGGGTCAACCACTTGGCCCAGTCCTCTTTGTCAGCGGCCGTCCGGACTTTGGCGAATGCGGGTGCCTGGGTCAAAGCCTGGTATTTTTCACGCTGTTTTTTGATGAAAGCGTCTGCGGCCTGGATGTCACCGGACAGGGATTCTGCCGTTTTTTTGATGTTTTCGGGCAGGCCGCCGCCGCATCCGGACATCCCCGTGAAAGACACCATCAGTAAAAAGACCACAAACAGGGAGACGGGGCCGCGGGTACCTGGGAACCCCATGTTACTGCCCTCCCTTGCTGATCAGGGTGATGCTGTCCGGATTGATCGGCACAGAGGTGTAGATCCGGTATTCCTCCCTGCCGGATCCCTGCCATTCCTCGATGGTCAAAAATAGGGATCCTGCCTCATTTTCAAATTCGTACATGTAGACCTTTTCCTGTCTTCCTCCCCGGTTGAATAGGGCAGCCCAGTCATCCTCGTACCAGAAGGTCTGGTCATTGACCACCACACCGTCTTTGTCATCGGCAATTTGATCCAGATCGTCCTCATCAATGGACTGGCCCGCATCATCTTTCAGGTTTCGAAAGGAAAGCCTTTCTTTGGTCATGGACACTTCAAGTACGTCATCGTATTCCCATTCAAAATGGATGGTTTCACCGGTTTCCAGGCAGAGGCAGGTCAGTTCATGGATTTCATAGTCTTCAAGGGTGTTGAAATCATCGGAGGTCTCTTGATATGAATTGATCTCCCTGACCCACCAGGTCTGGCCCAGATAGGTAAAAAATGCCCCCGGTCCGGCATCCCGGATACTCAGGCGGGATGACTCCTGTTTCGGAACCAGGTCTTCGCGACCCAGGGTCCGGATGGCATGAAACCGCTCCTGGAATGATTTGCGTGTGGCAGTATCGAGCATGGTGTTCTCCTTGTGATCGGCATGATCATGGTACCGGTGGTCATTATTCTTCCCGGCGCCGGGCGGTGAGTGCATCGGTTCTGGCCCTGAACCGGTGGTTCATCTCTCCCAGGGCATTGGAGCTCTGGGTGGCGATCTCTATGGTTTCCCGGCTGATGGCGGCATAGGTTTCAAACGCCTGTTCATAGGTCTGGCAGGCTTCTTGAAGCGCGTCGATGTTGACGGTCATTCCCTGGCTCATCCGGGCGCCTTTGACGGCGGCCTGGCCGATGACCTTGGCCGTGTCTTTCATGGTTTCCGCAGCAGACTGCTGAACCATGTCCAGATGCTGGAGGGTCTCCATCTGCTGTTCGGCCGCCACCCGGACGGCCAGGGCATTTTTCACGGCCGTGGAAAGGATCATGTCCGTGCGCTGGACCAGCCGTTTCACCAGGTGCGAATTGCGGACCATCATCTCACCGCCGAACCGGGTCTGCAGGTTGGAGTTGTCAATGGTCTGCAGGTCAATGACGGCCATGGCCAGGTCACTGGTCAGGGTGGTCAGGGCTTCTTTCTGGCGCGGATCCGCCACCGTGTCGATATGTGCCGACAGTTTCCGCCAGATGAGCTGCCCCAGATAGATCTGCTCCTGGAGTTGGGGCTGGATCTCCTTGAGGGCATCACAGATGGTTGACAGCTCAGCCGCGTCCATGGCCACCTGGTCCGCCTCGTTTCTTAAATGGTCCCGGATCCCGTCAATGGTGGAATTGACCGTTTCCCGGCGCTCGGCTATGATTTTCAGGATTTCGTCTCCTTTCGGCAGCCGGTTGACGGTCCTGGTGAACAGACCCAGCATTTTTTGGGGCAGGGGCATTTCCGTTTTGGCAACCACCGTGGGATTGACCTTGTCGAGTTCGGTCTTGATGGCCAGGATATTTTTCCCCACGGGGGAGGAATTGTCCGTGGCGACATTTTTCAATACACTGCCCATTTTCCGGTCATACAGGCTGACCTGGGACTGGGTTTCCGCCATGATTTCCTGGCCGAGATTGAACACAAAATTGCCCAGCTGCCAGTCAGACGGATCTGTTTTGACTTTGTCGACAAATTCATCGGCCCGGGCCTCCAGGGACTGGATTTCTTCCACCGTCAGGTGCCTGGGCTGGACCGGTTCAAGGTTGGCCGGGGTCTGAACCGGGGTCAGGGCCCCCTGGCCGGCCACCTGGTCGATTTCGGCAAGTACGGGTGCCTTGGCCTGCCGGGCCACCTGTTGAAGATCAGCTGCCATGTCGTTCATATGTGCCTCCGCATGTCACAAATTAATGGAATGTTTTATGATGAAAATTTGCCTGCCAGAAAGCTGGCCATGGTTTTGAATTCAGCAGTCTCATTTTTTTCCACGATATCCCTGGACCGGTTGGATACCTCCTGGAGACTGTCAATGGTCTGCCTAAAGACCCCAGCCTGACTGTTACGGCTGTCTTCAGACAGATCAAGATACTCCTTGACGGTTTTGTAAAGATGAGCGTTTCCGATTTTTTTTAATTCATAGGTCAGGGTTTCCCCCGGATACCGTTCCATCATGGGGGGAATCACCGCCGTCAGGTCATCGATGATATTTTCGATGTCTTTTTGCCGCTCCGTTGAAAAACTGGGGTCCGTGCGCATCATGATGTTGAGTTTCAGCAACATGCCCATAATGTCAGTGTATTCCTCTTCCGGGGATTGCCTTTCCGGGGCTTTGGCCGGCCGGGATTCCGGTTTCTGTGATTTGCTGGGCCTGCCGGATGTTTTTTTCATGAAATAAAACCCGGCCGCACCAGCAATAACAAGAATGATCACAACAGTCATTCCCATGGGTGGACTCCTTGGTGTAAGGCATTTGTTGGTTTCCACAATCGTGAAAAAATAAAACCCAGCATAATATTTACAAGCCCTGAATACAAACAAAAAATACCGCATGGCTTCAGCTTTCCCCGGGTCTTCCTATCTTCGTGCCTATTGTCCAACTGCTGGCGTTCGATCCGGTCTGGTTCGGTAATATCATGTGGCCGGCCCTGGTGTTATGGTTGCCGGGTTTGATGGGATAAAAAGACCAAGACATTCCCGGCTCCAGTGGATATAATCAACGCTCAGGCATGAATAACAGATCCTGGAAAGGAAAAAAGATGGCTGTTTATCAGTATGGAGACCGGATTCCGACAATCGGAAAAAATACATATATCAGTGATTCAGCAAGGGTGATCGGGGATGTGGTGATACAGGACAACTGCTACATCGGCCATGGCGCCATTGTCCGGGGAGATTACGGCACGATTCATATCGGCAAAGGCACGGCCGTGGAGGAAGGGGCCATTCTCCATGTCCGTCCGGACGGCCTTCTGGAGCTGGAAGATCATGTGACCGTGGGCCATGGCGCCATCATCCATGGCCGGCTGATCCAAACCCATGCCGTTATCGGCATCGGGGCGATCATCGGGTTTGATGTGGTGGTGGGGGCCTGGGCCATTGTGGCGGAAGGGTCGGTCATTCCCCAGAAAACCCGGATTCCGGATGAAAAAATTACCGGTGGCGTGCCGTACAAGATCATCGGAGATGTCCATCAGCGGCACAAGGAGTTCTGGACTTACGGCAAGCAGCTGTATGTCGATCTTGCCCGGGACTACCCCGACAAGCTGAAAAAACTGGATTGATCACACAGGATTCAGATCACAATCCGCTGTCCCACCTTGACATCCGCATACGTGGCGCCGAATGCCTGCCGGAACCGGTCAATGGCCCAGTCCGAGGTATCGTGGGGAGACAATGCCACAATGCCGGGAGAGACCTGTTGGATGGCGGCAATGGCGTTTCCCCTAATTCAGCTGAAACACTTTTCCCGCCAAAAATACAACCGCCGCCAACAGTACTACCAGGAAAAATGATAATAGGGTCATGTCTACTCCTTTTTTTTATTCGGGGAAACAGGTAAACAAGAGCTGATTTTTTTCAGCGGACAGACCGTTACCTTTTCGCTGATCTCATAGGGGTCATCAACAGGGGCGATCACCCATGCGGATGCCGGCTGAACCGCATCAATCAGTTCATAAAATCCCCGGGAGGGTTTCGGGGCTTTGGACAGTTTGCACTCAAAAACATGGCGCCGGCCGGCCCGTTCCAGGACCAGGTCCATTTCAGCCCCGTTGGCCGTGCGCATGAAAGAGGGGTTCCATCGGCTGTAGCAGGCAATGATGTTTTCAATCACAAACCCCTCCCAGGAAGCCCCGGCAATGGGATGGGCCAGAAGATTGTCATAGGTTCCAATGTCCAGAAGCGCATGAAGTATCCCGCTGTCACGCAGGTAGATTTTCGGGGATTTGATCAACCGTTTTTTCAGGTTTGTTTCCGCCGGCGGCAGCAGGCGGAGCATGTATGTCTGTTCCAGGATGGCAAGATATTTTTTCAGTGTCGGAATGGAAATGTCTGCAGCCCCCGCCAGTTTATGATAATTGACCGTTTGTCCATGATAGTGTGCCAGCAGCAGCCACAACCGCTCGATGACCGGGGCAGGGATATTGAATCCAAGACCGGGAATATCCCTTTCCATGAATGTTCTGATAAAATCCAGGCGCCAGTCGAAACTGTCCGCATCATCTTTGGCAAGGGTGCTTTCAGGAAATCCGCCCCTGAGCCATAGATCAGACCACGGAATGGATGGGGACACTTCATGGATCAGAAACGGGCTCAAATCCAGATAAGCAATACGGCCGGCAAGGGTTTCCGTGGATTGTCTGATCAAATCACGGGAGGCTGACCCGAGAATTAAAAATCGGCCCGGCCTGCGGTCTTTATCAATTTCCGACCGAAGGACTGAAAAAAATTCCGGCAGCATTTGAATTTCGTCCAGGCAGATCATCTTCTCCCGGTAACGATCGAAAAAAAGCTCGGGTTCCGCCAGTTTGTTGCGATCCACACGATCCTGTAAATCCAGGTAAATGGACGGCCTGCTTTTCAGCATCATGCGGGCGGTGGTCGATTTTCCGCATTGCCGGGGCCCAAGAATGGCTGTAGCCGGGGACCGGGACAGGGACCTGTGAATTTTGTCTTCAATCAATCTTGGGATATAACCATGCATATCGAAAACAACCTTTTCTGATTTGCATGGTTATATCATTTTTGAATTCAGGGTGTCAATGGACTTTCTATCCATTGAAAAGGCGGATCTGTCAGGCGTGAATGTCACAGCATGGCCGTCAGCCGGTTTTCAATGATCTGTCTGGCTTCCGCCATGATCCGGTCCAGCAGTTCTTTGCATGTGGGGATGTCATGGATAAGGCCGGCCACCATGCCGCAGGACCACACGCCGGACTCCATATCCCCCTGCTGCATGATCCTGGGATAAACGCCCACCACTTCTTCCATGATATCTTCAAACTTCAGGTTGCTGCCCAGGGAGGCTTCTTTTTCCAGCAGTTTTTGGGCTGCGGTATTGTTCAGGACCCGCTCGGTATTGCGTAGCGGCCGCATGACAAGACGCGTATCGGTTTCACTTGCCTTGACGATCGCCTGTTTGACATTTTCGTGCACAGGCGCTTCCTGGGTGGCAATGAACCGCGTGCCCATGTTGATCCCGTCCGCGCCCAGGGCCAGGGCCGCCACCAGGCTTCTGGCATCTGCCATGCCCCCGGATGCCACAAACGGGATGGTCAGCGCTTCGGCGGCCCGGGGCAGCAGCACCATGTTGGGAATATCATCTTCCCCAGGATGGCCCCCGCATTCAAATCCATCCACGGAGACGGCGTCACACCCGATTTTTTCCGCCTTGACGGCATGGCGGACGGACGTGCATTTATGAATAACCTTGATACCGGCTTCTTTTAAATAAGGCAGATACGGTTCCGGGTTCCTGCCGGCGGTTTCAACAATCTTTATTCCGTTGTCAATAATGGCCTTGATATACCCCGGATAATCCGGCGAGGACACGGTGGGCAGAAAGGTCAGGTTCACCCCGACGGGTTTGTCCGTCATGTCTTTACACCGCTTGATTTCCCTATCCAGATCCTTCGGTGTTTTCTGGGTGAGCCCGGTAATGATGCCCAGACCGCCGGCATCGGACACGGCCGCCGCCAGTTCGGCAAACCCGACATAGTGCATCCCCCCCTGAATGAGGGGGTACTGGATGCCGAACAACTTTGTGATTCTCGTTTTCATTGTCACTCCTGGTATGCGTTGTTTTCGGTTTCGTTGCATTCAAAGTACAACTGGTTTAATTCAGGTGTCAAGGGACGGGTCATTTTTCCGGCACGGTGGGTCGGCACGCTGCCGGGATGATCCTGTGGTCAAATCACCTGGGGATACGCTATTCTGGCGCTTGCCTGGGTCAAACCCGCATGGATTCATATGCCCTGGCGCTGTTTGCCTCTAAAGAACGAAAGCTCTGTCTTAACCAGGCAAGGGCAAAAAATAAGGTGACGATTTCCGCCAGGGGGTAGCTCAGCCAGATCCCGGCATCTCCCATGACCCGGGGGAGGCTCACAACAAAGAGGTTGATCAGGACAAGTCCCCGCAAAACCGCAATTGCCGCAGATACCCCTGCATTGCCCAGGGCCGTGAAATAGGCGGTGATCAGGATGTTGAACCCGTTGAACAGGAATGCGGCTGCAAACAGGCCGAACCCGGATTGTGCCAGAAGCCTGATATGGGGATTTCCCGGAGAAAACAGCGCGGCAATGCCCGTGGCGGAAAACAGGACCACCATCCAGCAGAAAAACCCCGTGACAGCACCGGAAATCAGTGCGATCCGCATGACTGCCTTGATATGGGCGGTTTTCCGGGCCCCGAAGCTGTACCCCACAATGGGGGCCAGGCCGATGGCAAACCCGGTGATGATCATGAACTGAACAAACGCGGCATACCCTGCAATGGTGTAGGCGGCCAGGCCGTCAATACCGATGCGGGCCAGCATCACCCGGTTGAACACCCAGGTGGTGATTCCGATGGAGATCTGACCGATCATT
>JAIPDL010000011.1 GCA_021737695.1 Desulfotignum sp. | reverse complement strand
CAAGAAAAAACAAAAAGCTGAAAATGCACTGAATGCTTTGTCGTTTACCATAAAGGATTATTTTAGACAAAATATGCGGATAGCTGCATAGAATTTAAATTGCCAAAATACATGGCAGAACTTTTGGGACGGGATACTATTATCTGGACACCGGTCCCTTTTGATATGGTATTATGTCCGCCCCCCCGGCATTTCCGAAGTTGAGCAAAAATATCCTGCAGCGCCTTTTGCCCAATTCTTCTCATACCCCGAGGCGTTAATACGTATTTACCGCCTGTCCTGCTGATATAACCGGCTTCATTTAAGGTTCGGGGTATGTCATATAATCGTTTCAGATGGTCCGCCGTGTCATCCCCCATAATTTCTTTAAGAAGCTGTTCATCAATACTCTTCAGCGAACTATTTCCCGAATTTTTGAATTGGTTCTCCAGCCTGTCCATTTTTTGCAACATTTCCGTTAATGCTGTTTCAGCTGAAGGAGCAGGATCCTCCAAATTTTCATTATCACTCGTCGACGGCAATCCATTTTCCATATTGTTCCCATCATCCGGAGCTTTACTTTCTGATGATGACTGTATATGATTTTCCAGGTGTTGTTTCTTCTGATTTAACTGTTCCAGCATGTCCTCTATGCCCGGCAGTCTGTTTCCTTGGTCATCTTGTATGCCCTCCTGCTGCATCTGATTGAGGGAATCGGTCACATCTCCCGAGGATATCAGGTCCTGGCCAAGCTCATCCATCAACGTTTCCTGGTCCAGATCAAATGGCAGTTGAGTTGAATCCCTTTTTGAATACCGGTATTTTCGCATACTAACGCTGGTAAACCATTTTTGATTCTATCTGAGTCTTTTTCAGCCGCTTATTCAGGTGAAGTCCTTCAAGAACAAACTCCATTGCCGACGCAAAGGCTTCCGGGTTATCCGGGCTATTTATCTTCTGTATGGCATCAGCCATACCACCAATCCGGCTTGCATTCTGTACATACAGCCCGGCGATCATTTCATCTGAAACCTCAATTATTAAACCATCATTGAACTCTGCGACAATCTCCTTTAGCTTATGGGGCGGAAAATACCGATTAAACACATTCAGCACCGCCTGTCGAATCAACCCATCAATAACACTGCTCTCTTTAACGCAGTCAAAGCTTTCCAGTTCAATCTTGCCGATTGTGGATGCGTGAATATACGGCAGGTCACTGATACGGGGAACCGCGTATGTCTCACCCAGGATCACAGCCCGCCTGACCGCATTGCTGAGCAGTGTCTCATAATTGGCAATGGATACCCTGACACTTACCCCGGAACTCTGATTAATATGGACGCTTTTACGGGCAAGATGGGTGACCTCTGCAATAATTTCCGCCATGTACCGGGGCACATAAGTCTCAGGGCCATCGTTGGGAAACTGCCGGTGTTCCATTTCCATAATACGGATTTCATCTTCAATCGTTTTCGGATAATGTGTCCTTATCTGGGCCCCGTACCGGTCCTTGAGCGGGGTTATGATCCTGCCCCGGCTGGTGTAATCTTCAGGATTCGCACTGGCAACTAAAATCATATCCAGGGGAAGCCGGATCCGGTACCCCCTTATCTGGATGTCTTTTTCCTCCATCAGGTTAAACAGACCCACCTGAATCCTGTCTGTTAAATCCGGAAGCTCATTCATGCAGAAAATCCCCCGGTTCGTCCTCGGGATCAACCCATAGTGGATCGTCAGTTCATCGGAAAGGTACCGCCCTTCCGCCACCTTAATCGGATCAATATCTCCGATTAAATCCGTAATGACGATATCCGGTGTTGCCAGCTTCTCACCATATCTGTCTTGCCTGGACAACCAGGCAATCTTTACGGCATCGCCCTGCTCCGCCACTTTATCCCGGCATTCCCTGCACATGGGAGCCAAAGGGTTATCGTGTATTTCACACCCTTTGATCACGGGTATTTTATCATCAAGCAGGTTGACCATTAACCGCATAATCCTGGATTTCGCCTGTCCGCGCTCACCAAGGAATATCATATCCTGACCGGAAATAATGGCATTTGCAATCTGCGGAATGATCGTATCATCATAACCGATTATGCCGGGAAATATCTCTTTTTTATGTTGAATCATGGATATCAGGTTCCGCCTCATTTCAGCTCTGACCGACACTGGCTCATAGCCAGACCTTTTAAGCTCACCCATGGTTTTAATTTCACTTTTCTTTTGCATACGATCCCTCAAACTGTCAAAATTCCCCAAAAAATATCAATCACCCAAAACTCAGTCCGGTGCCACTTGAAAATTAGAGTTTTCAGCCCAAATCGTTGTCAACTTATGTATCAAGTTTGTGGAAAATGTCAAGGAAACCGGCCAAGCATAACGCTCTTCGATCAACAATCGAACGGTAATTCAAAAATTTTCTGGTTCTTAATTCATGATTCTATATTCATGCTGTTTTCTCTTCTAATTTCTGTAGAATATTTTCCGGGGTCATGCATAAATCAGTTAATCTAACGCCGGATGCATGGCAAATGGCATTGGCGATTGCGGATGCCACATTTACCATAGCCCCTTCGCCAATCCCCTTGGCTCCGAACGGCCCGGTTGGCTCATTTGATTCCACGATAATCGGAACAATTTCAGGCACGTCACAGGCCCTTAGCAAACGATAATCGGTCAGATTACCATTTAAAATATGACCGTCTTTGACAATCAACCCCTCGGTAAGGGCAAAACCAATTCCCATGGCACCACCCCCGGTAATTTGACCTTCCACCAAATCCGGGTTAAGTGCCCGGCCCACATCAAACGCGCTGGTCAGTTTTGTTACGCGGACTTCTCCGGTTTCAGTGTTCACTTCCACCTCTGCGAAGATAGCACCGTAATAACCGGGCATAGCAGATGCAATGCCGCTGAAGGATCCGATCACTTGCTCGCATAGGCTCATATCGCCAATCTGGTTTTGCCGCATCAACTCATGAATCAGGATATTGTTTTCAGGATCCGATAGTTCATAGATCCGTCCCTTTTTAATCCCTAATTTTTGCTGTTTCACACCAAGGCTTTTGGCAGCAAAAAACAGCATCTTATTACGGGCCTCGGTGGCGGCGGCTTTAACGGCCAATCCGCCACTATAGGCTTGTCGGCTTCCATGGGTGCCGCAATCAAGTGGCGTCACAGCCGTGTCGGTATCTGAAACGGTGATCTTTTCAATATCAATTCCCAGGACTTCGGATGCGACCTGTGCCAACACCGTCCGGTTACCCTGTCCTTCGTCAGCTGCTGCTGTGAGAAGGTTGACAGAACCGTCAGCATTGATCATTATAGTTGCCGACGCCGGATCCGGCAGGGCACCGGCAGCACCTGTCCCGTGCAGCATGATTGAAAGTCCAATTCCCCGTTTTATGACAGTGATGCCGGGCAATTGACATCTTTTAGCATCCCAATCTGCTTCTGCAGCTCCCTTTTCCAGGCATTCCGGCAGGCCGTTGCTCTGAATTTTTTCTCTCAATACCGGGTCCATATCTCCCTTGGGACGGTAGTTTTTCAATCGTATTTTTAGCGGGTCCACCCCCAGTTTCTCGGCGATAATATCCACCTGTGACTCCTGGGCAAAATTCATCTGGGGATTCCCATACCCCCTGAGAGCACCGCACAGGGATTTGTTTGTATAAACAGCGGTTCCGTAAAAACGATAATTGGGTATTTTGTATAAGGCACCTCCCGTGGACAAACAATCTGCTATTACCCCGATGTAATGCGTCCCATAGCCTCCTACATCCGCTATAATCTTGACGTCATTGGCCGTGATGATGCCCTCTTTTGTGGCACCGGTTTTCATTTTTATGATCATGGGATGGCGGGATTCAGTGGCGATAAAATCTTCTTCTCTACTAAAAGAAAGTCGGACGGGTCTCAATGCCTTTCGGGAAAGCCAGCTGCACATTACCTCAAGCCCGTGAATAAGTCCGCATCTGCCCCCAAAGGCACCGCCGGTGTAGGGTTTGATAACCCGAACCTTATTTAATGGCATCTCCAGCGCACCCGCAAGGTAATGCCGGCTCCAGTGGGGAAGCTGGGTGGAAGAAAAGACGGTCAAACGCTTATCGGGTTGGTAATGGGCAACACAGCTGCCAATAGGCTCCAGGCTCGCATGCTTTTGCTTGGACGTGTGATAGGTGTTCTCAATAATGACATCTGCTCGATTAAATCCTTCCTGGATATCTCCGAATTCCTTTTCGGCTTTCATGGCAACATTGCCCTTGCTGTGTATTTTTATACTTTCTTCTTCTAATGCCACAACCGGATCTTGTAAGTCCGGCAGCTTTTCATAGGTGACGGTTATCAGGGAGAGGGCTTTGCTCACTGTTTCCTCATCTTTGGCCGCAACAGCCAATACCGGATCACCGACAAACCGGACAATATTGTCCCGGAGATAAATCTGTTTTTCTTTTTTTCCAGTTCGAAGAAAATACCAGTATTGAAGAACCTTGGGAACCTCCAGAATCGTTGCCACAGCCTTAACGCCCGGCAGATTTTCCGCTGCAGCGGTATCAATGTGAGTCACTTTTGCGTGCGCATGGGGGCTGCGAAGAAGCTTGGCGTACAGCATATTGTCCAGAGTGATATCGGTTGCATATTTAGCTGCGCCGGTAACCTTGTCGATGCCATCAATTCGTTTTATGGGTTTTCCCACAACCTCAAGCTTATCCATTTTTTCGCTCCTTCATCTGGCTGGCGGCCTTGAGCACAGCCTTGACCGGCCGGTCATATCCTGTACACCGGCAAATATTATTGGCAAGGGCATCCCGGATCATACCCTGTGTCGGGCTGGGGTTATTCCGAATCAATGCATCAGATGCCATGATCATGCCGGGTGTACAATAACCACACTGAACGGCTGATTCGCCGATAAATGCCTCTTGCAAAGGATGCAGATCAGCCCCTTTTTGAAGCCCCTCGATGGTAAGAATTGTGGCACCGTCCGCTTGAACCGCAAGCATGAGACAGGATAATACTGCCTGCCCATTCATATTGATGGTGCAGGCGCCGCACTCCCCTTCACCGCAGCCTTCCTTGGTGCCGGTCAGGCCTAAGCGCTCCCTTAAAACATCCAATAGTCTTTCTCCAGGGGCCACAGCCATTTCATGTTGTTCACCGTTTACTGTCAGTTTTATATCTATTTTCTTCATGCTTGATATCTCCTGACACTGTTTTCCAATGCCTGTCGAACAAGTATAACCGCCATTTTTTTTCTATATGCAGCCGTTGCCCGAATATCATCAAGGGGCGCAGATGCCTCTGCCGCAGCCTCGGCAGCTAGTTGTATGGTCTTTTTGTCCGGGCGTTTGCCGGTAAGCATCGACTCTGCTTTTTTTGCACGAAATGGAACCGGACCCACCGATCCCAAAGCGATCCTAACTGTGACGCAACACTGTCCTTCCATTGTGAGAAATGTGGCCACATTTACCAGCGCCATATCAATGACTGTTTGCTGACGGCCGAGTTTCAGGAAGGATGTGCCGGTTTTTTCTTCACAAAAGGGTATGCAGATTTCCAGCAACATCTCATTGCTGTCCAGTGCGCAGAGGTTCGTCCCAACATAAAAATCTTGAATCGGGATCTGCCTGTTTCCCTCAGGTCCCGCAACGATCAATCGGGCGCCAAGCACCAGCAAAGGCAAGGCAAGATCCGCACATGGCGATGCATTACACAAATTACCACCGATGGTGGCCCTGTTCCTGATCGTCCGGGTGGAATGACAGGCGAGAGCCTCTGACAAAGCCAGATAAGGCGTTTGCGAAAACAGGGGAAAGGCGCCAATACTGTTGATTGTTGCAGCAGCGGCGATATAGATGCCGTTTTTTTCTTCTCTGATATAATCCAGTCCCATATGGACGATGTCAACAAGGTGTTTCCCATTACCGGCATTATTCCCCCCTGGTCGCCGGGGCAGTATGTCCGTTCCTCCGGCAATAACCTGCGCGTTATTACCGTATTTTGTTAAAATTTTTACGGCCTGGTCAACATTAGCGGGCCGGTGATATCCCTCAAACTTAAGCGCAATGCTCATTTTATAACCCCGCTCACTCATCGTGTTAACTGCCACGTTCCACGACCTGTGCGAATAGTTTTTATAACCATCATAAACGCCAGCACGTTACTGTTTACAGGTCACAATCCTATTATCAAATACGTGTTTTGATTTTCGCTCGAAACCTGGCAATGATCCATATTCAGTTCTAAAAAGAGTGCTGCCTACCCGTTTTTTTTGACCTTCAATGTCAATCCCGTTGCAGCACATCTGATGGGGTAAGTTTGCCAAACGGCATTTGATTGGGCTGCATTGAGCAGATTACGCCATCCAAAGCATCCACGGCATTGACGATGTGATTTAAGACAGAACGGTGCGCCTCCTTTGTGAAGGACTCTTGTTCGTATTTTATATTTGGACATTTGAAAGTAATCCTCTTGTGTATGTTGTGACTCTATGACAACCGTCTCCATCATATTTTTCAGGTTAAGCCTCAACACATGTTATGATCAAATAGTCTGAACAAACGTTTAAACAATAAAATCATGTCAAGTTTGCTATGTCAAGTTTTTTTGTGTCTCCCAAAATAACCACCATACTTGTTTGGAAAATTCTTGACACTAAAAAGCGAATCTGTTGAAATGAAATTAAATTATTTGTTCAGAACAATAGATTTGAACAAAGTTTATATCAAGCGTTTACAATATTGACTCCAGGCGATTGGGAGAAGATGATGGGTTTAGAAAAAGAAAAACGGCGAGATAAGATTCGTGAAATGGCCGCTAGAGTATTTGCTGACCAGGGGTTCGAGGGGACAACGATTCGAGGGATAGCGAAAGCCGGTGGCATCAGTGCAGCTTCTATTTACTACTACTTTGACAGCAAGGAAGAACTCCTCTACCAGGTACTGGATGAAACCATGAGCACTGGGCTGAAATTAATGACGGACATTGAAAAAAAAGAATTAAATCAAAAAGAGCAATTGATTGAAATCCTTCGAATGCATACCATGACCGCCATTAATTTTGATAAAATGAAACTGCTGGTCCATGAGCAAAATTGCCTTACCCCTGACCATCGGGCCGAATTAAAATTAAAACAAACACAATATATGTCCCGGTTAACAGGTTTATTTGACTCTTTAAAAAGCAACGGCCAAATGCGTGATCTGGACTCAAAAGTATGCGCATTTGCTTTTTTTGGGATGGTCAGCTGGGCATACAGATGGTTTAACCCGGACGGTAACATCTCAACACAACAATTGTCAGAACACTTTTCAAAAATTTTTACACAAGGAATTTTTTTAAATCCCTAAGCCAATGAATTTAAAAATATATGCCCATATCATCGATTTCAAACCTCTGCTGTTCAGTTTATTCGAATTTTACTTTCCCAATCCTGGGACTGGTTCCTGAAATTAGCAAATTCATTATTCTATGTAACGCAACCGATTCATTTTTATTGCTCCATAAACCTTCGTCCCCTTTGCAATGAACATATTCATGAAGGCGCTTGCGGTTAATTCCGAAATGAGTCTGTTTTTGCCGATGGAAATTTGCAACTTTACCGTAGCGTTGTGTTGGATAATTTTTTCTACCGTTCCCACAAAATGGTTCAATAAAAGTTCGGACGGTTCAACATCGGAGATATCAACCGCATCGGGCGGAATGGCTATTTTTCGGATATGACGTCTGTTGCAAGGCAAGATGATTTTCAAGTCATCCGACACTATTTCCACCAAACCGGAAGCAAGGGGTCGGGTTTGCCGGCACTCAAGAATGTTTGGCATTCCGATAAATTCAGCGACAGAGGTGTTTGCCGGATCAAAAAAAAAGGCTGCAGGAGTCGCAACCTGTTCAATGCTGCCGTTGGCCATAAAGGCGATCCGATCTGAAATTCTCTCCGCCTCTTTGAGGTCGTGGGTGACATGTACGGTTGTCACGCCCAGTTTTTTTAAGATATCGTGAAGTTCACTGCTTAAATGTTTTGCAGTCCGGGGGTCCAGGCTGGAGGTCGGTTCGTCGAGAAGAAGCGTTTTCGGGGACGGCGCCAGCGAGCGGGCCAAGGCGACCCTTTTTTTCTCGCCACCTGAAATCTGGTGCGGAAAACGTCCGGCCAGATGACGGATCTGCATCAAGTCCAAAAGAAATGAAATCCTTTCTTTTATTGCGTTCTTTTGATACCCCTGCGCTTTCAGGCCGAATCCGATATTTGCCATCACGGAAAAATGAGGAAAAAGGGCCAATTCCTGGAACAAATAACCAACCCCTCTTTTAAAAGGTGGGAGTGGATTGACAACGACGTCATCAATTAAAACACTGCCGGTGTACTTTTCAACACCCGCAATCATGTTCAAAAGGGTTGTTTTCCCGGCACCTGTTTCACCAACAATGACAAAATATTCACCGTTCCTGATAGTAAGATTCAAATCATGGCAGTTCCGTATCGTTGCGTTTCGAAGTTCAATCTTGGGCATTACCGCTCCAGTTTCCTATCCATTTTTTTTCCACGACACCCAATATTTTTTCGAAAAATAAGCACATCAGGGATAGAACAACAAGACTGGATATGATGATATCCACTCTTACCAGGCTTTCAGCTTTCATGATCAGTGCTCCGATTCCTGTCGGGATCGCCACCATTTCCGCTGCAAGGACCGTGCGCCAGGACATCCCTGAGGAAAGCTTCAAGCCGGTAAATATCTGCGATGCCGCATTGGGCAGAATCACCTCGAAAAGTATCCGCATCTCCGATGCCCCAAGAATATGGGCGGCTTTAATCATCTCCTGATCGACACTGCGTATGCCTGCTGCGGTGTTGTAGCAAAGCGGAAAAAAAACGCCGATGCTGATAATGGCGATGGGCAGCATCTCATTGATGCCGATCCAGAGCATCAACAGGGGCAGCCAACCCAGCGCCGGTATGGGATAAAGCATGCTGATAATGGGGGATAATGATCGATAAACCTTTTCCTGCCAGCCCATGAGAATGCCAATGACAATGCCGGAGATCGTTCCTAAAAAAAGGCCGATAAGGACTCTAAAGAGGGTGGCCGCAAGATTTTTTATCATCACCCCGCTTTTGAACAGAGCCGCCATTTCCAATAGTACGGCGCTGAAAGAAGGAAAAATAGCGGTCCCCCCAAATGGACCATATCTTGCTGCAAGCTCCCATAAGACGAAAAACACCATTACAGGAACAATTTTCCACAGACTCCGGGACCCGGCTGCTTTAAAAAGAGATGTTGTTTTCATGATTGCTGTAAAAATTGCAGATCCAGCATCGTGTCCGCCGGAAATGTTTTTTTGATGTTACCCAACCGGGCGGCATTATCAATGGTATATTGAAACTGATCTATGTTGATGCAATTAATGTAATCAAGATTTTTCATGGCCCGGGCAATGGTGCTGCTCGAAACCTTGAGCTCGCTTTCTTTTTCCATCACATCCGCCAGAGGTGCACCCTTGGCTTCTAAAGAAAGATAACGGGCGGCAATTTCAGCGCTTTCAGCTGGGTTTTCATTCATCCAGGCTGTCGCCTTTTTTGTGGCCTGAACAAGTTTGTTAACAATATCCGGAGTGGTGCGGATCAATTCTTCCGTACTTAGAAGAACGCTGCCGATCATGTTTGGCCAAGTGTCTCTGGCGGTCAGCATCACAGAAAAACCATCGTTCTCGCTCATGGTCAGCCAATGATCCGGAAGAAATACCGCATCCAGCTGTCTTGCTCTCACAGCAAAAATTGATTTGGCGGGACTCATTCGCAGTATCTTGGACAAGATGATCTGTTGATCAAGACCATGATGCTCCATGACATTATGCAGCAGCGTATCTACTGATGTCCCCTCTCGCAAAGCACTGACCTTAATGTCGGGTTTTTCCAGATCCCCAACGGAATGGATCTTTTCAGGATTCACAGCCAGACCATACCCATAGAGATGTGTGCCGCATAACACCTTGATGGGGACGCCGGCATTGGCATAGGTATTTATTGCAGGAATAAGGCAGATGTAGGCGGCATCAACATCACCTCTTGCCAGCCCCGCGGCTAGGGATGCCCCCGTGGTGTAGCTTGCATAGGTCATGAAATCCACCCCTGCTGCTTTATAGAACTGTTTTTCTATGGCCACATAGGCCGGCACCGCATGGCAGTTAAACTCCACCGCAATCCTGATAGGCTTATCAGTTCCGGTCGCCCGGACATTCATAATAAAGTAAGGGACCGTAAGCAGCGCAGCCGTTCCAAATGCGAATTTGGCAAGAAAATCCCGCCGGGTAAGAGTTTTTTGATACATAACAATCCTAAATTATGAGGTAAAAAAGGGTTTAAACCGTTTGTTCTCCTCTTTATCTTGCGTTATGCGGCGCAGGGGCAGAAGCGATGATAACCATAGAGTGCGGCAGGTCCGGCAACGGTGACTCCATAAAAAACAACCGGTTTTTTATCCAGAAAATCGCCGATCGTGCCGTTAACACAGGTTGAACCGGTGGCGATAATGATATCTCCCCAAGACAGCACCGCTTCGGTATTTTTTGGTCCCTCGATTGTCAGGCCGAAACGATCCGCCCCGATGTTGTCTTCATCCAGGTCGATAACACGCAGCATAAATGATTGAGACAGTTGTTCAAGCATTGCCGGTTGATAACCCACGAATGCGATTTTCGGACTACCGAAATGTTCAGTAATAAAAGCTGGAAACTGTTCTGCGCAACTTTTGGGATCGCTGTCCCTGCAATGAACGGTATTTGAGATCTTGCCGGCATCGCGCATAACGGCATTGATGGTTGCGATGAACACAGCACGTTCAAAATGGGTCTGCAGATCGAGATCCATGACTGCTTGCAGTGATCCTTGAAAATTTCCCGGCATGTCTGTAAACGCATGGCCTCTGGAATCCCGGAAAACCGCTTCCACCATCACTTCCTTGCCTTTGAGAATCGGAAAATCCGTACGGTCCGGTTTGCCAATGGCTTCCTGAGGTGAAAGCGGCCTTGCCGAAACAACCCTTACTGTTTCATCCATCATTTGACCGGCCATTGCATGCAATTCAGTTTTCAGCTTTTTGTAGTATTCCATCTTCATTTCCTTGAATGATTTTTTTTGGGTTATCGATTTTTACCTGTTTAATACAGAGATCTGATGCTGATATTTTTGAGCATTTGTTTTTGAATGGATTGATGTTGATTGGATTGATGTTTATTTCATTCATCTCTTTTTTTAGCTTCCCTATCCTGCTTCATTCTCAGTTGAGAATATTCAATGGAAGATCTATCCATTCTTCTATCAGTTTTCTGAATCTTTTGTAAACCTCAATCTGCCCATAGATCTCATCAACCCATTTTCAGGTAAAGGCAATCATGTGTTTTGTATCATCACTGATAAGGAAAATGTCAAAACTGTGGCCGCCAGAAATTTTGTCAGTAGAAAAGGGCGGAAATACCAGCGCCTTTCCAAATGCAACAAGCCGGTCAAGCAGTATTACATCTATGTCCAGTTTCTGCCCTCCAGGATATCCTGGATCAATCCGGGGGAATCCGGGTGTATGTCAGGCACTCTTTCTGGCATTTTCTTCCTTGATGCGGTGAATGACCGCCTGCTTGCCCTTGAGAATATGGGTCCGCACCAGGGCTTCCACCCGGTCGGCATCTCTTTGCCGCATGGCAGTAAGCATGTCGGCATGGTCCCGAAAAGAGGCTGCGGCAAAGTCTTCCTGTTTTAGGATAATCTGCCGGTACCGGGAAATCTGAGCTCTCAGCTGGTTGATCATTTTGATGAGCTTCGGGCTGTCACTCATGACATACAGCAGGTCATGGAACTCCGTGTTGATGCCCGGCAGAGGTGCTGTCCGTTTTTTTTCCAGGCAGTCCTGAAATTTTTTCATCACTTTTTCCAGCGGTAACAAATCCGAAGACCGATGCTTTTCCGCTGCCAGGCGGGCGGCATACGACTCCAGCACGGCCCGGATACCAAAAGTCTCCTCGATATCCTCCCGGGACAGGGTCATCACTTTGAACCCGCCGGACGGCATTTTTTCAATCCAGTCCTCCCGCTCCAGCTTGTGCAGGGCTTCCCTCAGCGGGGTCCGGCTGATACCCAGCATCCTTGCGATGCGGTTTTCCACCAGCCGGGCACCAGGCTCGATGTCCTCATCAATGATGGCCTGTTTGAGGTGATCGTAGACATCCTCTCCCAGGGATTTGCGTTCTCCGATAGCATTGAGTTTCATTGGTCTTAAATAATGCCTTTCTCCTTGAACAGCGACAGGGTCACCGGGGCATATCCCAGAATATCCCCGTAAATGTGCGGGTTGTGCTCCCCGAACCGCGGGGGAAAAGTCAGAATTTGTCCGCATTCTTCCAGGAACGGGGCCACGTTGGCCTGTTCCTGGGACAATACAGTCAGGTTGTTAAACAATTCCATGGGCGCTCTTTTCAGCACTTTTTTTCCCTTGTTCATGACAGGTATCAAATATCTTCAGGTTGATTTCTTTGACAGGATCCGGGCTCATGTATGTGACCGTTTCCCGCAGGGCATCCGCATCCAGGGGCCCCTGACCGAAGGCGCCAAAAAACGCCACCATGGCCAGGTTGGTGGATCTGGGGGAACCCAGTTCAAACGAGGTTTTTCCCGCCTCCATCGCAAATCCGGTAATCTGGTGCGTATCCAGGTACGAAGCCACCCGCGCATCGGGAAACACTTCTGCCGGCGCATTGACAAAGATCATGCCCCCGGGTTTCACCCAGGGCAGGTACCGGTAAGCCTCGGCTTCATGCATGGATATAAGGCAGTCACCAGCCCCGGCCCGAATCAGGCTGGCACCGGCATCCCCGATCTTCAGATGGGACACCACGGATCCCCCCCTCTGGGCCATGCCATGGGTTTCCGCCCCCAGGATATTGAATCCCTTGTTCAGGGCGGTCTGGGCCAGGATCTTTGTCATGAACAGAATCCCCTGCCCGCCCAGGCCGCTCAACACAAACTGATAGGTTTTCATGTCATCTCCTTTAATACACACTGCACCGCATCCTTAGGACAGATGTGCAGGCACACCCCGCAGCCGGAACACAGCACCGGATCAATCTCGGTTTTTCCCTTTTCCGGGTTCCGCTTCATGGCTGGGCACTCGAACTGCAGGTGGCACAGGCCGCAGTCATCACACTCATCCGTGACCATTACCTCAAACGTTTCAGGCAGGCCCTGGTCCCGCAGCCCGATGACACACGGGTGCCGGGCAATGATCACGGCAATGCCGCCGTCCGGGGACCGGGACCATTCATGGGCGGTTCTGATTTCATCAATGGTGTGCTTCACATCATAGGGGTCCACCACTTTGAGATAAGTAACACCGCATCCTTTGACAATGGTTTCCAGGGCAATGGCATTTCCTTTTCTGCCCTCTACCCGCACCCCCTGGGTGATGGCCGGCTGCATCCCGGTCATGGCGGTGATGCCGTTGTCCAGAATCACCAGGACAAACCGGGCGTCATTGTATACCGCGTTGATCAGGCCAGTAGTGCCGGAATGGAAAAAGGTGGAATCCCCCATGGTGGCAATGATCGGTTTGTCCACACCGTCCTGCCGAAACGCGTGCCAGAAACCCGAGGCCAAGGTGATGCCCGCCCCCATGTCCAGCACCGTGTCCACGCCCCCCAGGTTGGACCCCAGGGTGTAGCACCCGATGTCCGAGGGATAGATCGCCTTGGGCACCGCCTTGCGGATGGCGTAAAACGAAGCCCGGTGGGGACAGCCCGGACACAGGGTGGGCCGACGTACCGGCAGGTCCAGGGATGTGGTCAGAACAAAGGCCTCCTGCGTGTTATCACCATGGGTCAGAGGCTCAAGATCACTGTCGGACAGGGCCTGGTTCATCACCGCCAGGATCTTTTCCGGCACCAGCTCCCCTTCCATAGGCACATGGCCGGACAGCCGGCCAAATGTTTTGCGACGGTCCCCCAGCAGGTATTCGATCACTGTGTCGGTCTCTTCGATCACCAGAACCCGGTCACAGGCATCCATGAACGGATCGGCCAGGGACGCGGGAAATGGATAGGGGGCACCCAGCTTGAGTACCGGAATATCGGTGCGGTCAAACTCCGCCAGCAGTTCCGCCACCACGGCCGACGGTACTCCGCCGGTCACAATACCCAGAGTATGCGCCTGTCCCGGCTGGATGTTGTGCTGGTTATAGGGTGCCAGCGCCGCAAACTTCTCCGCGATCAACACATGCTTTTCATTCAGGGCCTTGTGCTGGAGAAACCGGAACTTGGGGGTGGACGCCCACCTTGTGGGTTCCCTTTTAAAGACCGCCTTTGTGTCATTGTTCTTCAATTCATCGTAAGCGATGTTCTGGCGGGCGTGACAGATGCGGATGGCCGGCCGCACCAGCACCGGCACCTGGAACTGTTCAGAGATCTCAAACGCGGTTTTGATCATGGCCCGGGCTTCCTGGGGACTGGACGGATCCAGCACCGGCACCTTGGCCATGCGGGCCATAAACCGGGAATCCTGCTCGGTTTGAGAAGAATGAGGCCCGGGGTCATCGCAGGAGATCACCACCAGCCCGCCGATATTGCCGATATAGGCAGCAGAAAAAAAGGAATCCGCGGCCACGTTCAATCCCACCATTTTCATACAGCAGGCAGCCCGCTTGCCGGAAATGGCTGCTGCAAACGCGTTGTCCAACGCGACCTTTTCGTTCACTGACCACTCGATCACGGTGTTAAGATTCGCTTGTTTTGCAAACCGCACAGTTTCCGGCAGGATCTCGGAACTTGGAGTCCCGGGATAAGAGGTGAGCATCTGGCAGCCCGCTTCCAGCAATCCTAAGGCCATGGCCCCGTTTCCCAGTAAAAATGCCTGTTTCATAAATTTTCTCTCAATTTTAGCGGCCCAAAATGGTTCGGCCGATAATCATTTTTTCGATCTCCTTGGCTCCCTTTCCGATATTTCATGATTCGGATTATAGCCCATCTGCTAGCAAAATGCTACCCGCCTAAAGACAGGGGTTTTAACCTTTTGCAAAAACATTGACATCCTCCCAGATAATGCATTACCCCAGACCCATGTTCCCCATTTATCTGACAGATACGTCGGAACCTTTATGACGGATGACAAGATAACTTCTGGATCTTTTGATGCATTTGACGTATAAAATATACGCATGCAACCGCCTATTTTTCCAGATAGACTGCGAGGCTGCTCATGATCAAATCCATGAACATTGCCTGGTGGGTCCAGCGATGGGCTGAACTGACTCCGGACAAGCCGGCCCTCCTGTTCCAGGACCAGGTGATCACTTATAGTAATCTGTCCCGACGGTCGGACCGGACCGCCTGCTGGCTTCAGTCCCTGGGTATTGAAAAGGGAGACCGGGTGACGGTGATGCTCTATAACTGTCCGGAATTTCTGGATCTGTTTCTGGCCTGCTCACGGCTGGGGGCGATTTTTGTACCCATCAACTTTCGGATTACGGCCCGGGAGCTGGATTATTTTCTGACAAACTGCCGCCCCAGGCTGTTTGTTCATGGGGATACCTTCAGCGCCACAGTGAATGCCCTGAATCTGGGCGCCTATCTGCCCCCCCTGATGGTGGCGGTCAAGGGACAGCCTTCCACTGACGACCGGATTTTTCAGCTGGACCCGGGTGTGGCCCGATTTGACGGGAAACGGCCCTTTCTCACCCGAAGCCTGGGGCCGGCCGACCCGGAGGAACCCCAGGTGATCATGTACACGTCCGGCACCACTGGCCGGCCCAAGGGAGCCGTGCTGTCCCACCGGAAAACCTTTTTCAACTGCCTGAACGCGGACATTTTTTTCAAGCTCCATACCAGCGATATAATGCTCATCTTTCTGCCTCTGTTCCACTCAGGAGGGCTGTTTATCCAGGCAGCACCGATATTGTACAAAGGCGCCACCATCGTACTTCATGAAAAATTCAAGCCGGAAACCGTGTTCCGGGATATTGCGCAGTTTAAAGTGACCAAATTTCTGGGGGTCCCCACCGTGTTCAGAGAGCTGCTCAAGGTGCCTCCTGCCCGGCGGGGGGATCTGTCCTCTTTGCGGGTCTGCGCCGGCGGCGGGGAACGGGTCACCCAGGACCTGATCCAGGCCTGTGCCGATGCCGGCCTGGCATTCCGCCAGATCATGGGACAGACCGAAACCTCCATTCTGTTGTGGGCATCGGAAACCGATCCTTTGAACAAACCCGGTACGGTGGGAAGGCCGGTCTTCCATGCCGAAGTGAGCATCATGGATTCCCAGGGACGGCCTGCTGCTTTCGGCCAGATCGGAGAAATCGTGGTCAGAGGCTCCATCATGATGAAGGAGTACTGGCAGGATCCAGTGAAAACCGAGGAAACCATCAAAAATGGATACCTCCACACCGGAGACATGGCCTGGAAAGATGAGGACGGTTTTTTCTTTCTGGCGGGTCGGGACGGCGACGTATACATTTCCGGTGGAGAAAACGTGTACCCGGCTGAAATTGAAAAACACCTCAAGACTCACCCGGATATCCAGGATGTGGCGGTCAGGGGGGAACCCCATAACACCTGGGGGGAATGCGGCCATGCGTTTGTCATTCTTCGGCCCGACACCCGTCTCACCAAAGCCGATGTGCTGGCATTCTGCAAAGGGGCCTTGGCCCGTTACAAATGGCCGGTCCGGATTTCATTCCGGCAGGCGTTTCCCAGAACCTCCCTGGGGAAGGTGCGCAAAGCGGATTTAAAATGATTGTTCCCACCCGACGGTCCGGATGTTTGACGTCCAGGCGGTTTATCCATGTTCAGGGTCCAGGAAGAACCGCCATTTGCAAAACAGATCCTCAGGATGGGGATCTGGCGGTGCGAACTCGCAATGGACCCGGATTCGGTCATCGATCACTTTCGCAAAGCTTTCAAACTCCTTTTTGTGCATGTGCTTGCACACATATTCATCCTGGCCCCGTTTCAGCCGGGCTTCCTGGGTAGGACAGGACGGCACGGTGATGATCACCTCGTCCGGTGTTTCCCCGATCTCATAACCCACCAGGATGCACCAGGGGAACAGCTTCAGCGCCCGGACAAAACCCTCGAGACCGGGACGGCCGTCGCCGATTTCGGAAACGGGAAATTTTTTCATCAGATCTTTGGCCGCATATCCGGCCACGGTATCCCATACCTCTTCATTCAGCTTTTCTGCGGTTGCCTGGTCGAATTTTTCAGCGATTCGGATGAACCAGAATGCATCCATGACCCGGTAATTCCAAAGCAGAAACCGGATATAGGCCAGCAACTGATCCCTGTCCATGTTTTTGAATACGGTCAGATCCATTTTCCCTCCTGATAACGGATGATTTTATCGGCTCTTGAATGCCTCAGCATTGAACTGTCATTTTTTCCAACTGGATCGGGCAGAATTCCTTGAAAAAAAAATCCTGGTTTTCTATAGCACACCCAAATAAAATATGCTATGGCTGGAAATAAAAGGAGACTTGACATGCCTTTGTCTTTTGAATCCCATTCCCACGGCCCTTTGGCGTTCGGTTTTTTCAACATTGAATCGGACATGCTGCTGCTGGACCGGTATTTCTTTTTCTGTGACGATTTCTGCGACTGGATCGCGACACTGGCGGAACAAGAATCTTCGGCCTTTCTGGATTGTGAGGTGTTTCACATCAAAAAAGAGCAGGATATCGGGGACCTGATGGGCGCCATCCACGACATCCGATTTACCGGATTTATCGGCCGGGTATACCAGCAGTTTCCCTTTCCCAAAAATCCTTCCGGCTTCCGACAGAATCCGGAAGGAGGAGAATCACGACAGTTGATAAATGAACTGATCGCACCGTTTTCAAAAATTCAAGCCGTTGAGATAGGTGCGGATGGATCCGGTTTTTTCAGGTTCGGGCCATATGAATTCACCCGGAACGTATGCCACGAGTTGATCCGGTATGTATGGCAGGGCGGCTACCCCCGGTGGAAAGAGGATATCCGGCCGGCCTGTGTCATTGCCATGGCCGACCGGATCAACCAGGGCCGGAACCGGTATTTTTCCGGGGTATTTGCATAAAAACGGCTCAAAGCGCGTGACGGTTCTGCGCTTTTTTATATTCGTCGATTAAAGGCTTGTATTCTTCATACGCGCTTTTGGCCCACCAGAGCTGCTCTTCAGAGGGTCGGCCCTTGATCTGACCAGGGGCGCCAAACACCAGGGAATAATCCGGGATGATTTTGCCGGCCCCCACCAGGGCGGCGGCACCGATGAGGCAAAAATCACCGATACAGGCTTCATGCAGCAGGGTGGCGTTCATACCGATGAGCACGTAATTGCCGATGGACCGGCAGTTGAGAATCGCCCCATGGCCGATGACCACCCGGTCGCCGATCATGACATCCCCGTTTCTGCCTTCCGGGGCACCGGCGTGAATCACGCAGTTGTCCTCTACAATGCTTTGTCTGCCGATGGTGATTTTCCCCAGATCGGCCCGGATCACGGCCCCGGGCCACACACTGGATTCGTCACCGATTTCGACATCTCCAATCAGCACGGCGGTATCGTCCACATAAGCGGATGGCGCGATGCGGGGTGTTTTGCCTTTAAACGATCGTATCATGAGTGGGTTGACCTCCCTGTTTATGTTGACAAATTATGAGGACACCGGTTTTACCTGTTTTTCTGATCCCGGACAATGGCTGCGTAATCTTCCGGGGTATCCACATCCATGACGATACCGGGATCATCAACATCCAGGCAATGCATCCGGTGTCTGAATTCATCGAACAACACCCGGGCCCCTGCATCCCCGGCCGGATATGTCAGTCGATGGAACAACTGCGCTGCCACCAGCACAGGGTTCCCCTGCTGCCCTTTGTAACAGGGAGCCACAATCCAGTGGCCTGTTGTCTGGAATGTGGATACCAGGCGGTTAATGGTCCGGATCTTAACCAGGGGCTGGTCTCCGAGCAGGAACAGTGCCCCGTCAATTTCCGGCGGCAAGACCTTGAGACCGGCGGCCACGGAAAAGGACTGCCCTTTATGCCAGTCTGAATTCTCGATTAGATGAATATCTGTCAGGTCCAGAGAATGGCGGATTCGTTCAGCCTCAAATCCCAGAACCACACAAATTTTATCCAGCTGGGATTGCCTGGCGGTCTGAAGCACTTGTCCAAGAAGCGTCGTCTGTTCAAAGGGCAGCAATTGTTTGGTAACGCCCATGCGAAAGGCACGCCCAGCCGCCAGGATGATACCGGCTACCGGTTTTCGACTGTTCCTTGTGTTGCCGGTCGTCATAGAATCACTACGTCTTTGACCGGGTCCGGGTCAGCCAGACTGGCAAGAACCACCCGGGAAGGCCCCGGGAGGGCCGCATCTGAAGGATGTGAAAAATTCTTGAACACCGGACGGTTTTGAATGTTTTTAAAAATGTACCGATTATTTTTCAGCAGATCAACAACAGCCCGACTATCCGCCATCCGACCGGGATCATCCGCCTTGTTGAGACATGCCACCAGATCCGGGCATGATGGAACCAGATTCCGTGCTTTCCAGAGTTCCAAGACACAGGAAGTAGCCACGGCCCGGGCATCCACGTTTTGACCCATGGCCAGGCCGGTGTTGGAAGAAAACAAAGCAGCCCGGTGTACATGATCGTCGTCCAGAGGCATTCCCAAACTGTCCAGGCCCGTCACATGGACAATGGCAGTGGTGCATGAAGGGATCACCGGTTCATGGACGTCACTGGCCTTGATGGACAGCTGCCTGGCACCGTCCGCTTCTACAATGATCCAGTCGATACCGGCGCTTTCCCACACCGCATCGATAACAGGGGCATCAAATCCCTTGAGTTTCTTAAGTTCTGGTATCTGCCGGCTACCAGCGGTCAGATGGGGGTGTTTTTTGAACAGAGGCAACGCCCGGTCAACCAGATCTTGAGCCGTCTTTTCCACCAGACAAACCGATGACTGTTTTTTGGAAGGTACCCAAATATGGGTGGTGGAGGTGGACAACACAGTATGACCCTCTGCCGCCAGTTCCCGGGCCAGGCTGAACATCAGGCTGGATTTACCGCCAGCACCGATAAGGCTGATCACCCCCCGGGAGGACAGACCCAAGCTGTCACGAATAGAAACCACCATGCTTTTCCTTTGAGACATGAAAAAATGTTATTTTTGTAGTTTACGCAGTTCTGTCACCGGAATGCCGCCAACTCCCCAGTTGTCCGTGTCCACTTCATCGATGGTCACAAACGTGGTGGCGGGATTTTTTCCCAGCACATCTTTGAGCAGCCGGGTCACCCCTTCAATGAGCTCGGCTTTCTGTTCCTTTGTGGCGCCTTCCCTGGTAATTTTAATGTTCACGTAAGGCATAAGACCTCCCCCGGATTGTTACAGCACCCCGTCCAGCTCATGTTTTAAAGAGCGGTTCATCAGGCGTTGTATGGTTTCTTCCAATGGATAATTCTCAAACAAAACATGATAGACCTCATTGCAGATGGGCAGATCCACCCCCAGTTTTCTGGACAGGTTGTACACGGACCGGGTGGTTTTCACCCCTTCGGCCACCATACGCATTTCCGAGACGATGTCATCCAGTTTTTTGCCCTGGCCGATCTGCATCCCCACCGTGTAATTACGGCTCAACGCGCCGGTACAGGTAAGCAGCAGATCCCCGACTCCGGCCAGGCCGGACAGGGTCAGCGGGTCGGCCCCTAAGCGGGTGCCCAGGCGGTTCATTTCCGTCAGCCCCCGGGTGATCAGAGCGGCTCTGGGGTTAAGCCCCATGTTCATGCCGTCGCAGATGCCCGCGGCAATGGCCAGGACATTTTTCATGGCCCCGCCGATCTGGGTGCCCACAGGATCATGGTTGACATACACCCGGAAGGTGGGACCTGCGAACACCGCCTGGACAAACCGGGCCACCCGGTCATTCACGGATGCAGCCGCCACCACCGTGGGAATCTTTGCCGCCACCTCCTTGGCAAAGCTGGGACCGGACAACACCGCCAGATTTTCCGGGGGCAGAAAATCCAGAATTTCTTCCAGAATACCGGTCATGGTGAGATGGGTCTTATTTTCAATCCCTTTGGACGCACTGACCACCACGGCGTCTTTTGCAATGAACGGTTTCATCTGCATGGCCACGGACCGCATGAAATGGGAGGGAACGACAACCAGTACCAGATCCTTGTCCTTGACCACGGTTTCAATATCATTGAACGGATGAATGGCATCGGGAAGCAGAACCCCCGGCAGAAACACCCGGTTTTCCCGCAAGGTTTCAATCTGTTCCTTTACTTCGGATTCAAACACCCAGAAATCAATATCAAACCCTTTTTCAGCCAGCAGTTTGGCAAGCGCGGTTCCCCAGGAACCGGCCCCCACGACCCCGATGCGGGTCGATTGTATGTCATCTATCTGTATCATGTATCTTTCCTGACGGTTTCAGACCTGTCACATTCGGTCCAGTCGGTTGTAAATTTTGAAAAGCCAAATATACAGCAACCCTTTGGAACATTCAATGCCCGTTTTTTTCAGTGATAAAAAACCGGATGCACGGTCTGATTTTCCAGAAACAGGTCGATGTCTTCGAGCAGATCCAAACGGCAGGTATCAAACAAAGCAGAGGATATCTGACGGCTGAAACGGGTTTTCAGCAGCAGTATCCGGGAAAGTGTCTGTTCTTTAAATAAAAAAATGATCACATTATGATTGTGGTATCGGGCGATCCATACATCGGAAACATCCAGTTCCGGTGTATGGGTGAAATGACGCTGGGTCAAAAGCATGGTTTCAGAATCCGGCGTGCAGGTGATCAGAGTCCGGATGGCAGGCACCCGGTTGATTTCTGCCAGGATTCGCTGCCTGGGCGCACCGATCTTGAAATTCCGGTACCCGGTCAAGGTATAGGAATAGATACCGGCCGGAGAGATCGCCAGTACTTCCACCAGGATGACAATCACCAGCATGCCCAGTCCCAGAGATATCTGCAAAGCACGCTGCCGCTGTTTTTTCATTATCTGCACCCACCGGTCCGGCCGAAACAAGCCAACCTAAAGGGCCAGACCTCCTTTGACATCCGCCAGGACCTTGTCGTCAAACAACCGGCGGACCAGGGTCAAGGCGAATTCCAGTGCCGTGCCAGCGCCTTTGCTGGTGATGCAGGATCCGTCAATGACCACGTTGCGGTCCTGGACCGTGCCGCCCTCAATCCGGTCGGCAAATCCCGGATGGCAGGTCACGGCCCCGGGCGTGACCAGTCCCAGGGGATGAAGTACCACGGCCGGAGATGCACAGATAGCCCCATAAAATTTTTTCTGGGCCGCCTGTTTTTTGAGCAGTTCTGCCAGCGTTTCTGATTTTTGAAGATTATCCGCCCCCGGAATACCACCGGGCAGGACAATCAAATCAAAACTTTGCTCCCGGCAGTCTTTGATCAAACAGTCTGCTTTGAATTCAATGCCCCGGGCCGCTTTGATGGTCAGGTCATCCACCGATGCCACCACCACCCGGGCCCCGGCCCGCCGAAGTACATCAATGATCGTAATGGCCTCCATCTCTTCGATTCCCTGGGCCACCGGCACCAATACGGTTTTTTCCATAATCACACCTCCGTCATTAGATGCTCGGCCATGCTCAGGCACGGACACTGTCCTGATGACCCAGCAACTGGTTTGTATACAAAGACGCGGTGATTTTCACCACCTTGATGATATGGTTTCTTGTGGCGGTTTTGTCTGTCACTGGCGAGTTGCGGAAAACCATGAGAACCCCGGTGATGGATGCCACAAACGCGTGGGAATAGATACGGGCCTGTTCCTTTGCCACACCGTGGCGACACAGCAATTCAGCAAACAGATCAAAAAATATTTTGGTGACTGAATCAAATTTTCCCATGACCGGATGGGACAGATTGTCTTTGAGCATCAGATACGCCATCATCTGAAACGTGGACTCGTTACTGATGAGATGATCCACAAATTTTATGCCGAACTGCTCGATACTTGCGGGCTTATCGGTTTCAACCATGGTTTTGAACTCTTTGCTGGCAGCGGAGATATCCTGAAGAAAGGCCTCATTGAACAATGCCTGCTGACTGGGAAAATACCGGTAAATGGTCGCCGCGGATATACCGGCCTCGTCCGCCACTTCCCGCATGCCCACTTCATAGAACGGTTTTTTGGCAAACAATGCCAGCGCAGATTCAATCACAATCTGCTTTCTTGCGAGTTTTTCCTTTTCCTTTAATTCCGCAAATCGAGACTCAGCCAATAATGGAATACCTTTCATTTAAAATGGTTCAACTAAGGTCTTTTGTGATATTTTCCTTATCATGTGTTGATCTGTTAGACAAGGCAAAAGACCATTCTAATTTTTTCCTGTTGTATTGACGGTGCCGCGCCATCTCTGGTATAGTGCGCCACTGTGAATGACCAGAGAAAAAATGCCATGAAAACAAATACCAACAGAGATCGCTTCGATTTTGAAATCGGATACCTGACCCGCAGTCCCTGCCTGACCTGTGAAAACAAAAAAAATCTGCCCGGGTGTCATCAGGATTGTGCGGTTTTGGACATCATCCAGACCACCCTGGCCCGGGGCATCTCTTCCCAGGCGTCCGGTTATGGCAGCTGAGTCCGGAGATGCAGCGACTTTTCCAGAACATGCCGTTTCTCTGGCCCATCGTTTTTTAACCCCGTCACTGTTTGACCGCCTGTCCCGGCTGAAAACCGACACCGGCTTTACCCTGGAACAGGCGATCCGGTCCGGCCGGGAAAATCCGGATTCCCATATCGGCATCTATGCCGGTGATGCACAAACCTATGCCCTGTTCAAGGAGATACTGGATCCGGTGATCCGGACCTATCATCAAATCACCGGTCCCATCCGTCATGTGTCACATCTGGATCCGCTGGATCTGCCGGACCTGGACCCCCACAACCGGTTGATTGTTTCCACCCGGATCCGGGTGGCCCGAAACCTGTCCGGTCACGCGTTTTCCCCCAACATCACCACCCAAAACCGGCAGCTCGTAACCCGGCAGATACAGCAGGCCCTGGACGCCTTACCTGAATCGCTCCAGGGGCACTTTCACGCCATGGATGCATTGACCCTGGATCAGATTCGCAACCGGGCGTTTCATGGCACGGCATTTTTACCCGGTGACCGGTTTCAGGCATCTGCCGGCATCATGCGGGACTTTCCTGGATCCCGGGGGGTGTTCATGAGCCATGACAGGACCTTTCGTGTCTGGATCAATGAAGAAGATCATTTGCGCATCATCTGTCTTGAAAAAACCGGGAATTTATCAAAGGTTTTCAACCGGATGGTGGCTGCTCTGGCGCACATCAGCAAAACGATTGAATTTGCATCTGATCCCAGGCTGGGGTACCTGACCGCCTGCCCCACCAATATCGGGACTGCCATGCGGGCCGGCGTGCATATCCGGCTGCCCAATCTGGAAAACCACCCGAACCGGCTCAAAAAACTGGCATCCACCCATGGATTGCAGATCCGGGGGACCCAGGGGGAAAAAACCGCTGTAACAGAATCCGTGTTTGACATCAGCAACCGCTTCCGGCTGGGAACGGGCGACACCCAACTCATCCAGACCCTGCACACCGGCATTGCCGCCATCATTGAAGCGGAAACACAACAGGCAGTATCCGGTCCAGAATCCCCAGAACCATGAAAATGAGCATGGACAGATTAAGGGTGGTGAATCCGCCGGCCCCGGCGTGAGCCTTAAATCTTACGACACACAGCCCCATGACCCCGGGCAGAGCAAAAGCCATCCCGGCCAGGCTGGCTGAAACCCCCGGCAACACAATTCCGCCGTTGAGAAGAAACCAGAAAATACCCAGACTGTAAACACAGACCCATACCAGAATCTGAAGAAAAAGTTCCGTTTTCGTCCACAGACGGATAAAACTGGGAAACCGGTCCGCCCCCGGATCACAAACCGGTTGGGCCGCGGCCAGTACCAAAAAATGGGGTACCTGCCAGATGCCCATCACCAGCATCACCCCGAACAGCTGAATGCGTGTTCCATGGGCCAGGGCCTGGGGTACGGCTGTCCACCCCATGGCCGGAGCCAGCATACCGCAGATCACACCGGGCCACACGGCAAACAGGGTTTTTTTCTTCAGCGGGGTGTACAGCCCGTTGTAGCAGACCAGGGCAAAAACCCCCAGAATCCAGGGCAGATGTGTATCCAGCCCCCCGGCAAGAAACACCAGACCGGAAAAAACCAGACCCGATGCCACCCATCCCGCCGTCTGCACACCCACCCGATTCTGTACCAGGCACCGGTGCCGGGTTCTGGCAAACCAGCGGTCATAGTGCCGGTCCTGAATATGATTGAGCACGGCAGCCCCGGCAGCCAGCAGCCACACCCCGGCCCCAATCACCAGGGTATCGATCCCGGGGGCCGGGGCCGCCAGGATATGCCCGAACATGGCGGACAAAGCGATAAATCCGGTGAGCCGGAACTTGGTCAGGTCGATTGCCACACGAATACCGCCTGTTTCTACCATCCGTCATCCTCTTCCACCCATTCTTCAAACGCATCTTCAGACACCACCCGGACCACGCCGGTCATGTCCGCATGCCCGACCCCGCAGAACTCCGTGCATTGAAGAAAGTATTCCCCAATGGTTTCCGGCAGAAACCAGGCATAGGTGGTCAGGCCATTCACTGCATCCACCTTGACCCGGAACGCCGGAATATACAGACTGTGAATCACATCCATGGAAGTGATGTTGAGTTTCACGGGCGTATTCACGGGCACCTGGAGTTCGTTTTCCGTTTCCTTGCCCGTGGGATAGATGAAAATCCAGGAAAAGGACTGGGCAATGACATCCACCTCCAAAGCCCCTTCTGGCACATTGCGCAGCCCGGTATAGGCCTGCCACCCGGACACGAACATGGCCAAAGCGATGAGGGTGGGAATGAATATCCAGGCGGTTTCCAGCTTCCAGTTTCCCCGGATATCCGCAGGCTTGGGATGCCGGGACCGGCGGTACCGGATCACGAAATAGATCATCACCAGGGTGATGGCAAACAGAAACACAAAAGAGAATCCAATGATAAAATAAAAGGACCGGTCCACCAGGGCCACGGGATTGATGATATCAGTCATGGGGTCTCCTCACCTGAACGCCACGTCCCAGAAAATAAACCCGATCATGACGGCCAGAAACAGCACCGTGGCCAGAAAAGACCATTGCAGTGTGCGGCCTTCCCAGCGCATGTGCATAAATACCAGCAACACGATCCCTGCCTTGACCGATGCGATCATCAGAGCGATCCAGACATTGATCCAGCCCAGATCGATGGATGCGGCCCCCACGGTCACGCCGGTCAACACCAGCAGGGCCGCCAGGGTCAGCCCCAGGGTTTTGTATTCAACAATATGGGATTCAGATGCCATAATGGATTCCTTCCATCAGACCACCAGGTAAAACAAGGGAAAAATAAAGATCCAGATCAGGTCCACCAGGTGCCAGTACAGGCCTGAATTGTCCAGCACCGCATTGTTTTGTGCCGTGATCTTTTGCCGGGTGACCAGCACCAGACTGACGGCCAGCAATGTCATGCCGATGACAATGTGAAGACCGTGAAGCCCGGTGACCACGAAATACAGGCCGAAAAACAGATTTTGGCCGGGCGGGCCGTCCATCAGCCGGTCCGATCCTGGATAAATGCCGTGCGCAAATTTGTGCCCCCATTCAATATATTTGTTTACCATAAACACGGCCCCGCAGGCCAGTGCCCCCACCAGACCGGCCAAAGCGATATTTTTATTCGCCTTTTGCATTGCAGTGACCCCTGCGGCCACACAAAAACTGGAAATCAAGAGGATAATGGTGTTCACCACCCCGAAAAACAGGTCCAGCTCTTTGGCCCCGGCGATGAAATCTTCGGTGTATCCGGCAAAATACACGGCATACAGAACAAACAAACCGCCGAACAGGACAATCTCCGTATACAGAAACAGCCACATGCCCAGTTTTTTGCCACTGGCGTCTGTCTGAGCCGTCATTTGCCCGTCTCCGAATCCATGGATGCAGCGCCGGATCCGGCGGCCACCACCTTTGTAAAATCGTAAGGATAATCCATCACTTCCGGGTCTTTGTCAAAATTGTGCAACGGCGGGGGCGAGGGAATGGTCCACTCCAGGGTGACCCCGCCCCAGGGATCATCCGTACCAGCAGTGCGCTCTCTTGTCAGAGAGGCCAACAAATTCACCATCATCAGGCCGATGCCGGCAATCATGCACAAGGCCCCGAACCCGGCAAAAAAATTGCCGGCCGCATACTGGGGGAGATAGTCATAATACCGCCGGGGCATGCCCTGGAGCCCTAAGACAAACATGGGCACATAATGAAGCATGAACCCGGCCGTGACCAGAATGGCGGCGATATAGGCCTTTTTAAAATCATACATCTTTCCGAACATCTTGGGCCACCAGTAATGCAGGGCCGCAAAAAAGGCAAACCCCGTGCCCCCGAACATGGTGAAATGAAAATGAGCCACCACAAAATGGGTATCATGCACATGGATATTGGCCCCGGCCGCCCCCAGCACCAGACCGGTGAGCCCGCCCACGGAAAACAGGTAAATAAAGCACAGGGAAAACAACAACGGCGGGGTCATCTCAATGGCCCCTTTGTACAGGGTGGCCACCCAGGAAAACACCTTGATGGCCGAAGGGATGGCCACCACAAAGGTGAGCAGGGAAAACACGAACACGGCGGTCTCGCTCATGCCGCTGGTGTACATGTGATGGGCCCATACCAGAGATCCGGCAATGGCAATGGCCAGAGACGATGCCACAATGGCCTTGTACCCAAAGATCGATTTTCTGGCAGATACCGGGATGATCTCTGAAATCACACCCATGCCCGGCAGAATCATGATGTACACAGCCGGATGGGAATACATCCAGAACAGATGCTGGTAAAGGATGGGGTCACCACCCCGGGCCGGGTCAAAAAGCCCCACATTGAAAAACCGTTCCACCACCACCAGCACCAGGGTAATGGTGATTACCGGGGTGGCCAGCAGCTGGACCCAGGCCGTGGCGTACAGGCTCCAGGTGAACAAAGGCAGCTGAAGCCATCCCATGGTTTTTGCCCGCATTTTGTGAATGGTGGTGATGAAGTTGAGTCCGGTGAGCATGGAGGAAAATCCCAGGATGAACGCGGCAAACACAGCTGTGGACACATTGGTGTTGGTGGAAATGGAGAACGGCACGTAAAAGGTCCATCCGGTGTCGGGAAAGCCGTCGGAAAACAGCGACACAATGGCCACGATGCCGCCGGCCATGTACAGGTACCAGGACAGCAGATTGAGTCTGGGAAAATACACATCTTCGGCCCCGATGTGGATGGGCAGAAAAAAATTGCCGAAAACCGCTGGCAACGCCGGAATAATGAACAGAAAAATCATGATCACGCCGTGCAGCGTGAACACGGAATTATACATCTGGGCGCTCAGAACAGTTTTTCCCGGAAACATCAGTTCCAGGCGGATCAAGCCGCCCAGGGTCACGGCCAGCAAAAACCAGAACAAAATGGAAAACAAATACAGCAGGGCAATGCGCTTGTGATCAAAGGTGATCAGCCAGGACCGGATCCCGGCAAATCCTGCCGGCTCAGGGGTTTGATAAAATGATGTCATACCTGAATCTCCTTACCCCCCTGACCGTCTCTGCCCGGTTTTCTTTCCCGGCCGAACCAGAAACACCACAAATCCGGCCAGCAGAATCAGAATCACCGTCCCGGTGATTCTGAACAGCCGGAACACATAGGTGTTGTTTTCCGAATCATAATCAAAGCAGAAAGAGAGTACCCGCCGCTTGATGGACACGCCGGGTTCCCCTTTTCGGGCCTCGGTCAATGCCATGCCAAGGTCAAACGGCAGAAATCCGGGGCCATAAAGATAGCGGATTATTTTTCCATCCCCTGCCAGCACCACCATGGCGTTGGGATGAATGTACTCGTGGGATTTTTTCTTGACAAAATAATATCCCAGGGAATCGGTCACCCGCCGGATATTTTCTTCATCCCCGGTGAGATAGAACCAGTTTTCCAGAGGAAAATCGCGGTGGAGCAGGTTCGCATAATTGTTTTTGGCGGCCAGGGCATGGGAGGGGTCTTCATCATCTGAAAAACTCAAGGTAATGATATTGAACGCTTCCCCGGGCAGCTGATCCACCTGGTTCAATGCCTTGGCCAGGTCCGCCTGGAGAAACTTACATACCGACGGGCAGAAAAACCAGATGGGCAACAGCACCACGGGTCTGTCAAATATCTCCCTGATGGTCACCGGCCTGCCCCGGGCATCCAGGAACCGGGCCTCCAGATCGATATATTGGCCAAGTTGTTCGTCGACCTTTACCTGACCTGCCAGTGCGTTTATGTCAGTTCCGTCGTCCATGACTATGGCATCGTGGTCATGGTGCGGATCCACCTGGATCACCTGAGTATGGCCGGTATGGTCATGGGCGGCATGATCCTGTCCGGCATCTTGAGCCAGCACTGATAACGGGAGGATCAGAAACAGGCAGCAGAGCCATCCAGCAACGGCCACATCAGCTGTGAAAGCCCGGTCAGCGGTTTTCCTCCGGAGGGTCATTTGACCTTGACAGCCTCTCCCGTGGCAAAATCGATGTCATAAACCGTCCGGTACCGATGCCCGGCGATAAAGGAATCCCTGCCCGTACCAAAGGCAAACATGACCCGGGTCTTACCGCTGGTCTGGATGGGTTTGTCCCATTGTTCCGATGCGGTCATCAGACGGGTGAAGGAAATGGTGGTCACACCGTTCTCTTCTTTTCCTGCCGGATCCATGACCTGATTGGTCCCTCCCAGCTTTTCATCCGAAGAATGGCCCCGTTTTCTGTCCGCAAAATGGTCTTCGATTCTCACCTTGCCGTTTTTGACGGCCCCGATAAGAATATCCCCCCCCCCCATGGCATCTTCCGGATCGATACCCACAGAGACCCAGCCCGTGGTTTTGGCACTCAATTCCATATGAACCTGATCACCGTCCAGGGTCCAGGACACCGTCATGTCCTCGAGTTCCAGTTTGTGAGCATACTCTGAAGCAAACAGGCTGCCCGGCAAAAGAATGACCATCGTCAACACCAGCAATCCGATTTTACGCATCATTTGTGTTCTCCTTGTTGTTTATCGTTCATCCACCATGGATTTATGGGCTGTGAATCGGCAAAACCCGTTGTCTTATCCATACTGCAGTTCGCCGCCGGAAAATCCCAGTCCGATGGCCACTAAAGCCATCAGCAGATACCATCCGGTGAGCCGGTCAAATCTGCGATTTTCAGGATCATCCTTGATGGCGGTCAACAGCATCAGCACGGTGAGAACAGCTGCCAGAAACATTTTCAAGACAATCAGAAACTCCCATCCGCCCCCGAACCGGTGCTGCCAGTCCAGGTAACCGGTAAATATGGTGGGGGCAATCCCCACAAGTGCCAGAATCACACAATGATACCCGGTTTTTGCCAGCATTTTCATTCGGGGCAAAAAAGATACCAGCCGAAAAACCACGGCACCGATCACCATGCCCATGGGAATATGAGTAAATGCCGGATGGAGGGGGTGGGTAAAACCGATACTGTTCAGGAAACCAAAAATAACATCTGTCATGGAATCACCTTTTAAAATTATTCATTTTGAATTGACCGAAACGATTTCACAGTCATTGCAATAAAAATAATTTACCTTTACTATAATATTGGCGATATCACAACCAATTCCTGAGGTTTTACCATGGTGAAACCTGGAAGAAACCCATCTAAATGCAAAAGGAAGGTATGTATGGAAATTAAAATCACCTATTGTTCCGTATGAAACTACGAACCACGGGCTGCCGGTCTGGCAGATGTCATTGAAAAAGAATTGCACATCACCCCGAAACTGGTTGCCGGCAGTAACGGCATTTATGAAATCACGGCTGGGCAAACCACTGTTTTTTCCAAACGCAAGACCAAACGATTTCCTGACAACCAGGAAGTGATCGATCATTTGCGGCAACTTCTGCCATGAGAATTTTTTTCATGGTCATTTTGATCACCCGCCTGGTACAAATGATCAAAATTCCAGCATCGATGCCTGTCACATCTACCAAAACTGAAAAAGGCTGCCCTTTGGGGGGCAGCCTTTTCAGAAAAGGAAAAAAAGATGAAAAAACTAATTGGCGATTAGTTGTCAATGAGTAATGCAATGCACATGCCACCCCGGAATATTTTTTATAAATATAATAAAATTGCTGCCATCTTCCCTTTTTACAGTGCGTTTCAATGGACCGCAATCATGGTTGGCTCCATTTTGATCCATACGTGCCAAAAGACAGGGACCCGCGTGTTCACAATTTTGAACTTTTTAACATAATCCAGCCACTGATTCATGAAATAAAAAATAATAACATCTTGAAATTAAAAAACATTACAACCAAAAATTCTGATATTCATAAATTTGAACCGCTATTTTTTGGCTGTCTTCGGTTTTGGGGCCGGGGCAGCATCTCCGGGTTTTTCCGCTGGTTTTTTCGGTTTGGCAGAGGCCTGTTTTTTCGGGTTGATTCCCCTCAAAATCTGCATCACCACATCCCTGTTCTCAGCCAGGAGCAAAGAAATTTTTTCCATCTGATCCTCAGGCAGTTTCAGTTCTGATTTATCGAGGAATTCAAACAAATTGTCGGCAATATCAAGCATTTTATCATACGCGTCTGCTTCCTTTTTTGTCGCAAATGTCATTTTTTCCTCTCCGTTCCTGACCACAATATATTTGACAACGACTGCCATACCCTCTCCTTATATCGAAAATAACGCATCCACAGTGACAAGCAATAAAACCAGGGCCCGGAATGCCATCCACTGACCCTGGTTTTTCATTGTATCTGAAAAGGTCCGTATTTGTCTATACTTCAGGCCTTGGATAAAGCCCGCTTTTTTCAACTATTTCCGGCACTTTTTCTTCCCATTCAATGGCCATGATGTGAAACCCCGCGATTCCGGGCACTTCCTTGAGTTCCTGGATATGCTCCACACAGATCTTGATGCCTTCTTCCGCCTGGTTCTTTTTTTCCACGCCCGACAGCCGCTGGATAATTTCATCGGGCACATCCATGCCCGGCACCTTGTTTTTCATGTACTTGGCCATACCCACAGACTTCATAGGCGTCATGCCGGCCATGATAAACACCTGTTCCGTCAGGCCCCGATCCGCAGCCCTGCGCATCCACTCCTTGAATTTGTCAATATTGTAGATGCACTGGGTCTGGATGAATTCCGCCCCACAGGCAATTTTCTTGGCCAGCCTGGGCACCCGGATCTCAAACGGATCGGCAAACGGGTTGGCGGCCGCTCCCACAAAAAGCCTGGGCGGCCGTTTGATATCGTCTCCGCCCAGAAATTTGCCTTCATCCCGCATATACCTGACGGTCTGCACCAGCTGCATGGAATCTAAATCATGCACATTCTGGCCCTGGGAACAATCCCCAAAACTCTGATGATCGCCTGACAGGCACAGCATGTTGGAAATATCAAACGAGGCAGCCCCCAGAATATCGCTTTGCAACGCCACCCGGTTTCGGTCCCTTGTCACCATCTGCAGCACCGGTTCAATACCCAGCAGTTTTAAATGAACACAGGCGGCCAGAGAGGACATCCTTGTCATGGCGGTCTGGTTGTCCGTGACATTCACCGCATCCACATAATCTTTGATGAGCAGCCCTTTTTTCTTGATTTCTTCCGGATCACTGCCCCGGGGTGGTCCGCATTCGGATGTCACCCCCAGATGTCCGGCCTTTAACACGCGCTCGAGTCTGCTGTCGCTCACATAATCGCTCATATCTTCACATCCTCCCTGGTTACGGTTCTGGGGCCCCCGGCCCGGTCCGTGGACCAGTCTTTCACAGGGGCGACAATTTCGTAATCATCCATTTTACCCAGGGCTTTGAGCCGGTCGATGATCAGCTGCCAGGCACAGTCCGTGTCCTTGGAAATTTCACACTTGCCGTTGGTGGAACCGCCGCAGGGACCGTTGAGAACCCGTTTGGCACACCGGGATACCGGGCAGATACCACCGGTGCGGGCCAGCACACACGACCCGCAGGCCTGGCACCGTTCCGTCCACAGGCCCCGGTCCTCATTGGCACCTAGGCAGACCGTGTTAACACCCGGCAACACCGGTGTGGTCATATATTTTTCCGCAGCAAACTGGACCCCCACGCCGCAGGCCAAAGATATGACGGCATCGTACTGGTCGATCACATCCCGGATTTCCTCTAAATATTCGTGATCGCACTGACGCTCCAGGGTCCGTTCATCAATGGTTTTTTCCCGGTTCTGGGCCATGAAATTCATTCGAAGTACCGATGCCAGGACCTCCACCTCTTTCTTTCCTCCGGCCTCGCAGACCGTGACGCATTCATTGCATCCCAGCACCAGAATGCGGTCATAGGCCTCGACTTCCCGGATAATCTCTTCAATGGGTTTTTTCTCTGCTATTATCATGCTCACCTCTTGCTTAGGCGGTTAAAATAGTTCTTTATCAGGCAGCATCGGCCTTTTTTGCCATCTGTTGTCTTGCCAGCCGAATGGGACTGGGCCCCATTTCCTTGACCCGATTGACCATTTCCGTGGAATACTGGGCAAACAAGGGACCTTCACCGGAAGACAGGTTATACATCCTCACCCGGTCTTTGCCGACTCCGATTTTTTCCAGGACTCTGGCGGCCTGTTCCACCCGTTTTCTCGCTCTGAAATTGCCCTCGTTAAAATGGCAGTCCCCCTCCATGCATCCCACCACATACACCCCGTCCGCCCCTTTTTCAAAGGCGCGCAAAATGTGAATGATATCAACCTTTCCCGTACAGGGGACTCGAATAATTCTGAAATTTGTCGGTATTTTCAGCCTCATGGAACCTGCCAGGTCCGCAGCGGAATACCCTCAGTAGTTACAGCAGAATGCCAGAATGACCGGTTCAAATTCTTTCGTCATGTCATACCTCCTCCAGCAGGGATTCCACCTTGCTGAGCAATGAGTCATCTTCATACCAGTTGAGCTTGATGGCCTTGGCCGGGCATTCCGAGGCGCATACCCCGCAACCCTGACACAGGGCCGGGTCGATATAGGAAACACCCATTTCATTCATCACCGGCACATGATAGGGACAGGATCGAACACAGACCAGGCAGGAAGCGCATCGATCCTGATCTACTTCCGCCACCACCGCAGACAGGGTCAGAAACTCCTGGGACAGATAGGTAGCGGCCCGGGACGCGGCAGCCATGGCCTGGGCCACGGTTTCCGTGATCAGCTTTGGCCCGTGGGCCGTGCCGCAGATAAACACCCCTTCCGTCCCCCCGTCCACGGGCCGGAGCTTGACATGGGCTTCCATGAAAAACCCTTCAGCATTGCGCTGGGCCTTGACAATATGGGACAGTTCTTTGGTATCTGTGGCCGTGACCCCTGCAGACAATGCCACCAGGTCTGCGTCCGCCTCGATATACTGGCCCAGCACATGATCCATGAACGTGACGGTAAGCCCGCCGTCATCCGATTTTTCCACCCGGGGCGGATCATCTTTGCTGAACCGGGAAAAAATCACGCCCATGTTCCGGGCTTTGGTGTAATACTCCTCCATCATGGCATAGGTTCTCATATCCCGGTACAGGATAAACACATCTGTATCCGGGCTTTGTTCTTTGATGGCAATGGCGTTTTTCACGGCATTCTGGCAGCAAATCCGGGAACAGTTGGGATTGGTCTCGTTCCGGGACCCCACGCACTGGATCATGATCACCCGGTCCGGATTGCCAAATGTGTTGTCTGCCAGGCGGTCCGCCAGTTCCAGCTGGGTCACCACGGCATCGCTGTCATTGTACAGATATTCCGTGGGCTGATACTCGCCACCGCCTGTGGCCACGATCATCACACCGTGATCGATCTTTTTCTGCTTCATGTCGGGCCCCACCAGCACGTCGGTCTTGAAATTGCCTTTATACCCACCGAACTCCACCACCAGGGCCTGCTTGAGCACCTCGATATGTTCATGGGTTTCCACGGCATCCGCCAGCTCTTTGACAAAGGCCTGGATATCGTCGCCTTCAATGGTATGGTGCAGCCGCCTTCCAAGACCCCCCAGGGTCTCTTCCTTCTCCAGGAGCGTGACATGAAACCCCTGGTCTGCCAGAGCTCTGGCCGAAGTCATCCCGGCGATACCGCCGCCGATGACCAACGCCGTATCAATGATGGAGATCTTTTTATCATGCAACGGTCCCAGAATACTGACCCGGGCCACGGCCATGCGGATCAGGTCTTTGGCCTTGGCCGTGGCTTTTTCCGGTTCATGAAAATGCATCCAGGAATCCTGGTTCCGGATATTGGCCATTTCAAACAGGTACTTGTTCAAACCGGCTTCTTCCAGGGTGTCCATGAAAATCCCCTCATGGGTCTTGGGGGTACACGAGGCTACCACCACCCGGTTGAGCTGATGTTCATTGATGATATCTTTTATGGACACCTGGGTATCCTGGGAACAGGTGAACAGGTTTTCACCGGTGTACACCACATTGGGCAGATTTCCCGCATATGCCGCCACATCATCCACATCAATGATCCCGGCAATGTTGATGCCGCATTTGCACACAAACACCCCCACCCGGGGGTCTTCACCCAGCACATCCCGTTCCGTGGGCAATGTCACGGTTTTGGTCAGTGAATGCCGGGCCGGGGCCAGATGCCGGCCGGCGGCACAGGCCGCGCCTGAAGCTTCGGTCACTGAAGAAGCGATATCTTTGGGTCCCTGAAACGTGCCGGACACATACACACCCGGCCGGCTGGTCTCCAGGGGGTTAAAGGTCGAGGTTTCCACGAAATTATATGGATTGAGTGCCACGCCGATGCGGTTTGCCAGGTCCACACTGTGTTTGGGGATAACCAGGCCCACGGACAGGATCACCATGTCAAACACTTCCTCATGGATCTTGCCCTGGTCATCCGCGTATTTCAAGATCAGATTATCGGTTCCCGGTTCCTCCACCACGGAATGGATCCGGGATTTCACAAACCGCACCCCATCCTGCTCCGCCGCTCTGTTATAGTATTTTTCATAATCCTTGCCAAATGTCCGCACATCCATATTGAATATAACGGTATCCAGCTCTTTTTCCGAATGCTCTTTGGCGATCATGGCATCTTTGATGGCATACATACAGCACACCGACGAACAATACCCGTTGCCGCACCGGTTGGTATCCCGGGAACCGATACACTGAAGCCAGGCGATTTTTTCCGGTTCTTTGCTGTCGGAAGGACGTACCAGATGCCCCATGGTAGGGCCGCCCGCAGACAGAATCCGCTCAAACTCCAGAGAGGTCATGACATTTTGGGATCGTTTGTACATATAAGTATCATCCATGTCTGCAGGATCAAACGTGTCCGCGCCCGTGGTCATGATCACCGACCCCACTTTGACATTCCTGACCCTGGGCACCTGATCGTGCTCCACAGCCCCGGCCAGACAGACCTCCACACACTGGTAACATTCGGAACAGATGCCGCAGGACAGGCACCGGGCCGCTTCCTGATCAATGAGTTCCCTGGCAAGCGCCTGGGTGACTTCTTTAAAATTACCGTCCCGCTGGGCCGGCGGCAGTTTTTCCGGCTGCATTCTCGGGACATGGACAACATCCGTGATTTCGGGTTTGTCATATTCCCAGGATTTTTCCCGGCCTTCAGCCAGGTCCAGACCATTGATGAACCGGTGGATGCTTTCCGCAGCTGTTTTACCCGATGCCACTGCATCCACCACGGATTTGGGACCGTAAAACGCATCCCCCCCGGCAAACACCCAGTCAACAGGGGTCTGCAACGTGACCGGATCTGCCTCATACCCGCCGGGCCGGGTCAGTGCAATGCCCTGGTCTTTGGCAAACCCGGTTTCTCCCATCTGGCCGATGGCCACAATCACGTTGTCCGCTTCGTACGAGGTGAGCTGACAATCATCGTACTGAGGATTGAACCGGCCGTTTTCATCAAATACCGAGGTACATTCCTGAAAAGCGACTTCCGTCACCCGTCCGTCCTCATTGCCGTAGAAGCGCATGGGTCCCTTGCTGTTCACGATATTGACCTTTTCTTCAATGGCGTCTTCAATCTCGTAATCCCAGGCCGGCATTTCATCGCGTTTTTCCAGACACACCATGGTAACATCATCCGCTCCCAGGCGCCGGGCCGTGAGGGCCACGTCCACGGCCACATTGCCGCCGCCGATGACCAGGGTTTTTCCGGTCAGTGTTTCCGCTTTGCCCAATGCCGCATCCCGCAGAAAATTCGTGCCCTTGAGAATGCCTTTCAAATCTTCGCCCTTCACGCCCAAGGCCCTGGATCCATGCAGGCCCGTGGCCATGAACGCCGCTGAAAAACCGTCTTTTTTCAGGCTGTCCAGGGTGATGTCTTTTCCGAATTCCACGCCGGTCTCGATTGTCACCCCTAAGGCTTCGATCACGGCGATCTCCTTTTCCAGTTCCGCTTTGGGCAGCCGGTATTCCGGAATCCCCACGGCCATCATACCGCCCTTGACCGGCAGTTTTTCGTACACCGTGACGGCATACCCCTGCTGGGCCAGGTAATAAGCCGCCGTCAGGCCGGCCGGGCCGGAACCGATAATGGCGATTTTCTCTTCGCGTTTTTCACTGATTTCTGGGACCCAGGGTGATGCATCTTCAAAATCCAGATCCGCCAGAAACCGGTGCAGGTACTGGATGGCCAGGGGCTGATCCGCATCTCCCCTGGTACACACGGATTCGCAGGGATGGTGACAGACCCGGCCGCAGGATCCGGGAAACGGATGCTCCTGTTTAAATAATTTCAGCGCTTCCGCATATTTGCCCTGCTGCATCAGGGCAATAAATCCCTGTATGGACACATGGGCCGGACAGGTCGCCTTACAGGGGGCCACCGACCGTTTGGAGATGCCGTAAGCCCCGGGAATGGCCTGTTCATATTGTTTAAAAATGGCTTTACGATTATTCAGACCCTGGTTATGTTCACTCACAACATCGACTGGACAGACTTTGGTACATTCGCCGCAGGACGTGCATTTGGATATGTCTACAAATCGCGGATTTTCCCTGATTCTGGCCGTAAAATTTCCCTGTTCTCCTTCCAGTTCCAGAAGTTCGGTATTCGTCAATAATTCAATGTTCAGATGCCGGCCGACCTCGACCAGTTTGGGTGAAATCACTCACATCGTACAGTCGTTGGTTGGAAACGTCTTGTCCAATTGGGCCATCATCCCCCCGATGGCATAGGATTTTTCAACCAGATAGACATAATAGCCGGAATTGGCCAGATCAATGGCGGACTGCATTCCCGCAATCCCGCCACCCAGAACCATGACAGAGCCGACAAGGTCACTGCTCGGTGTCACCTTTTGCGTCATCACAAACCTCCTACCTTAAGATTTCGCCTCAGTGGTACATTTATCTTTCCCCGCTGTGTTAAGTAAAAAAATGGCCTTTCTTTGTCAACAATTATTTGCTTGTGACGTCAAGATGTCGGCTGCAATACCCCACCAGAATCAAAACCGGCAGTCCCATCAGAAAGGTGATAAAAAAGAAGGCCGGATATCCCATCGCATCCACCATGGTGCCGGAGTACCCGCCGAACAGTTTGGGCACCAGGGTCATCAAAGAGCTGAACACCGCATACTGAACCGCTGTGAAACGAATGCTGGTCAGGCTGGACAAAAACGCGACAAATGCGGCCGACGCCAGCCCGGCTGCCAGATTGTCCGCCGCAATCACCACGTAAAGAAGAAACAGGTTGTGCCCGTAAAAAGCCAGCACCATGAACAACAGATTGGTGGCCGAGGCCAGCAACGCCCCCAGAAAGAGAATGCGAATCACGCTGTATCGAATGGACAGCATTCCTCCGGCAAATCCCCCGGCAATGGTCATGAAAAGGCCGAAGGTTTTCACCACGCTGGCGATCTGCGATTTTGTGAATCCCAGATCCTGGTAGAACACATTGGATATCACCCCCAGTACAATATCGGAAATACGATACAACCCGATCAACGCCAGTATCAGCCAGGCCAGCATCAGCCGGTACCGGCTGAAGAAATCCAGCACCGGTGCCACATAACTGTCAGTGACCATTTTTTTATTGACCAGACGGAATAACAGGCCCAGCCGGCCCACCAGAACCGCCGCCAGAATCCCTGCGCTTAAACGAACACATTCCACAATGAACCCGGCCAGGGTCGCATTTTTCATCCATTGTCCCACCTGAATTCTGATGTCCTCAAGAAATATGCCGGATGCATAAAACACCAATCCAAACGCAGCCACTGCCACGCCGAACAGGGCCAGGCCGGCCAGATAGGTTTTGGCCCCATATGCATCCGCCGGATTGTATTCCGATGCCGGTTCATCAATGACCAGGGCCGTGGTCATGCCCACTGCCATCATTGCTGCCATGATCAGGTAGGTGGCCTGCCAGGCTTCAAACCGATACCCGCCTTTGGTGGATCCGAACCACTCCGCCAGAACCAGGGCCCCGGCGCCGGCCACAAGCATGCCGATGCGGTATCCACCGATATACGCCGAAGCCATCATGGCCTGAAGATCCACAGATGCGGATTCAATGCGATAGGCATCGATGACGATATCCTGGGTCGCCGAGGAAAACCCCAGCATCACGGCAGCCAGGGCCATGAAAACCAGGGGATGCTGCCCGGCGGCCGGATCAGTACATGCCATCCACACAATGGCTGCGGCAATTCCCGTCTGGGCCGCCAGAATCCAGCTTCGTCTGCGGCCCAGTTTCCGGGTGAGCCAGGGAATGGGCATCTGGTCCACCAGGGGGGCCCACACAAACTTGAATGAATACCCCAATGCGGCCCAGGAAAAAAAGGTAACTGCCGACCGTTCCACGCCGGCCTCCCTGAGCCACAGGGACAAAGAGGAAAAAATCAATAAAAGGGGCATGCCGGCGGAAAAGCCGAAAAAAAGCATGGTAATCACCCGGGGATGACAAAATGCCTTGACAGCGGTTTGCCATCTTTTTTGTGACGGCATGTTTTCCCGGTCTGCATCTGTGGATTCAAAGGACGGTTTCAAGATCGCAGGTCACCCCGAAGCACCGGGTTTTACTGTTTCTGGATAAAAAAAACCGGTTGCCCTCTGTAACAATGGCATCCATTTCCATATCCGTGCGATCCTTGTTCAGATGCGTGAGTCCCACCTGACCGACGTCGGCTTTCAATGCCAGATCCAGCACATGGGGAATGGCGGAATGTCCCCAGCCTTTGCGGCGCCGATACTCATCCTTGGTATATTCCGCATCATGAATAAGCACATCCGCATTCATGGAAAACTGTCGGTACGCATCATCTCCCCGGCTCTGGGGATGATCAAATCCCAGCTCATTGTCCGTTAAAAACACGAACGTACTGCCGTTTTCTTTGAACCGGTACCCAAAGGTGCCGGCTGAATGACTGGTGGGAATGGTATCGATCTGCAGCGACCCGATGTTGAAACTATGGCTCAACCCTGAATCAAATTGGATATCCGCTTGCAGCTCTGCCAGCCGGATCGGAAAAAAAGGCGGTGACATCATTTGTTCGAATACGTCTTTTAAGGTGGCCCGCCCAAATGCCCGGTTCTGAATAATCAGCTGATTTTGCCTGTGAAGCAGCGGTTTGAAAAACGGAAACCCCAGAAGATGATCCCAGTGGCAATGGGTCAGCAGCATATAATACCGGGTGATATTTTTTTCCAGAAGAAAATTACCCAGCCGCCGAATTCCGGTTCCGGCATCGACAATCACCGTTTCGCCGGATCCGGCTGTAATCTGAAGGCAGGTGGTATCTCCACCATAGACAACATATTGCCTGCCTGATACCGCTATTGAACCCCGGGAACCCCAGCACCTAACAATCATGGCTCTCCTGTGTCATTTTTATCCGCCACTCCATTCCTGACAATTTCACTTTATACCATCTTACGAATCCATCAATAAATCAATCCTTTTTTTCCCGAGACCCGTTGACAACCCCCTGGTTTTTGCCTAATGAAAGAAGGCAGAAATACCGGTTAAACTATAAACACTCATGAAAAGGGAGCATATTCACATGGCACAATTAATCGCTGACCGCAGAGATGTTGATTTTGTCCTCCACGAACAGATCGGACAGGTGGATCATGACATCTTTGCTGAATTCAATAAAAAAACCGTTGATCTGATTGTTTCCGAAGCCCGGAATCTGGCCATAAAAGAGATTCTGCCCACCTTTAAGGAGGGCGACGAGCAGGGCTGTACTTTGGAAAACGGCAAGGTCACAGCACCTGAATCCTTTAAACGGGCCTGGCGGCTTTTTTGTGAAGGCGAATGGCTGGCCATGTGTGATGACCCGGATATAGGGGGTCAGGGGATGCCGAAAACCGTGGGCACGGCAGCCCTGGAATATATGGTGGGGGCCAATTCCGCTTTTATGCTGTATTACGGCATGACCCACGGGGCTGCCAAACTGGTGGAAGCATTCGGGGATGAGACCCAGAAGCGGCTGTACCTGAAAAAAATGTTTGCAGGCGTTTGGGGCGGCACCATGCTGCTCACCGAGCCCGAAGCAGGATCCGACGTCGGGGCCTTGACCACCACGGCGGAAAAAAATCCGGACGGCACCTATTCCATCAAAGGGGCAAAAATTTTCATCTCCGCCGGAGAACATGATCTGTGCGACAACATCATTCATCCGGTCCTGGCACGGATCCCGGGGGCACCGGCCGGCACAAAAGGCATCTCATTATTTCTGGTTCCCAAATATCTGGTGAATGATGACGGGTCTTTAGGGGATTTCAACCATGTGGTCTGCACCGGCCTGGAAAAGAAAATGGGGATCCACGGCAATGCCACGGCATCCTTGTCCTTAGGAGACAAAGGGCCCTGCATCGGCACGTTGCTGGGACAAGAAAACAAAGGCATGCCGGCCATGTTCAAGATGATGAACGAAGCCCGGGCCTTTGTGGGGCTCCAGGGGTTTGCCGTGGCATCCGCGTCTTACATGTATGCCTTGGATTACGCCAGAACAAGAATTCAGGGGCGGCATCTGACGGCCGGCAAAGACCCGGAAGCCAAAAACGTTCCCATTATCCAGCATCCGGATGTCAAGCGGCAGCTGCTCAACATGAAGGCCTATACTGAAGGCATGCGGTCCCTGCACTATTATTATGCCTGGTGCAATGACGTGGTTCACACCACGGACGACGCGCAGCTCAAAGACGACACCGCCGCCATGGTGGAGGTGCTCACCCCCATTGTCAAGGGCTATGTCACGGACAAGGCCTTGGAAGTCTGCTCCCATGGGATTCAGATCTACGGCGGATACGGGTATGTCCGTGAATATCCCGTTGAACAGCTCATGCGGGATTCCCGGATCTTCATGATCTACGAAGGCACCAACGGGATCCAGGCCATGGACCTTTTAGGCAGAAAACTGTCCATGAACAGCGGCAAAGCGTTTCAGTACTTCATTGACCGCATGAAACAGACCATTGAACAATTCAAAGACACGGAAGGGGTTCAGGATCTGAGCACAAAAGTATCCCATGCCGTGTCCCGGCTGGAGGCACTGGCCAAAGAGATCGGTGCCCGGTCCCGGTCGGAAAAGGTATTGAATGCCTATGCCTTTGCCCACCCGTTTCTGGAAGTGACCGGCGATGTCACCTTTGCCTGGATGCTCTTATGGCGGGCCGGTATTGCGGCCCCCAAACTGGCTAAAAAAACCGGCACCCTGGACAGAAACGCAGTGGCACAGACAGCGGGGAAAAACAAAGACACCGCGTTTTATGCCGGACAAATGGAAACCGCCCGGTTTTTTATCCATACACTGTTGCCGGCGACCTATGGTAAAATGGATGCGATTCTGGATGGAGATCCTTGTGTGGAACATATCCAGGATCTGTCTTTTGGATCAAAATAACAGGAGGGAATCATGTTTGACTATGTTAAAAAAAGTTTGCTCACTGGTGTGGGTATGGCCCTGCGCTCTAAATCCGAGATCAGGGAGCTGGCCGAAGAACTGGCCAAATCCACCCAGATGAGCCAGGCGGAAGCCAAAGATTTTCTGGAAGAATGCCAGCATCGATACGAAGATGCCAGAGTCAAACTGGATCGGCGCATGGAAGAAACCGTGGAAAAAATACTCAAACGGCTGGATCTTCCCACCCGTTCGGACATCCGGGATCTGAATACCCGGATTGACGATCTGGTCAAAAAGATAGAAGCCAGAGACTGATATCGTATTTTTATGCTCAGCATCAAAAAAATAGGCACGGTGGGAAAACGGTACCGGAATCTGATCCGGTACCGGCAGATCATCGGCATCATTCTCAAATATGGTTTCGACAACATCCTGGGTGCCCTGGACATTGACCGGTACATTGAATCCGGCCTGAAACTGATTCCGTTTTACCACCCCCATGAACGGGTGGAAAAACTGTCCCGGAATCAGCGGATACGCATGGCCTTAGAAGAGCTGGGTCCCACATTTGTCAAAATGGGACAGGTGTTGTCCTCCCGGCCGGATTTAATTCCCATGGACCTGGTCAATGAGCTGTCCAAACTCCAGGATGAGATACCCGCCTTTGGATTTGACCGGGTCAAAGAAACCATTGCCGCGGAATTCGGCAAACCATGGGATGCGGTGTTTCATTCCATGGATGACACCCCGTTTGCCTGTGCATCCATCGGCCAGGTGCACCGGGCCTCGGTCACGGGTGAAGACCGGCTGGCCGTCAAAATCCAGCGTCCGGGCATCAGAAAAATGATCGAAGCAGACCTGGAGATCATCCATCATCTGGCCGGCATCATGGAAAGAAACATTGAAGAAGTGGCATTTTACCGGCCCGTGAAAATTGTGGAAGAGTTTGCCAAAACCATGGAAAAAGAACTGGATTATACCATCGAGGCCGCCAGCATGGAACGGATGGCCCGCCAGTTTCACCAGGACAAAACCATCCACATCCCGCAGGTCTATCCGGCGGAATCTTCTGAACGGGTGTTGACCATGGAGTTCATCAACGGCATCAAGGCCAGTGATATCGATGCCATTGACCGGGCCGGTCTGGACCGGAAACGCATTACCCGGCGGGGCGCGGATTTCATCATGACACAGGTGTTTCAGCATGGATTTTTCCATGCCGACCCCCACCCGGGAAATATCTTTATTATGGAAAACAACCGGATCTGTCCCGTGGATTTCGGCATGACCGGCTTTCTGGACATAAACACCCGGGAATTGTTTGTGGATATCATTCACGCGGTGGCCACAAATAATCCCAGACGGGCGGCCCGTGTCTTATGCGACCTGTGCGGGTATGAAACGCAGCCCGATATGATCCGACTGGAAAAAGACGTGGCCCTGTTTATATCGGTTCATCTGACCCGATCCTTGAAAAATATCAAAACCAGTCGAATGGTCAACCAGTTCATCGGGCTTTGTACCACCCACAGCCTGAGAATTCCGCCGGATCTGTTTTTGATGATGAAAGCATTTGTTTCCGTTGAAAACGTGGCCCGGAAACTGGACCCGGATTTCAATATGCTGGGGCATGCCGCGCCCTATGTCACCACGGCCCGGTTTTTAAAGTTTTCGCCGTCAAAACTGGCTGAAGAGATGATGGAAATTGTCAGGGAATCCTATAAACTGATTCAGCATTTACCCACAGATACCCTGGAAATACTGCGACTGGTCCGCCAGGGAAAAATGAAACTTCTCATTGACATTCAAGGGCTGGACAAACTGATCGTCCATCAGGACCAGACCAGTAACCGCATCTCGTTTTCCATTATTATTGCGGCCTTGATTCTGGGATCTGCCATTGTCATCAATTCCGATGTCCCGCCCATGCTGTTCGGGGTATCGGTCATCGGCATCGCCGGATTTCTGGCGGCCGGAATCATGGGCATCTGGCTTCTGGTGGCCATTGTCAGAAAAGGACGTTTGTAATACCATACCATGGGTCGGAGGGTCATGATCCTTATGATGATGGCGTGCCCGGCCCGTTAACCCATTTAAGGAAATATTGCCATGAAAATCACCGACCCCGGAATCATTCAAACCGAAGAAAAAAAACTCATCACAGCGGTACAGAAACATCTGGATTTAGAGGCTGTCAAGAAAATTCTCATGGATCGCATGGCTGAAACCTCATTTGCCTCCAAAGGAGGACAGATCGTGGTGCATGACAACCAGATCGCCTTTCAGCTGGATTTTGATCTCAAATTAAGCGGCCGCCTTCTGTTCGACCGGCAGGGCAATTTCATCCCTGCTGCCTCGACATCCGATAATACCATGCCCGCCTCCGCCGCGTCTGAACCAAAAACCACGGATGATTTGAATGACGATGAAGATGATCTGGATCTGCTGCCCGATGACGACGATCTGGAGGAACCAACGCTTTCAGGAGAACCGGAAGCCGCATTGGACGATCTGGATGAGGACGATATGGACGAGGATGACATCCTGGATGATGACATCGATGATATTTTAAAAGAAAGCCGTGAATTCTGGGACCAGAAAAAGGGCTCCTGAAAATGGCAAACCCGCCTGCCGGGAAAAAGTTTCCGGCAGGCGGGCTGTGTATCCATCAATCACGTGTCATGCATACCAGCGGCATGCCGTCATGAACTTTAAATGGTATGTCAAATTAATACCGGTAATGATCGGATTTAAAAGGCCCGTTAACGGGAACACCTAAATAATCCGCCTGTTCCTGGGTTAATTCGGTCAATTTCACGGTCAGATTTTTCAGATGCAGCCGGGCCACTTCCTCATCCAGTTCCTTGGGCAGGGTATACACTTTTTTCTCCAGTTTTTCAGAGGCCAGTTTGATCTGGGCCAGGGTCTGGTTGGAAAAACTGTTGCTCATCACAAAACTGGGGTGTCCGGTGGCGCATCCCAGATTCACCAGCCGGCCTTCGGCCAGCACAATCACTGAACGTCCGGACTCCAGGACCCATTTGTCCACCTGGGGTTTGATTTTGATGCGTTCAGCCTTGGGATTGTCCGTGAGATATGCCATTTCAATTTCATTGTCAAAATGACCGATGTTGCAGATAATGGCCTCATCCTTCATCTGAGCGATGTGTTCACCTCTGATGACATGATAGTTTCCGGTGGCCGTGACAAACACATCCCCCCGGGTGGCGGCTTCTTCCATGGTCACCACTTCAAATCCCTCCATGGCCGCCTGAAGCGCGCAGATGGGATCGATTTCCGTAACCAGAACAATGGCGCCGTATCCTTTCATGGAATCGGCACATCCCTTGCCCACGTCTCCATACCCCGCAATCACCACGGTTTTACCGGCCAGCATCACATCCGTGGCTCGCTTGATCCCGTCTGCCAGTGATTCCCGGCACCCGTACAGGTTGTCAAACTTGGATTTGGTCACTGAATCATTGACATTGATGGCCGGAAACAGCAGTTCATTTTTAGCGGCCAGATGGTACAGACGATGGACACCCGTGGTGGTTTCCTCGGATACCCCGCGGATCTTGTCGGCGATCTTGGTCCATTTTTCCGGATCCTTGGTATGGGAGACTTTCAACCGGTCCAGAAGACAGCGTTCATCCTGGCTGTGGGTGGGCTGTTCCAGAATGGACGGATCTTTCTCTACTTTCACGCCCTGATGGACAAACAAGGTAGCATCCCCGCCGTCATCCACAATCAGGTCCGGGCCGGAACCATCCGGCCAGAGCAGGGCCTGTTCCGTGCACCACCAGAACTCTTCCAGTGTTTCGCCCTTCCAGGCAAACACGGCGGCCGTTCCTTTTTTGGCAATAGCGGCGGCGGCATGGTCCTGGGTGGAAAAAATATTGCAGGATGCCCACCGGATGTCGGCTCCCAGTTCATACAAGGTATCGATGAGCATGGCCGTCTGGATGGTCATATGAAGACTGCCCATGATTTTCAGGCCCTTGAACGGTTTTTGGGGGCCGTATTTTTCCCGGATGGCCATCAGACCCGGCATCTCTTTTTCAGACAATTGCATGTCCAGAATGCCTTCTTCGGCCAGGTTGATATCTTTGACCTTGTATTTCAATGAATGATCAAGATCAATATAAGATGGGGATTTGGCTTGCTGTAACATTATGTTATAAAACTCCTCTTTTTTTATGTATGTATGACGAATATTCGGCGATCATTTGCTTAGGTTTGGAAAAGAAAGGTGCCGGGATCCGGTGTGTACCGGATCCCGAAGCACCCTGTGATCCGATCTTAAATTAAATACCGGCCAGTTCCCGGATCTGATCGGCTTTGTCGGTTCTTTCCCAGTAAAAATCAGGATCATGGCGGCCGAAATGTCCATAGGCCGCTGTTTTCCGGTAAATCGGACGTAACAGATCCAAGGTTTCAATAATGGCGGACGGTCTTAAATCAAACACCTCTTTGACAATGTCCACGGCTTTTGATTCAGGAATTTTTCCGGTTCCCATGAAGTCCACCATCAACGACACGGGTTGTGCCACACCGATGGCATAGGCCACCTGGATTTCGCATTTGTCGGCAATACCGGACGCCACCAGGTTTTTGGCCACATACCGTCCCATGTAGGAGGCACTTCTGTCCACTTTGGAGGGATCTTTTCCGGAAAAGCATCCGCCCCCATGGCTGCCCTGGCCCCCATAGGTATCCACGATAATTTTACGTCCCGTGAGCCCGCAGTCTCCCATGGGACCGCCGATGACAAACCGGCCCGTGGGATTGACAAAAAACCGGGTATCCCCGTCCATCATCTCTTTGGGGATAATTTTACGAATCACTTCCTTGATCACGGCGTCTTTCAAATCTTCATAAGTCACGTCATTGTTATGCTGGGTGGAGACCACCACGGCATCCACCCGCTGGGGTTTGCCGTCTTTATATTCAATGGTGACTTGAGATTTGCCGTCGGGCCGCAGAAAATCCAGGGCCCCGTTTTTCCGGACCTGGGTGAGCCGTTTGGTCAGTTTATGGGCATATAAAATGGGCATGGGCATGAGCTCTTCCGTCTCATTGGTGGCAAAACCGAACATGATGCCCTGGTCTCCGGCACCCTGTTCCTTATACAGGCCGGCGCCTTCATCAACCCCCTGGGCAATGTCCACGGACTGCTGATCGATACTGGTGACAACGGAGCAGGTTTTCCAGTCAAACCCCATGGTGGAAGAGTTGTATCCGATTTCCCGGATGGTGCTTCGGACCACTTCCGGAATATCCACGTAACAGTCCGTGGTGATTTCGCCGGCCACCATGGCCAGGCCGGTGGTGACCATGGTTTCACAGGCCACCCGGCAATTTTTGTCTTCCCCTATAATGGCATCCAGAATACCATCGGAGATGGCATCGGCTACTTTATCGGGATGACCTTCAGTCACGGATTCGGATGTAAACAGATATGATTTGTTGTCTGACATATTTCGCTCCTTATTTAAAAATTATTGGACAAACTGTGTCATGGGTTAATCCACAAATGTGATGATTGAAACCCTTTTATACCGAACCAAAATGCATTTGTCAATAGTTATCCAGGAATATATCAATATATGTTCATATTTTGCTTAGAGCATAAAAACTCCTTGAATTCTTGCCCGCAATTTTTTATGCTCTGTATCAACCTGCCAACTTTTTTAACACCTGAGGAGAAAAATATGACAACCCAGCCATACAAAAAACGCATCACCGGCATTGGATCCGCATTGGTGGATATACTGATCAATGAATCCGATGATTTTTTAAAACAACTGGGCAAAGAAAAAGGCGGTATGACCCTGGTGGAATCCGCTGATATCGAAGCCATTCTGGCCAAAACCGACAAAGCCCCGGCCATCGTTCCGGGCGGGGCCGCCTGCAACACGATTATCGGAATCGGCCGGCTGGGAGGGGCGGCCCGGTTTATCGGCCGGCGGGGAGATGACAACTTCGGCACCCTGTTTGAAGATGCATTACGTTCCGCCCATGTGGAGCCCGAACTGACCCTGTCCCCGTCTCCCACGGGCAGCGTGATCTCCGTGATCACGCCGGATGCCCAGCGGTCCATGTTCACCTATTTAGGCGCTTCCACGGAACTGGAACCTGACCGGATCACGGCATCGCTGTTTGCGGATACAGCCATCACCATGATCGAGGGATATCTGCTGTTCAATCCGGAACTGATGATGGCGGCGGTCCATGCAGCCAAAAATGCAGGCGCCCTGATCGCCCTGGATCTGGCCAGTTTTGAAGTGGTCCATGCCAGCCGGGAAATCCTGGATGATCTGATCAAAGACCATGTGGATATTCTGATTGCCAATGAGGACGAAGCCGACGCCTATACCGGATACAAAGATGAAAAAAACGCACTTCAGGCGCTATCGGCCCATGTCACATACGGGGTATTGAAACTGGGAAAACGAGGCAGCCTGATTTCATTCAACAACACCACCACCCGGATCGATGCCAGGACCGGAAAACAGGTCAAAGACACCACGGGTGCCGGTGATTTGTGGGCTGCCGGGTTTCTTTTCGGCATTGCCAATGGATTTTCCATCGAAAAAAGCGGTGAACTGGCATCTGCCTGCGGATACGAAGTATGCCAGGTGATCGGGGCCCAAATCCCTGAACACGGATGGGAAAGAATCCGGGCGTTGATCGGATAATTGACAGCCCCCCTGTTTTACCATGCAGAGCACGAAGAAATCATTTTTCGTCCTCTGCATGGTTTAGATAAAACAATCAGGTCTTTTCAAACACCTGCCTGAACACGTCACGGTACACCTTTACAAAGGAAAAATTAATCCCTTCCTTGATGTGGTCCGGCAGTTGTTCAAATTCACTGCTGACCCCCTCCGGTAAAATGATCTCATGAATACCGGACCGCCGGGCTGCAATGATTTTTTCCTTGATCCCGCCCACGGGCAGCACCTTGCCGGTCAGGGTAATCTCACCGGTCATGGCCAGCGGACGGGGAATCTCCTGACCTCTGGCCAGGGAAACCAGGGCCGTGGTAATGGTGATCCCGGCACTGGGGCCGTCCTTGGGGGTGGCGCCTTCGGGCACGTGCAGGTGAATGAACGCCTCATCAAAATATGCCGGGTCGATTTTGAACAGTTTGGGATTGGCCCGCACATAAGACAGGGCAATGGAGGCGGATTCCTGCATCACATCCCCCAGCTTTCCCGTCAGTTTGATGCCCGATCCCTTGTTGTGCACCTTGACCGCCTCAATGGGCAGAGTCACCCCGCCCAGGGCGGTCCAGGCCAGACCCGTGGCAATGCCCACCCCCTGCATCTGTTTTTCCTTTCTGAACACGGGAGGCCCTAAGTATTCTTCCAGGGATTTAATGGTCACCCGGATCCGTTTTTTCTTTTCCTTGAGAATGGTGACTATGCTCTTGCGGATGATCTTGTTCAGCTGCTTTTCCAGCCCTCTCACCCCGGCCTCCCTGGCATAGCCTTCAACCAGATGCCGGATAGTGGGATCGGTGATGGTGATGGTGGTGGCCGCCACCTTGTTGCGCTTGAGCAGTTTGGGCCACAGATGCTTTCTGGCGATCTCTATTTTTTCTTCAGTAATATACCCGGACAGATTGATGCGGTCCATGCGGTCCAGCAGCGGGCTGGGAATGGTATCCAGGGTGTTGGCCGTACAGATGAACAACACCTTGGACAAGTCCATGCGCAGATCCAGGTAATGATCTAAAAACTCGGCGTTCTGTTCCGGGTCCAGCACCTCCAGAAGCGCTGATGCCGGATCTCCCTGGTAAGAGGCCCCGATCTTGTCCACCTCATCGAGCATGATCACGGGATTGGCCACTTTGGTGTCTTTCAGGGCCTGGACCATCTTGCCGGGCATGGCCCCCACATAGGTTCTGCGGTGGCCCTTGATCTCAGCCTCATCCCGCATACCGCCCAGGCTGAACCGGTAAAATTTTCTGCCCAACGCCTCGGCAATGGATTTACCGATGGACGTTTTGCCCACCCCGGGCGGGCCCACAAACAATATAATGGATCCGGATACATCTTTTTTATAAACGCCTGCGGCAAAGAACTCGATAATCCGCTCCTTGACATCGGCCAGCCCGGCATGATCCCGGTCCAGCACCTTTTCCGCCCGATCGATGTCAATGTTGTCTTTAGAATACACGCCCCAGGGAAATGAGGTGATCCAGTCCAGATAATTTCGGGTCACCCCGTACTCGGATGATCCGGTTTCCAGGACCGACAGTTTTTCAATCTCCTCGTCAAACCGCTTGACCACATGTTCCGGCGCATCGAGTTCGGCAAACCGTTCCTTGAACCGGTCCACATCCGATGTTTTATCATCTTTCTGGATGCCCAGCTCCTTTTGAATGGCTTTCAGCTGTTCTTTGAGAAAGAATTTACGCTTGTTTTCATCCACCTGGGTATTGATATCTTTGCGGATCTGGGTCTGAAGCTTGGCGATCTCAATTTCTTTCTGCAACAGCATGAGCACATGTTTCATGCGCTCGATCACAGATTCGGTTTCCAGAACCTCCTGAAGCACATCCCCGGACGCCGTGGTGATTCCGGCGGCAAAATCGGTCAACGGAGAGGGCTGATCCGGACTGAACCGACCCAGGTACTGCTTGAGTTCTTCCGAATACAAGGGATTGAGAGACAACAGCTGCTTGATGGAACTGATGATGGAAATGGCATAGGCTTTGAGCTTGTCTTCATCTTCTTCCAGGGGTTTGAAATATTCCACCTGGGCCACAAACGGGGGTTTGTCCGACAAAAATTTCTTGATTTTGAACCGCTCCAGTCCCTGGGCGATGAACTGGATATTGCCGTCCACCTCCACCATGTTCAGAATCCGGACCACGCATCCCACTTCAGGAAAATCTTCCTTGTACACATATTTCCCTTTGACTTCGGAAAAATAACTCAAACCCAGCAGATTATGGGATTCATTGGCCGCCTTGACCAGTGTGGGTTCCCAGCGTTTTTTACTCACCACCAGCGGCTGGACCTGGGCCGGCAGGTGCGGTCTGCCCGTGATGGGCACCAGGTACAGGATATCCGGCTTGTGGCTCTGCCGGATGAGCTGGCCGCCACCGGCATTCTGTTCTTTTTCCGTGCTTTCAGTCTCTTCCCCGTCACTGTTCACAATCTCAGGGGTAATGGGTCTGTTATCATCGGTCATAGATCACCTCGGCTGTGTCATTTGGGTTTTTTCAATTGTCAATGACGTATACTATAATATTGTTTTTTCCCATGACAACCCAAAAAGGGGCAATTCACGGTTTTCATGGATGCCGGATGCTGTTTTTTTCATGTGCTTGATTTTTTTTTCTCTCGGGTTTATACCACATTCTCATATGACTATGTCCACACCCCATATATTTCATACCCAGGTCTACTATGAAGACACCGACCATTCCGGCGTGGTCTACCATGCCAATTATCTGAAATTTTTTGAACGGGCCAGAGAAGACATCATCGGTATCGAAACACTGTCTGACATGTGGCACCACCACGGCATCGGATTTGCGGTCTACAAAACCGAACTCAAATTTCATGACGGTGCGGTGTTTGGTGATCTGCTGGAAATCAGGACCCGATGGGAAAAACAGGGAGAGTATCGACTGGTTTTTTTTCATGAAGCCTGGCGCCCCGGAAAAAAACGCCCGGCCGTCTCGTGCAGCCTGGATCTGGTATGTCTGGGGCCTGAAAAAAAATTGCTGCCCATTCCGGATATGGACTTAAGTTTCTGAACAGGTCTGTTTTAATTATATGCCTGCCTTTTTTATTGTTGACAAGCGGTTTTGATCATTATAGCTTTCTCAGATGATAGACCGTCATAACGATAGTTTTCTTATATGATTGGCCGTCATTAACCATCAGCATAAGACAAATCGTTTTAACCGCATCAAGGAGGTGCCCGTGAAAGACAAACAGTCGTTGCCGGATGCGCAACCCAAACTTGCAGGAATTTCCCGACGGAACTTTCTGAAAACCCTGACAGGAACTGCCGCTGGTATCGGTATTTCCCAGGTGTTCAACCCGGCGTTGATCCAGGCCCTGGAAAAAGGGCTGGAACGTCATCCCGTCCTGTGGATCCAGGGACAGGGATGCACAGGATGTTCCGTGTCTCTTCTCAACAGTGTGGATCCAGCCATTGCCGATGTGCTGCTCAAGGTGATCAGCCTTCAGTTCCACCCCACTGTGAGTGAATGTGAGGGGGAAACGGCCATGAACCATGTGTATGAAGTGGCCAATGAATACAAAGGCCGGTTCTCTCTGGTCATTGAAGGGGCCATTCCCGTGGCTGCAGACGGCAAGTATTGTATTTTAGGGGAAATCGGCCATAGAGAGATCACCATGAAGGACATGGTTCAGGAACTCGCTCCCATGGCCGGCTCAGTCCTGGCTGTCGGCACCTGTGCCGCGTACGGCGGTATCCCGGCTGCCAAAGGGAATGTCACCGGCGCCACGGGGGTCAGAGACTTTTTCAAATCAAAAGATATCACCACACCCGTCGTCAATATTCCGGGGTGTCCGCCCCATCCGGACTGGATCGTGGGATCCATTGTCCATCTGCTCAACGCAGGGATACCGGAACTGGATTATGATGGCCGCCCCACCCTGTTCTTTGGTGAAAACATTCATGACAACTGCCCCCATCTGGACGATTATGATGCCGCGTTCATGGCTGCCACGCTCTCAGATCCCAAAGGATGCCGCATGGATCTCGGATGCAAAGGCCCGGACACCTATGCGGACTGCTACCAGCGGAAATGGAACTCCGGTTTGAACTGGTGTGTGAACAATGCCGTGTGTATCGGGTGTGTTGAAGCCGGTTTTCCGGATGCCATGTCCCCATTTTATGAACCCGCCTATTAACGAATCAGACAATTTCAAGGAGGTCTAATTATGGCAGGCTGTCAACCGCAGGCCGAACCGGCTCAGACCGGTAAAAAAATAAAAATCGGCATCGATCCGGTCACCCGGATTGAAGGTCATTTAAAAGCAGAAGTGGAGGTTGCCGGAGGAAAAGTCGTGGATGCCCACATCACCGGCGGCATGTATCGGGGATTTGAACAGATTCTGTACGGCAGAGATCCCAGGGACGCCACCCAGATCACCCAGCGGATCTGCGGGGTGTGCCCCACGGCCCATGCCACGGCATCGGCGTTGGCCTTGGATGACGCGTTCGGCGTGGAACTCACGGACAATGGCCGGATCGCCCGAAACCTGATTCTGGGCGCGAACTTTTTGCAGTCCCATATTCTGCATTTCTATCACCTGGCCGCACTGGACTATTGCAACGGTCCGGACACGGCCCCGTTTATTCCCAGATATGCCAACAACGACATGCGGCTGCCCAAAGAACTCAATGACGTGGCTGTGGGTCAGTACCTGGAAGCCCTGGAAATCCGGAAAATCTGCCATGAAATGGTGGCGCTTTTAGGCGGTAAAATGCCCCATGTCCAGGGGATCGTCGTGGGCGGTTCCACGGAAATCCCCACCCGGGAAGCGTTGAACGCTTATGCGGAACGATTCAAAAAAGTCAAACAGTTTATTCTGGAAAAATATGTGCCCATCGTGTACCTGCTGGCCGGCCCTTACGGGGATCTGCTTAAAACCGGTGTGGGTCACAAAAACCTGGTTTCCTGGGGTGTTTTCCCCCTGGACAACAAAGGCAACACCCTGCTGAAATCCGGGGTTTACACGGACGGCAAAGACTATGCCGTGGATCCGGCCATGATCAAGGAATATGTGAAATACTCCTGGTTCGAGGATTCCACCACCGGGCTCAACCCCACAGAAGGCAAAACCCTGCCCAATCCCAACAAACCCGGTGCTTACAGTTTCATCAAAGCCCCCCGGTACAACGGCAAACCCCATGAAGGGGGACCTTTGGCCAGAATGTGGGCCACGAACCCGGAGCTGTCCGCCACGGGTCAGAAAGAACTGGGCGTGACACGGCTCAGAGATATCGGGGATGCCTGTTTCTCCATTCTGGGCCGCCATGTGGCCAGAGCCGAAGAAACCGCGCTGGTGGCTGCCGCCATGGAAGAATGGCTGACCCAGGCCCAGCCCGGCAAGGAAACCTTTGTACCGGCACCGATTCCGGATTCCGCACAAGGCCTTGGCATGACCGAAGCGCCCAGAGGGGCTTTGCTCCATTACATTGACATCAAAGATCAGAAAATCGCCAATTACCAGATCACTTCCGCCACCATCTGGAACGCCAACCCCAGGGATGATATGGGCCAAAGAGGCCCCATCGAAGAAGCCCTGATCGGTGTGCCCGTGCCGGATGTGAACAGTCCGGTGAACGTCGGGCGGCTCATACGATCGTTCGACCCCTGACTGGGTTGCGCCGTCCACGTGCTGGACGTAGAAACCGGTCGGACCGTTAAAGTAGACGTACCCTTATAAAGGAATCGGTATGGTGATGGGGTCAGGCTTGGCTTATTGGCTTTTTGCGGGCCTTTGCAAAAAGCCAATAAGCCAATAAGCCAAGCCTGACCCCATTGTTTTTACCCCGAAAATTTTTATGAAAAAACTACTGGTTTTAGGAGTCGGCAACACTTTGATGCAGGATGACGGCATCGGGGTGCATGCCGTGCATGAACTGCTCAAGGAAAAAGAAGACTGGCCCCAGGTGGATTTCATCGATGGCGGCACCTTTACCCAGGATATCTTTTACCTGTTTGAAGAATATGAAAATATTCTGGTTCTGGATATTGTCCGGGCGAAACATCCGCCGGGCGCTATTTTCTGCCTGGAGGAAAAAGATCTGCGCAAGGATGAGAAACAGATGCTGTCGTTGCATGACATCGATCTGCTGGATTCTTTAGGCATGGCCCAGATGCGGGGCCATCGTCCCTATCTGCGGGTGATCGGCATACAGCCGGATACCATCAACTGGGGCACGTCCCTCACCCCCCCCCTGGCCGATGCAATGCCCGATTTTCTGGCAGCCGCCAGAAAACATATCACAGACATTCTGGAAACCCGATAAGTCCCGGATTCACCGGATGCGCTTTTCAGATTGCGGCCGGGAATCTATTTTCCCGGCGGGCGGTCTTGTCAACAGATCCGGGGCAGCTGCTCGCCGGTGAGCATATCCACCAGGCGCTGGCCCCCGATGGCGGTTTCCAGAAACACCTTTCCCGGACGTTGATCCGTCACTTCTCCGATAATGGCGGCATTTTTGCCGAAGGTATCGGCCTTGATCAGATCCAACACCTGTGACGCCTGTTTTTCCGGCACAATGGCCAGCAGTTTGCCTTCGTTGGCAATGTACAAAGGATCAAATCCCAGCAGTTCACACACCCCGTTGACCTGCTTTTTTATGGGCAGATCTTTTTCAAACAATGTCATTCCCACCCCGGATTGGGAAGCGATTTCATTCAAGGTCGTGCCCACCCCGCCCCGGGTGGGATCTCTGAGCACATGCACCTCACACCCGGATGACAGCATCGCTTTGACCATGTGATTCAAAGGCGCGGAATCGGTTTTAAGATCCCCGTCAAAGGTCAAGCCTTCTCTGGCTGTGAGAATGGCAATCCCGTGATCGGCCATGGTGCCGCTTAAAATAATTTTGTCCCCGGGAAGTGCCCGGCTGCCGGATACGTTCACACCCTCCGGGATCATGCCGACCCCCGAGGTGTTGATGAAAATCTTGTCCGCCTTGCCCCGGGGCACCACCTTGGTATCTCCGGTGACGATCTTGACCCCGGCCCGGTCTGCCGCCGTTGCCATGGATGTGATGATTTCCTGGAAATCGTTTATGGGCAGGCCTTCTTCAATGATCAGTCCCACACTGATGTACAACGGAATTGCCCCGCACATGGCAATGTCGTTCACCGTGCCGTTCACGGCCAGATCCCCGATATTGCCGCCATTGAAAAAAATCGGGTCCACCACATAGGAATCCGTTGAAAACGCCATTTTGCCGGCCGGCACGGAATACACGGCCCCGTCATCTCCCATGGCCAGATACTCATTGCTGAACAGCGGAAGAATCATTTCGGAAAACAGCGCATGGGAGGCTTTGCCCCCGGCACCATGGTCCAGTAATATGGTATTGTTTTTCTCTGCATTCATTGTTGTTTGCTCCTCAGTAATAATGGGTGCCCCCCACTGACCCCCATTATCCATAGTTGTAATAAGCGGCACAGGCCCCTTCACTGGACACCATGCACGGCCCCACCGGTGTCATGGGGGTACAGACTTTTTTGTACAATGCACAGGCAACCGGCGTTTTCAACCCCATGAGGATCTCTCCGCAGGCACACCCTTTGGGCTCGGCCACATCTATCAGGTTCAGCTCAAACCGATCCCCGGCATCAAACGCCTTGAAATCCGGTTTCAATTCCATGCCGCTGTTTTTTATCAGCCCAATGCCCCGCCATGCCGCGTCACCCACGGTAAACACCTGATGCATCACCTCCCTGGCCTTGGGGTTTCCGGAGTCTCTCACGGCTCTTGGATAGGCGTTTTCCAGGGCCGGCACACAAGATTCGTTCTGGCGCACCAGCATCAGCACGGCGTGCAGAATGTCAATGGGCTCAAACCCCGTGATCACGGACGGAACCTTGTGGGTCTCGAACACGGACCGGTAGGCATCCACACCCGTGATCACAGACACATGCCCCGGCAGAATAAAACCGTCAATGGATACCCCTTTGGTGGTCATCAACGCCGCCAGGGCCGGCGGGGTCAATTTATTGGCCCCGTATATGGAAAAATTGGTCACCTTTTCCTTGGCAGCCATGAGCACGGCCGCCGCAATGGTGGGAATGGTGGTTTCAAATCCCACGGCACAGAACACCACCTGTTTGTCCGGATTCTGCCGGGCAATGGTAACCGCGTCAAACACGGAATACACCATGCGCACATCCGCGCCCGCCCCTTTTTGTCCGGCCAGGGTGGTGCCGGAACCCGGCACTCTCATCAGGTCCCCGAACGTGGTGACAATCACATCCGGCTGCCGGGAAACCGCCACAAACGCATCGATATCTTTTTGTGCCGTGACACACACAGGGCATCCCGGCCCGGACAGCAACGTGATGGTTTCGGGCAGTAAATTCCGGATACCATGGCGAAAAATGGCCATGGTATGGGTGCCGCACACCTCCATAAGCCGCAGCGGATGCCGGCTTTCTTTATGAATCGTTGCCACCAGCTGTTTTGCCAGGGACGGATCCCTGAATTTTTCCAAATATGTCAATCCCATGACACCGCCTCCTGTGCGGGTTGGTTATTATTTTTTGACCGGGCCCCGGCAACCGCGGCCTGGCCCAGGGCAATCCCGCCGTCTCCAGCCGGCACCCGGGAATGGGTGTAAACAGACACCCCTTGTTGTTTTAAAGACTTCCTCATTGCATTGAAAATCAGATCATTGTTAAACACCCCGCCGGACAGCACCACCTTGTCCACCCCATGGGCTGCGGCAACCTTGAGCGCGGACCGAAAAAACCCATGCACCAGGGTCTGGTGAAACCGTTGACTGATCTGATGCACCGGAACCCGGGCATATATATCATCCACCATTTCCCGGATACCGGGGATCACATCGATGATCCAGTCAACCCCATCTGCCACCGGGTCCGGTGACCGCAATTCACAGGCATAAGGTGCCGGGGCCGGCGCAATATCTTCTGTGGTCCCCACGGCCTCCAGCTCCATGGCAGCCTGGCTGTCATAGGAGATCTTATGCCGGATCCCCAGCAAAGAAGACACTGCATCGCACAATCGCCCACAGCTGGAAGTTTGGGGCGTGTTCACCTGTTTTTCCATCATCTGACAGACAAAATCCAGGTCCTGGGAATCCATTTCATGGATAAAGGAAAGATCCAGATCCAAAAAATTCCGGCCGAACGCCGTGTACAACACGGCAGCTGCCATGCGCCAGGGAGCCAGCACGGCCTGGTCTCCGCCCGGCATGGGAAGGTATCTTAAATGGGCTTTGCGCACAAAGTTCTTGCGGGTGGCCACAAGAACTTCTCCGCCCCAGATATGGCCGTCCGTGCCGTATCCCGTGCCGTCCAGCACAATGGCAACCACAGGTTCATCCAGATCGTTTTCCACCATGCAGGACACGGCATGGGCATGATGGTGCTGCACGGCCACCCGGGGAATCTGTTCAGCAAAATGGTCTTTGGCAAACCGGGTACTCATATATCCCGGATGCAGATCATGGGCCACGATCGTTGGGGTGATATCCAGTATGGTCTTGAAATGATCCAGGGTCTGAATATAAAAATCACCCGTTTTCCGGTTGTACAGATCCCCGATGTGCTGGCTTAAAAACGCCTGATTTTTCCGGGTCAGACACAGGGTATTTTTCATGCCGGCCCCGCACCCGAGCACAAAAGGCAGATCTTCTGACAAGGGGATCGGCAGCGGGGCATACCCTCTGGACCGCCGGATAAACCGGGTCTGTCCGGCCTGAACCCGGACAATGGAGTCATCGGCCCGAAAATAGATATCTCTGTTGTGAAGCAGAAAATAATCCGCAATATGGGAAAACGCATCCAACGCATCCTGATTGTCAATGGACAAGGGTTCACCCGGCCGGTTGCCCGAGGTCATCACCAGCACTTTGGGCCCGGCATCCAAAAGCAGGTAATGCAACGGGGTGTAGGGCAGCATCACGCCCAGACAGGGATTTAACGGCGCGATCTTACGCGACAGCCCGGTCTGTTCATCAGACCTTTTTTTTCTCAACAAAACAATGGGACGGTTAAAACCGGTCAGCAACTGAAGTTCTTGTTCTGACACATCCGCAAATGCAGACACCACAGATCCGGACCGGGCCATCAGGGCAAAGGGTTTGTGGGGCCGGTGCTTGCGCTGCCGCAGACGAAGAACAGCGGCATCATCCCTCGCATCCACGGCCAGGTGAAACCCGCCCAGTCCCTTGACCGCCAGAATTTTCCCCTGGGCCAGCAGGCTCCCGGCCTGGTGGATGGCCGTATCCGGCCCGGCAATGGTTTGGCCTTTGCTGTCGGTTAAAAACACCTGGGGACCGCACACGGGGCAGGCATTGGGCTGGGCATGAAACCGCCGGTCGCCTGGGTTGTCATATTCCGCCTGACAGTCCGGACACATGGCAAACTGTTTCATGGCGGTCTGGGGCCGATCATAGGGAATGTCTTCGATGATGGTAAACCGCGGGCCGCAATTGGTACAGTTGATGAACGGATACCTGAAGCGCCGGTTCTCAGGATCTGCCATCTCTGAGAGGCAGTCACTGCACACGCACACATCCGGTGAAATCAGGGTGGCCCGGGAAGCCCCCGTCCGGCTGGCAATGATTTTAAAGCCGGTAACGCCTGTGACGGGCACAGACATGGTTTGAACCGCATCCACCCGGGCAAGCATGGGGGGATGGGCTGTGATCGCTTCCACAAACCGGGTCAGGCTGGCAGGTGACCCTTCCACCCGGGCCCGGACCCCGGACGCGGTATTGGAAACCTCTCCTGAAATCTGGTGCCGGGCCGCCAGGGAAAACAGAAACGGCCGGAATCCAACCCCCTGGACCACCCCGCTGATATCAAGCTGACTGGCAATGCAGTCGGAATCAGGCATCTGGGTGTGACGAAAGTTGACGGGCATCGTCCGCCGCCAGAATCCGGCGCATGTCTTCCAGGGTTTGGCGGGCCGCGAATTCATCCAGCTTGCTGATGGCAAATCCGGCATGCACGATCACATAATCCCCGATTTGCGCATCATCGATGAGTGCCAGGCTGGTTTCGCGGATCACGCCGTCCACAGATACTTTGGCCAGGGTGCCCTGGATTTCAATAATTTTTGAAGGTATGGCTAAACACATGGGATGGGTATTTCCTTTTCAGATCCATTTCATTTTTTGACCCGGTTAATATAGCGCCAAGCCGGTGGGTTGGGCAATACTTAATTTCATGTTTGTCCATCCCAGATCCACCATCAAAAAAAAAGAAAAACCTCGTTGCGCTTGACTGGTCAAGCAGATAGAATGTTTTTGAGGAAAAAAACTATCATCAACGAGGTGCACCCAATATGACACAAGGCGTATTACCTTTCAAGTACGA
>JAIPDL010000010.1 GCA_021737695.1 Desulfotignum sp. | reverse complement strand
ACCCGCTGCTGCAACCTGAAAACCCTGGATGCGGTCCAGCAGTGTGGATTTGATTGCAGTTACTGTTCCATCCAGTCTTTTTACCACAACAGCCAGGTGCGGTTTATCCGTGATCTGCCCCGCCACCTGGAAGGCCTGGACCTGGATCAGGATACGCCGATGCACATCGGGACGGGTCAGTCATCCGATTCTCTGATGTGGGGAAACCGGTTCGGCCTCCTGGACAACCTGACCCGGTTTGCTGAAAACCACCCCAACGTGGTCCTTGAAATGAAATCCAAAAGCAGCCGGATCGATTATTTTCTGACCCATCCCCCCCCGTTTAACATGGTGTTCACCTGGTCCCTGAACACCCCTGCCGTGATCACGGCCGAAGAAAAAGGAACCGCATCCCTGGAACAGCGCATCAACAGTGCCAGACGACTGGCCGATGCCGGAATTCCTGTCGGATTTCATTTCCACCCCATGGTCTGGTATGACGGATGGGAAGCCGGGTATCGTGCCATTGTATCCCAGTTAATTGACACATTTTCCCCTGATGAAGTGGTCATGGTCTCCATCGGCACCCTGACTTTCATTAAACCGGTCATCCGGCGTATCCGGGAACGCATGGCCCGGACCCGGATTCTGCAGATGCCCATGGCAGACTGTGCCGGCAAACTCAGCTACCCGTTTGAAATCAAAAAAACGTTGTTTTCCACGCTTTTTCAGGCATTCCCGGACAACTGGAAATCCGCCGTGTTTTTTTACATGTGCATGGAGGATGTCAACTTGTGGGAACCGGTATTCGGCCGTACCTACCCTTCCAATGACGCGTTTGAACAGGACATGATCCAGGCCTACCGCAAAAAAATACATGCCATCCGCCATAACCCGCCGGCCGTGTGATTTGTTCCTGAACAGCCGGCACGGCCTGAGCATCCGTGCTTTTTTCATACTTTTCTTGACAAACCGTTTTTTACTATCCTATTGTCACGTGCGTTAAATTTGAAGTTAATATTGACACGTGCCTCTTTGCACCAGGGCAAGGCCCAAAGAGGTCTATCACCGCTTTGATTACGCCTTCTGGTTCGACAATCTAAAAGACAATGTCCAAAAGCGGATCCGGGCCTATCTGGCCAAAGCACAGACGGAAACCGCGTCTATTTGCCCGTATTGTTCCGGGATGGACGGCGATATAAAAACAGCCCCCCCTGGCGGCTCAAAAAATATCGTTACACGCTCAACCGAAGGGACATTTCCTTGACTTTGATTCAATTTTCATCAATACTGAAATGATATGGAAATCAAAACAACAACAAAACAGATTGAAATCTACATAAAAAATAAGATTCTGAACAGAGAATTGAAGCCAGGTGATGTTATTAAAGAAGCAGAGCTTGCAGAAAAACTGAATCTGAGCAGATCCCCGATACGTGAGGCCTTATTTCAGTTGAGATCGGAAGGATTGCTGACAATCGAGTCCAAAAGAAGAAAATGCATCACCAAACTAACAAAAAAAGACATAGAAGACAGTTATGAAAGTGCTGGCTATATAGAGAGCGCCATTGTCAGCAGTACTCTGCATTTATTCTCTGAAGAAGATTTTGAAAACCTTAAAACTATTATTCTACGATTTAATGATAGCAGAAAAAACGGTTATACTAATTTTTTTGACATTGATGATGAATTTCATAATTACCTGCTGTCAAAAAGTTCAAATAAAACGATAAAACGCATGCATAGAAGATCATGCCGTAATATTTCAAAATTTTTATTGTGTAACACATGGCGTCGGGCTTTTACCGGCCCGGAATTGTATGATCGACATTTCTCTGTTATAAAAAAACTTGAAACCGGCGATCGTTTCCTTGTGGAATCCAGTTTGCGTCACCATTATTTTGAAACAGCACAACGCATGATAGAAACTGAAAACATTTCATGATCCCGGGAAAGACAATTGACCTATCTGGTCCTGACTGTCTTTTAAAAAAAATTAAAACCGATTAAGAGCAGTCAGTGCTTCATCTTTTCGGTGATCAAGAATTCCCAAAGATTTGCATGTCAGGGAAACGTAGCGTGATACATCATCAACTGTCAGGACCGGGATTATCCACTCATTGATGTATTCCCCTGTCACCACCATTGAAAGCACGGCGGAAGTACCCGGGATAATTCCGGCCCCGCCGACGATATCATTTAACCTGTTGCTCATGAAACTGACACCGCCAAAATCTGAACGGGCAATCTGATTTAATTGAGCGGCCAGGATAACCTTATCAACAGAACTTTCGACTTCCTTCAGTTTCTGGCCAAGTTCAATGATCTTATCTCCTAAAATCGTACAGGCATTTTTGAGCGCATTGGTATGGCGGGGGTATGCCTTGATATCATAGATGGCTTTTTCATCCAGTTTTTTTGCAGCTTCTTGAATGGATTCTGCAACGATTACGTTGTCATATTCTTCATTTGCCCGGATCATGAAAACACTGTCACTGCCCGTTAAATCATCGGACAAATAGGGGACATATGCCTTGCTTTCCACCACCAATGTGGGAAGCTCAAACAATCCAAGGTTCTTCATCAGGTCTGCTTTCGGTCCTGATGCGCTGTTTCCTTCCAGGTCTTCTACAGGACCCAGCCCGCCTTTGGAAGCATTGATCACCAGAAGCACTGCAGTACTTATATCGCGGATATCGATAACAGTTCCCAAACTGATACCACAAGAACCTTCAAGGTGCTCGATAGCCGTTTCGGCCCGGTCGCTGTAATGCCGGACAAATCCATCCACAACAGCAAGGGATGCTGCTGTGATAACAGCAGTTGCTGTCTCCATGGCTCCCTGCCCGTATACCCTGCCAAAGAGCTTCATCCCCAGTGCCTGAGGCAAAACAGCATCCAGGCCCACTGCTTTTTTTAAAAGATCCTTCTCAAAGGGAGTAAATCCGGCGGCGGAAACTGCATGCCCTGCCCCCCCGCAGTTCAGCACAATCTTAATCTTCCCATCAGGGGATGATGATATATCCCTGATGGCCGTATCAAGGGGCATTGCCTGCTTAAGGATGCTTGCGACAACAGCAAACCCGGCAGAATCATCCTGGGTGAAGCCATTGTGGCTGTGCGCGTGGCCACAGCCACAATGGCCGCAGAGGCCAATTACAGGCGATTTGCTTTTTAAAATTGTATGCATAAGTTATTCAACTATTCTTTGATAGCGGTTTCCTAAATAATGCACAACGACAACCATGGCCATAAGGCAATGATAATGTTGGTGATTAAAAATGCCAGTAAAAACGGAACCATTTTCCGTGCCAGCGCCATCACCGGCACGTCGGCTGCCCCGCTAACAACAAACAGATTAAAACCATATGGTGGTGTGATGAATCCAAAAGACAGCGTAAACATGAACCAGATGCAAAAGTGTTCCGGAGCCATGCCGATTACTTTTGTAGCGACCGGCAAAAGCAGGGGGCCAAGGATTAAAATATTGGGGACCAGATCAATAAACATCCCAAATGTGACGACCAGGATAAAAATAATTGTCAGCAGCAGATATTTATTGGTGGTGATTGACATAAAAGCTTCGAAAACAAGTTTCTGCGTTTCAAAATAGGTCATGGTTTGGCCCATGAGATAGGCGACCGCCAAGATCGGCATGACAATACCGCATATCATGGCACTGGAACGTAGAACTTTGATATAACTTTTCATTGTCAGTTTTCCGGTAAATAAACCGTGGAGGGACCCCACAGCTACAGCAATGGCGCCCGCCTCAGAGGGTGTAAAAATTCCGGAATAGATTCCGCCGAGTATAATAACCGGAAAAGCAAAACCTATTTTGGCTGCCCAGAATTTTTTGTACATGTTCGAAAAACTGAACACCTTGCCTGAAACATCAGCATCAAAGCCGTTAATGCTCACATAAATATAATTTACAATCAGCATCATGATGACGACAAGGATACCCGGTAAAATAGTCGCAAGAAAAAGATCTCCAATCGACACACCTAATACGGAACCAATCAGGATATATCCTACGCTCGGAGGAATGAGTACAGCCGTGGACCCGCCGGCAGCAACCAGCGCCCCAGCATAAGCTTTCGGGTATCCTCGTTTTACCATTTCCGGAATAGTGAGCCGGGAGAAAACCGCAGCATCCGATGCAACCGAACCGCTGATGGCGGCAAAAAAACTGCATGCAATAATAACAGATGCCGATACCCCTCCCTTTATACCCCCCACCAGGGCATCGGCAAAGTTCAGCAGATCTTCCGTCACACCGGTTTCAGATATGATATCGCCCGTCAGGATGTAGAGTGGGATTGATAAAAATGCAAATGAATTCAATCCTTCAAAAGAACACTGGCCGATGTTCGGTAAAAGCTCGTAGCTTCCACTGAAAATAATCATGGACACAGAAGCAATTCCAATGGATATAAAAACCGGAGCACCGATAAAAAATAATATGAACATCAGGACAATCCCGATAAGTATTCCTGTTTCCAACATTGTCTAATCTCCTTAATATCAAATTCTGAAAAAATCAGATCCGGGTTTCTTCTTCAGCTGCGGCTACCCCAGCAGGCAGGCCTTTTTTCCAGTCCTTGAAGTCGATCACCATATTTTGTATCACCCTGAACATCATCATTGCATATCCGACCGGAACGGCGAGATAAGGAATCCACATGGGATATTGAGTTGCTCGTGAAAGTGTGCCGTACTTTGCCTGTGTCTGCATGATTGGCATGACATACACAAACGTCAATATGCAGAATATGATAAACAATACGTTATAAATAACGCTTAAATAGTATTTAACATTAAAGGGGATTTTGTTTTCAAACATTGTGATCCGGATATAGGTACGTTTTTTGGTAACGTAGCTTGCAGCAATCCATGAAAGCCAGATAAATGAATGACGGGCGGTTTCTTCACCGATTATTGTTGAACTGTTAAAAACATAGCGCATGACGACTTCTATAACGACAATAATGATGAAATACAGGTAGAAAACAGTCAGCGCCCAGAGTTCCAGACGTTCGTCCATGAGGGTCAATATAGTTTTTAATTTATCCATTGGTCTCTGCTCTGCAATTTTTGCAATGCGGGCATTACAGCCCGCATTGCAAATGGTTTTTTAACGAATATCAGGCGCTGAGAATCTTTTTGAAGAGCCCCAGATCTCCGGCCACTTTTTTAATTACCGGCTCCCACATGGGCAGATTATAGTTAACAGCGTCATACCAGAGTTTGGCTTCTTCCTTAGTGGGCGTATAATATTGTACCCCAGCCTCTTTCATTTTGCTAATGCAGAATGCATCGCGCTCGCGTTCCTTGCTGCGCTGCATTTCTTGTGCTTCGTTACACGCCCTTCTATAGGCTTTCTGAAGGTGTGAAGGTAGCGAATTCACCCATTTATGGGAAGAGACATAAAGGTTCAGTGTGTCGTAAAAATTGGTATAGGTTAATGAAGATCCAATATCCTGGAAGTTCACACTGTAAAGGTCCACACTGCTGTTGTGCAACACGTCGCAGATGCCGGTCTGCAGCGAGGTAAAGACTTCCGGCCAGGCGATTGGAACAGGGTTGGCTCCCAGGAATTCAAACATCTTTCGTTCAACATATGAGCCGGTGACACGCACCTTGACACCTTTAATGTCTTCAGGGCGTTTTATAACACTTCCAAGATGCTTGCCGGTGAAGAGCTGACGGAAGCCGATGGGAGTCCAGAAGCCGATGTCAAGGCCTTTTTCATTGGCAGATTTAACACAGATATCCTGGAATATTTGTGAAGAAACAATTTCCATACCACGCTTTTGCCCATGAAGTTCACTGATGTTCCCACCAGTGGCATAGGGGAATGCCAGAACATTAAAAAGAGGGACAAACGGGGTTAAATTCGAATTGGATATATTTGCAATTTCCAGAGACCCCACCTGGAGTTTCTGGGTTGATTCAAGGGCATTTCCAAGCGCACCAGCGTAAAAACATTTTACATTGAATTCATCTTTAGAATATTTCCGCAACAGTTCCATGAATTCTCTGTCGACATCCGGAACTAATTCATCGTCCGGAAAGTTGTTGTTAATTCTTATAAGATACTGGCCTTTTGCTTTGACAGGGAAGGGGTTCAAAATTCCCATAGTGGCTGCTCCTGCTAATGCAACTGTACCTGTTTTAATAAACTGTCTACGTCCCATGTTCAATTTTTCAGACATTTTACTCCTCCTCTTATTTTTTATAACCCACCCGATAACAGTGGTAATCTCCATAACTGCTCAGTAGCAGTTACGTCATTTGGCAAGCCTGAGAAAAAATCAAAAGCACCTGTTGTGACCCTTCTTTCCCATTTTGCGTTTTCACCAGTTTTTGCAGTAACAACCTTCTACTTCTGCAATAGAAAGTTTTTCATTCATCTTTTTTTGCCTGTCTCTGTTATTTTAATCAAAAATCCGTGATCTATTGCCTGAAGGTATCCAGATAAGAATAAAGGGCTGGAGATCCCCCTGTATGAAGGAACAAGACATTGGCCCCTTTGGCAAAAGTGCCTTTTCTAACCTGGTCAATGAGCCCAGCAGCTGTTTTTCCTGAATAGACAGGATCTAGAAGAATTGCCTCGTTCATGGCAAAAAGTTTGACAGCCTCCACCATGGAATCCGTGGGCAGGGAATAACCAGGCCCTACATAATCGCCGTAACAGACAACAGAACTCCGGTCCAGACCGCCTTTTACCTCCAAACGTTCTGCAGTTTCAATGGCCAGTTTATAAACAATTTCTTCCTGGACCTCCTTGGTCCGAGATACGTTCATGCCAAGAATGGGAATATTGCCGTTGATCCCTGTCATTCCCACAATCATGCCGGCATGAGTGCCCGCAGAGCCTGAAGGAACCACTATTGTATCGATCTTCAGGCGCATCTCGTTAATCTGAGTCATGGTCTCTTCTGCGCAAAGTGCATAACCTGTGGCGCCGATGGGATTGGACGCCCCGCCAGGAATGATATAGGGGGTTTTGCCTGCTGCCTTAAGCTCTTCAGCCTTTTTCTCCATTTCACCCATCATGTCTGAACCGCCTTCAACCACTTTAGTAGTTCTTACATTCAGAAGTTCAAACAAAAAATTGTTCCCAGAGGCCTCTATGTTATACGAACCTTTTACCCTTTCTTCGAGGAGCAGGTGGCACTCCAGGCCTTCTTTGGCAGACCAGGAAGCAGTGAGTCGGCAGTGGTTGGACTGAACAGCACCGCAGGTGATGATAGCATCCGCCCCATTTTCAAGGGCATCGGCAATGCAAAACTCAAGCTTTCTGGTCTTGTTTCCGCCGGCAGCCCCTGGAAGAAGGTCATCGCGTTTTACAAACAAATTCACATCCCCCCCAAGGGCTTTGCTCAGCTGCGGCATGGCTTCAATGGGTGTGGGACCCTGAAGGTAGTTTCTTCTGGGAAATTTTGTAAAATTCATTTTTTGTCCTTTTCTTGCTTGAAAGTTGATGGAAATTTTTTACGACGCCATCAAAATTATAGAGCAAATACTGCCTCTACTTCCAGGTCTCCGCCCAAGGGGAGAGCTGCCACTTGGAACGCGGAACGAGCCGGAAATGGTTTTTTAAAATACTCGCCGTAAACCTCATTAACCGATGCAAAATCATTGATATCCGCTAAGAAAACCGTCGTTTTCAAGGCATTATCCAGACTGGTGCCGGCAGCTTCTGCAATGGCTTTTAAATTTTGAAAAACAATATGGGCATGGTCCTGGACATTACCCTCCGGAATCTTACCTGTGGTAGGATCAATGGGCAGCTGCCCCGAGGTAAACAACAGGGAATCTGTTTTCACGCCCTGGGAGTAGGGACCTATGGCAGCCGGGGCCTGTTCTGTATGAACTGTTTGCTTGGGCATCAATTTTCTTTATCCTTTTCTTTATCCTTTATTGATGGGTTCATTTCTAAATTCATTCGTGACTCCACTTTCAAATACTATAAACATCAATGCCGAATACGGATATTTTCCCTATGTTGGCATATGTCGATTGTCGACACTAATTTAGCCATATACCATATTTTTTTGAATGTCAATCCTTTGTTGCATTTTTCCCATCCCGTTCTTTATCATCAATCTGCCGGGCCGGAGGGCCAAAAAAAACAGCATATTTTCTGCCGGCGCCCTTGACAACAAGACGTTTGCCTGCATTAAATGCAGTAAAACGTTTGGGTCCAGATATGTGACCATACCATTTATGCCAAAAATTCTTTTACCCGGGAGGTCTGCCATGAGAATTGCCATCGTTGGAGCTGGAAACAGATGTGTGTACCTGATGGACATCATAAATAAATACGACTTTGAAATCGTCTCCCCTGTTGTCGTTGCGGTGGCAGATATTGACAAGACCGCTCCCGGATTTGTCAAAGCCGTTAAAAAAAACATCTTTGTCACCACGGATTACAACGATCTCTTTGAAAAGGATAATATCGACCTGATTATCGAGCTGACCGACAATTTAGAGATCCATAATGACATTGTTGCCAAAAAAAACCCTAATGTCAGAGCCATGTCCCACAACGTCGCCCGTCTGTTTTGGGAAATAGACTGCTCCTCCCATAAGTATGCGAAAACCCATCAGGAGCTGTCGGAAACCCAGGCCATTTATAATGCCATGATCAACGGCCCCATCCTGGACGATGTGCTCGTAATGTCTCTGGATTACAAAATCATTGATATCAATGAGATATACCTTAAAAAACTCGGACTTGCCCGGGAAGATGTGATCGGGAAGCACTGCTATGAGATCACCCACCACAAATCCAGGCCCTGCAGTGGAAAAGAACACCCCTGCCCCCTTAACCAGGTCAAAAAGACAGGCCAGTCATCCTCTGCCACCCATATCCATATCAGCCAAAACGGCAAAAAACACTTTGTCTCCATCACCTGTTACCCCCTCATTGAAAATGGCGAGTTAACAGGAGTCATCGAAGTTTCAAAGGACGTGACAAAAGAAATTGAATTTGAAAAAAAAATGATGCAGCAGGAAAAAATGGTCTCCATCGGTCGACTCAGTGCCGGGGTCGCACACGAAATCAACAACCCCCTCACCACCATTTTAACCTCTTCAATGCTGATCCAGGAAGACCTTGAACCGGGAACCGAGATCTATGAGGAACTGACCACCATCAGCAACGAAGCCCTGCGCTGCCGTAAAATCGTTAAAAGCCTTTTGGACTTTGCCCGGCAAAGCAAACCGTTCAAGAAAAAGGAAAACCTCAACGAGGTAATCAGAGAGAGCATGGTCCTGACGCGAAAACAGGCCAATTTCAAAGACATCAAGCTTACGTCTCAGCTGGCCAAAGACCTCCCAGCCGTGTTCATTGACAAAGATCAAATTCAGCAGACCATCATCAACCTGACCCTCAATGCCATTGAAGCCACTTCAGCCGGGGGAGAAATACAGCTTTGTTCAACTTTTCTTGAAACCAGAAATGCCATTGAGTTACAGGTCAGTGATACGGGAGACGGCATCAACGCGGATGACCTTGACAAAATATTTGATCCTTTTTTTACCACAAAGAAAAACGGCACGGGCTTAGGCCTTGCCATCACCCACGGCATCATAGAGCAGCACAACGGCACCATTACCGCCAAAAGCGAGCCTGGAAAAGGCACCCGTTTTTATGTAACTTTCCCCGTGGACCAGGAAAATAATAAATGACCGCTTCCCAAAAAGTCTCCATCCTTGTTGTGGACGATGAAATCCATATCTGCAAAAACTGCCTGAAAATTTTAAAAAGCCAGTACGATGAGGTCGAATATGCTTTAAACGGATTTGATGCCCTCAAATCCATGGATGCCAATCCTTTCGACATCGTGATCACTGACCTTAACATGGAACGACTGGGGGGCATGGAGGTTATCGCACGGATTAATGACGCTTTCCCCGAGACCATTGTGATCGTCATGACCGGGTATGCCTCTGTATCCTCGGCTGTGGAAGTCATGAAAATGGGGGTGTTTGACTACCTGCCCAAACCCTTCACGCCCTATGAACTCAGGGCCGTGGTCCAACAGGCCGTTGAAAGAAAAAAAATACAGGCCCAGCAGGCAAAACTCATCAATCAGAAACCCAAAAAAATTTCCCACCAACTCATCGGTGACAGTCCAGGGATAAAAAAAGTCATTAAAATGGTCCAGAAGGTGGCGCCCACGGATGCCAATGTCTTGATCTACGGTGAAAGCGGCACGGGCAAAGAGCTCATTGCCCGGGCCATCCACGCCAACTCCAACCGGCGGAAGAATGTTTTTTTTGCCGTGGACTGCGGCACGCTTTCCGACGATCTGCTCTCATCAGAATTGTTCGGCCATGTCAAAGGTGCTTTCACGGGCGCAGATAAGGATAAGCCCGGCATATTCAAACTGGCCCATAAAGGCACCGTTTTTCTGGATGAAATCAGTAATATATCCAGGGATGTCCAGGCCAGGCTGCTCAGATTCCTTGAAACCAGGGAATTTCTTCCCGTGGGCAGCGGCAAAAAAATTAACGTCGACCTCCGCCTGGTATTTGCCACCAACCAAAAGCTTGAGGATATGGTGAACACGGGTGAATTCAGAGAGGATTTTTACTACAGGATCTATGTTTATCCCATTACCATCCCCCCCTTGAGTGACAGAAAAACCGATATCCTGCCCATTGCCTATTATTTTTTAAGGCAGTTTTGTGAAAAAATGGGAAAAAACATCCCGGAATTCAATGAGGCGGCCGCAACCCGACTCATCGAATATCAGTGGCCAGGGAATGTCAGACAGCTGAAAAACGTGATTGAACGGGCCGTGATCCTGTGTGAAACGGACCGGATTTCATTGACGGACCTGCCCCTGTTTGGAGAAATATCAGAAATAGATAAAATGATCGAGACGGTCCCCCAAACCAACGAAGAACTAAAAATACTGAAAAAGGAAATCAGGCAGAAAGCGGTCAACAAGGTGGAAAAAAATTTTATCCTCAATGCACTGGCCCAAAACGATTGGAATGTGACCCAGGCTGCCCTGAAAACCGGACTCCTTCGAACCAACTTCCAGGCCCTGATGAAAAAACACAAAATATCCCGCCCCACACCGGTATGATTTTTTTATTACACCCTGTATATTTTTTTTATATAGACAGGATATCCCCTGCCTGACGAGACATTGAAACAATATCCCCCGGCCTGACCTGTATAAAAAAAACATACCATTCCGGTGTCAAGGGTCATCGCCAAAACCTTCCAAATCCTTTAAACACAGTCAATTTCACAAAATTCAAATGGCTGGCACGAACCCTGCTTTCATGTATCTGCAACGAGACAAAATAAAGTCAATAAACACAGACAGGAGGGTATCATGGAAAATAAAGTTAAAATAATGGTCGTGGATGATGAAATAGGTATCTGCCAGAATGTTGAAAAAATTCTGACCAAAAACGATTATGCCGTGGTGCATACTCAAAGCGCCGCACAAGCCTTGGAAATGATGAAAGACGGCTCTTTCTCTTTGTTAATTTCCGATATTGTGATGCCCAATATGAACGGGCTGGAACTACTGAACCGGGTGGCAAAAGAGGTGCCGAACATTAAAACAGTGATGATGACAGGCTATGCCTCTACCAACACCGCAGTAAAGGCCATCCGCCTGGGAGCCCTTGATTACATCCCCAAACCGTTTACCCCGGTTGAGCTGAGAACCACCGTGAGCAAGGCCCTGCTAGGGGACTATGACGAGGTTCAAATCTCTGATGAAGAGCGGGATAGCATCGAAATCATGGATATTGATTTGGATTTTGGCGGGGAGGCTGCTGACAACCTGGTCAAGCCGGAAGAACCAGCCATGGAAGAACCGGTCGAACTTCCGGAATTCTTCTGCTCCGTGGGCAACATGGCATGCGATGTGATGGAAAAACTGGGGACCACCTGTAAAACAGGGATGAATAAAAATTTCTGCCCCAAACTCAAGGCACGGGCAAAAAAGGCCAAAAAAACGGCGGCGTTCAATCCCAAAACCATGATCGCACCGGACCAGCCCTTTGATTATGAAGAAGTTCTGGCTGTGACAGGCCCTGAATACATCCAGAATCTGGACAGAGACGGGTTTGCCTTCATGCCCTATGAAGATCTTAAAAAAGTGCCGGTCAATCCACCCAGGGAAATCGGTATTGACCAGCCATTTGACTATGATGAAGTCGCGGCTGTTACAGGGGCTGATTATGTCCAGAATATGGACATGGACGGCATCTCGCCCCTGCCCTATGACAAGCTGAAAAAAACCGGTCCTGCCCCGGAAAAGGCCGACACGGAAGAATTGCCTGAATTCCACTGTCTTGTGGGCAACATGGTCTGCGACGTCATGGAAAAGCTGGGCACCACCTGTAAAACAGGGATGAATAAAAATTTCTGCCCCAAACTCAAGGCACGGGCAAAAAAAATGGCCGCCGCCGGCGCAGACAAACCCGCGTTTAATCCGAAAAAAATGATCGGCATTGACCAGCCATTTGACTATGATGAGGTCATGGCCGTCACCGGCCCTGAATATATCCAGGATATGGACCGGGACGGATTTGCCTTCATGTCTTACGATGAATTGAAAAAACTGGATCCCGAGAAAAAAGCCGAAGAATTCAGAGCAGCGGCATCACCGGAAATTTCACACAACGAAATCCTTGTGGTGGATGATGAAATCGCCGTAAACAATAACATCAGAAAAATACTGGACAAGATCGGGTTAGCCGTTGATCAGGCAGTAACAAAACAAGAGGCACTTGAAAGAATAAGCGCCCAGCCGTACAAGCTTGTACTGCTTGACCTGAAAATGCCCGGTGTGTCCGGTCTTGAACTCCTTGAAGCCGTTGCAAAACAGCAGCCCCAGGCCAATGTCATCATCATCACAGGCTATGCCAGCATTGAAACTGCCGTTGAAACCGCCAGGATCGGGGCCATTGACTACCTGCCCAAGCCCTTTACCCCGGATGAACTGCGTAGCGTCACCCAAAGGGCCTACTCCCTTGCGGCATAATTAAAAACACCCTCTAACACCACAGGCCCGGTGACTTTTGCCACCGGGCCTGTTCCATATGGTCAAAATTTTCCCCGACGGCTGCGGTGGGTGTGCACAAACCTTTACCTTTCAGGGCAAGGCATCCCCCAGGACACGATTGCAAAGAGATCGGGCCTGACCCGGACATCGTTCCAATCCCATTTGCCGAAAATGGCAGCGTTGCCATTTTCGGCAAATGGGGTGTTCATGTTCATGCTGCAGCTGCCGGATGGCTGTGGCCGTGTGCCGGCGATAAGAAAAAGACCGGCCGTTGAAGCGGCACAGTTTGTCATCCTGCATGAAATCAGGAGTGGGCAGATCTCTGATGATCCGGCCCTGGTGCATCACCAGAGTGCGGTGGGTCAGTTTTTCAATGAAAAACAGGTCATGGCTCACCAGCAAGAGCGTTTTATCAAAGGTGTCCAGGATGGCCATGAGCTGCTCTTCTCCCCGGGGATCCAGTCCGGCCGTGGGTTCATCCAGGATGAGCAGATCCGGGTCCATGGCAAGGACACAGCCCAAAGCCAGTCGTTTGCGCTCCCCGCCGGACAGGTGCAGGGGCACCCGGTTTTCAAATCCGGACAGCCCCACCCGGGCCAGGGCGTCTGCGGCCCGGTGCCGGCACTGGTCAGAAGAAAGCCCCAGCCGGCGCAGGCCGAACATCATCTCTTCCTTGACACTGGCGCAGAACAGCTGATCGGCACAATCCTGAAACACCAGCCCGACCCGGCGCCAAAGCGCCTTGTGCTGTTTTTTGGTCACCCGGGTTCCCTTGAAAAACAAATCCTCACCGCCCTGGCGCAGTCCGCACAGGCAGGCCAGCAGGGTGGATTTGCCGGCCCCGTTCTCCCCCACAATGGCCGTCTTTTCCCCTTCATGGATATCCAGGGAAAAATCCTGGAGCCCGGGGGTGCCGTCCGGGTAGACATATTCATAGTTTTCCATGCAGGCCAGGGGCGGATGAACGGAATGAGACTCCCGGACTTTGGCACAGTCACATGAGGGGGTGTATCCGGGGCCGGGGCCGTTTTCTTCATGGACCCGTGCCCCATTGGCATCAGGCACGTCACTGGCCGGGATGGCCATGCGGAAGGAAAAATCCAGGCCGTGGTCCCGCAACGCGCTGCGCCTGGAAACCAGTTCGCGCATGGTGTAATTGTGGTGAATGCTGCCGTGATGCAGCACCACGGCTTTTTCACACAGCTCATACAGGAAAATCAAATCATGGGAGATACAGATCAAGGTGCCATCAAATGCCTTGAGCAGGTCCAGGAACACCGCCTCCTGCCCCGGATCCAGGTTGGCCGTGGGTTCGTCCAGTATCAGTACCTCGGGCTGCATGGCAAGGATACCGGCCAGGGCGGCGCGTTTTTTCTGGCCGTAGCTCAGGTTGTGGGGTTCCTTATAGGCCAGATGTGCCAGATTGACCTGGTGCAGGGCCTGTCTGGCACAGCGAACGGCAGCTTCCCGGGATTTTCCCTGGTTCCGGGGGCCAAAGGCCGCATCATCCATGACCGTGTGGCCGAACAGCTGGTCGTCCGGATCCTGGAACAGCACCCCCATGGTCAGCCGACTTTCCTCCAGGTGATTTTCGGTCAACGGCCTGCCCTTGTAAAGGATGTGTCCCTGTTTTGGCGCCAGCAGCCCGCTCAGCAGTTTGATCAACGTGGTCTTGCCCGAGCCGTTCGGCCCCACCAGGGCGGTGCGGTCCCCTGAAAAGATCTCCAGATCCACGCTGGACAGGGCCGGGATGCCGTCGGGATAGGCATATGCCAGACCCTGCACGCAAAAAAGTGGCATATCCCCCATAAATGGTTCCTTTTACCCTTTCATCCAGTCAAACCAGACAAGGGCCGTGCCAACGGCAATCCATACACCGGTCAGCAGGATATCCGGCATTCGGATCTGCAATTGACCGGGTTCCGGAAAACGGCCTTTATACCCCCTGGCCTGCATGGCATCAAACACCCGTTCTGTGCGTTCAAAACTGCGGACAAAGATCATGCCCAGAAAATTGCCCAGGGCCCGCAGGGTGTCCAGGCTGGTTTTTTTTTCAAATCCCCTGGCTTTCATACCGACAGTCATGCGCCGGGCCTCGTGGCTGAACACATGCAGATACCGGTAGCTGAGCAGCACCATCTGCCCGGCCATTTCCGGTATACCGAGCCGGGACAGGCCATGCAGGGTCACGGGCAGGGGCGCGGTGGCCAGCAAAGGTTCCATGAGCAGGGCAACGGCCATTGCCTTGGCCCCGATGGTGGCCGCCAGAACAATCCCCCGCACATTCACTGTCAGCCAGTCCAGGGACCCGAAAACCAGCAGGGTATCCCCGGGGTTTGCCGGCACGGTCAGGGGCATCACAATCAGCAGCATTCCCAGAAAACCGGCCAGGGCCAGCACCCGCAGCACCACCTTGTGAAACGATACCTTTGCCGCCAGGAGCACGGCCAGGGAAATCAGCACTGCAGCGGCTGCGGCAGACAGATGTCGTAAGGATGCAACGGCAAAACTGTAGGCCAGCATGGTCATGATCTTGCAGCGCACATCCCAGCGGTGGATCAAAGAGGTGCCCAGTCCCCCCCGGCCGTCATCCAGCGGCGGGATGGACCAGTCCGGCACACTGCCGGGGACCACCTGTTTTCTGAACCGGCTGCGCAGCCATGGCACGGCCACGGCAGCTACTGCTGCCGGGATCAATACCAGCAGCGGCAGATACCCCAACGGCACCTGGATATGATGGACCTCAGTCATGCATCGGCCCGGCCGCATCCTGGAAAGAGGATTGCAGCAGCACCGGCTTGACCCGGGCCAGAAACCCGATGGTAAACCCGCTGATCACGCCCTCGATCACAATCACGGGCACATGCGCGGCCAGGGCCAGTTTGGCAACCCCAAAAAAATCTTCTCCCCCGGCCACCAGAAGGGCCGCCAGAAAAACGGCTGCCAACGCTGTTCCCAGGGCTCCGGCCAGACCGCCTGCAATAGCCTGGCGCGCCTGGGTGCGGCCTTTGAACTGCTGAAAAAACCAGCCGCAGACCACGGCCGGCACCCCCATCATCACCGCATTTGCCCCTAATGCCGTGATGCCGCCAAATTGAAACAATACACTTTGCAGCAGCAGGCCCAGGCCGATGGCCACAAATGCCGCCGGCCCCAGCAGTGCCCCGGCCAGGCCGGGCAGCAGCAGGTGTGTACTGGTGGGACCAAAGGGAATGTGCACCAGAGACGCCACAAAAAAGGCGGATGTGACCACGGCCACTTTGGGCAGGTCCCGGGAGTGAATGCGGCGGGCACTCCAGGTCGCCAGCCCTGCGCTGGCCGCATAGCCGCCGATCGTCACAGCAAGAGGGAGAACACCGTCAGAAATATGCATCCAATCACTCCCTTCGCCGGGATGCAGCAAAGGCGGCCGCACCGAATAGCCCGAATATATAGCCGATACCCGCAAACACATCCTTTATACCGGGTTTGTCAAGATCTGCCCGTAACGCAGCTATCTCCCGCTGAATCCGTCTGAGATCAGCCGAGAGTGCGCTGTTCTGTTCCTTCAAAAGAGCGATAATCTCGCCGGTACTGTCCTCCGGCGGGTTCTGGGCCCACAGCGGGCCAGACAGCCCGGCCAGGGAAAAGCACAGCAGCCCCATGACAAGCCCTTTTTGCAATTTTGTCATTTCCCGGCCTCCACTTCGCCCTTTTTGAGTGTAAAGCTGTTTTTATGCCCCATGGTCGCATCGATCACAATTTTCAACGCATCGATCTTCGGGATTTCAAAATTGAAAAACCCCTCGGTATCGGTCACTCCTTCCAGAAGCAGCTTGTCTGTGCTGTCATACACCAGCACATTTCCCCCTTCTACCGGTCTGCCGTCAGGAAAATAGCTTTCCGTAAAAATCGTCCCCCCTCCGGCATAGGCGAACAGGTTCACCCTGTGTGCCAGGGCCGGCGCCGTTGCTGACAATACCACAAACAAAACAGCGAGCAAACAATTCACGTGCTTCATATTATCCTCCACCACTTATTTCATATCCCGGGTCCAGACCCAGTAAACGGCGCCGATCTCCACGCCTTTTTCCTGGCCGTCATGGGTGAGGGTCCAATCCGCTTCGTTCAGTGCAGAAAAACCCCACCAGCCGGCTTTGGGCATGGCGTAGCTGAACACACCGTTTACATCGGCCTTGACCACCTGGGTGACATAGGGATCTGCCGGAGGGAGTACAATATTGATATTGCCCGGGGTTTCATTCAAATATTCGATCTCCACTTCGGCAAAGGGCACGGGCTTGCCTTTGAGCAGCACCTGACCGGTGAACAGATTGCCGGTCCAGAGTCCGTAAGGACGGGTAAACGGGATGACCTCCATTTCCAGTCCCACATGCTGATCCCATCCTTCCTCCATGCCGAAAGCGTTCACACAGACTTTTGTGTAGTGAACGATGAAAAGATCCTCCGCCGGTTCCCAGTAAGGGGCAGGTTCGACATAGAAGGTATAATCACCGGGCCTGCGGATTTGATAATCCGTTGTCCAGAAGGTAAATGATTGATCCTGATCCGGGCTTTTTCCCTTGGCCGGCGCAAGTGTGTCGAGCAGATTCGTTTTTTTGCCATTATGCTGTACACCGAATTGTTTTGGCTTGACCATCTCCATATACTGCCCTTCCATGGGATGGATGAACTTGACCTGCACATTCAAGGTTTTGTCATCATCCTGGGTGACAATGTCATCCGACGGGATAACAGCGCCAAAATGGGCCAGAGCCGGATGAACGATTGCCAGAATCAGGAACGCCGCCATAATTGAGGATACTGCTATTGTTCTTGAATGCATAAAAATATCTCCCTGGGTTTGCAAACAGTCAAAAAATATTCCAATTTACCACGCCCCCGGGTTTTAATTGTCCCCAAAACCGTATGGACAAAAAAAAGCCATGAAGGCTGCGTCTTTTTTCAAAAAAGAACAGACCTTCATGGCCGTTTTATATAATTTTCATGTCTTTGCCGCTGTCGGCGGCTTGTTCTGTGCAGCAGGGCTGCGGCTTCAGCCGCAATTTAATTAAAAAAATGTATCAGCTCAGGCAGGAAAAAACAAGGATTTTCTGCCCAGCCCGTCTTGGGACCGGCGGGATCAGGCAGCTGTATCCGTCCGGGGAATTTTTCCCTGATCAAACCAGTGCCGGGCCAGGTAGATGAACGGGGTATCCGCTACCCCCACCACCCACTTGAGCAGATACGTGGTCCAGAAGATCTGAATCAGAACGCCAGGGGGAAATACGCCCCAGAAAGCCAGGATCGTGAACACCGTGGAATCAATGAACTGGCTGACCATGGTGGAGGCGTTGTTCCGCAGCCAGATCCGCTGCAGGCCTGGAAACCGCCGGCGCCAGAAATCATAGGCCCACACATCATGCAGTTGGGACACCAGGTAAGCCAGGAGACTGGCTGCCGCAATCCGGGGCATGAATCCAAAAATATTTGCCAGGCTGTCCTGGGCAAAATCATCCGGGGCCGGGGTGAACCACAGGGCCAGATTCATGAGTACGGTCATGGCAACCAGGGAAAACAGCCCGATGAACACAGCTTTTTTCGCCTGCTTTTTGCCGTAAATCTCAGACAGAATGTCCGTGACCAGAAAAGAAGAAGCATACACAATATTGCCCAGGGTGGCCGTGATGCCGAACAGTTCCACCAGTTTGATCACCTGGGTATTGGAAACAATGGCAGCCAAAGGGACCCAGGCATACAGACCCGGGCGGCCGAACATTCTATAGGAAAAAAGGATAAACCCAAAGTTGACGGCCAGCATGACCGGCCAGAGCAGTTCGTTCAAGGAAAAACCTCCAGTTTTGTTCAGGCGGGTGCTGTGACCGCCGAAAAATCAACAACGCTTCAACAGAAGGGTTTATTTATCAGTTTGCCGACATAAAAGCAACACCCTGTTTTCGAGCCAAAATCGTGAAAAAAACATCTCCCTACTTTTAATTCTGGTCAAAGTGTATTACATAAACCAACTTAATCAAAATCTATGATGTGAACCCTGAATTTTTCGGAACCGATTCCGGGGAATTCAAACTAGAAGCTGGAGACAAGGATGGGGAAAAACAAAAAACAGGAAACATTGATGGATAAAGTGGTGTCTTTATCCAAACGCAGGGGGTTTGTATATCCGGGATCAGAAATTTACGGGGGTCTGGCCAATGCCTGGGACTTCGGGCCGTTGGGCGTGGAACTGCTCAACAATCTCAAACAGGCCTGGTGGAAAAAATTTGTCATTGAAAGAACCGATATGGTGGGCCTGGATGCCGCCATTCTCATGAACCCGGAAACATGGGTGGCTTCCGGGCATGTGGGCAGTTTTGCCGATCCTTTGATGGACTGCAAAAAATGCAAATCCCGGGACCGGGCCGACAAACTGGTGGAAAAATGGCAGTTTGACAACCAGTCAGACCTGGCCCCGGCCAACTGGGCCGGTGAAAAAACCCCGCCCCAGGACATGCTGGATTTCATCACTGAAAAAAACATCACCTGTCCCTATTGCGGGGCCCTGGACTGGACATTGCCCAAGGCCTTCAACCTGATGTTCAAAACCAAGCAGGGGGTTGTGGACGGGGAAGGAAAAGACATCTATCTGCGGCCTGAGACGGCCCAGGGCATTTTTGTGAACTTTAAAAATGTGCTGACCACCTCCCGGAAAAAAGTGCCCTTTGGTATCGCCCAGATCGGCAAGGCGTTCAGAAACGAGATCACCCCGGGCAATTTTGTGTTCAGGACCCGGGAGTTCGAGCAGATGGAAATTGAATTCTTCTGCAAACCCGGCACGGACCTGGAATGGCATGAATTCTGGAAAAACTTTGCCATGGACTGGTACAAAGGGCTCAACGTGAATCCGGACAACCTGCGCCTGCGGGACCATGATGCGTCTGAGCTGTCCCACTACTCCAATGCCACCTCCGATATTGAATACCGGTATCCGTTCGGCTGGGGAGAGCTGTGCGGCATCGCATCCCGGACGGATTACGACCTCAAACAGCACATGGAACACTCGGCCAAGGATTTGCAGTATTTTGACGAGGTGACCAAGGAAAAATTCGTTCCCTTTGTCATCGAACCCTCTTTAGGGGTTCAGCGGTCCGCTTTGGTGTTTCTGTGCGACGCCTATGAGGAACAGACCCTGGAGGACGGGGACACCCGGGTGGTGCTGCATCTGCACAACCAGCTGGCACCTGTCAAGATTGCGGTTTTGCCCCTGCAAAAGAAACTGGGAGACGAGGCCCAGAAGGTCTTTACCCTGCTGGTAAAGGAACTGGGCCTGAACATCGATTTTGACATGGTGGGCAGCATCGGCAAACGGTACCGCCGCCATGACGAAGCCGGCACCCCCTATTGCGTGACCTTTGACTTTGATTCCCGGGAAGATGAGGCCGTCACCATAAGGGACCGGGACACCATGGACCAGATCCGCATGAAAATTGCCGAACTGCCAGCGTATTTCCGGGAAAAGTTCAAATATTAACCCCGAAAACAAACCAACAAACTCCGGGCAGCACCATGTTCACGCTTGATGTGTCAGATGATTTTGCATTTCCGGACATGGTCCGGATTCAGATGCAGCCGCAGATTCCTCCGGCCGTGGATATAAGGTCTGTGCTTGCGTCTGAATGGGAATGCTGCCGGGAAAAGTGTGCCATACCTCCCGGAGACCGGATTGCCATCGGGGTGGGCAGCCGCAAAATCCCGGATCTGCCCCAGATTGTCACATTCGTGGTGAACCGGCTGAAACAGGCGGGTGCTGAACCGTTTATCATCCCTGCCATGGGCTCTCACGGCGGCGGCACGGCACAAGGTCAGATTGCCATACTGACCAAACAGGGGATTGTGGAATCTGTGGTGGGTGCCCCTGTCAGGGCCACCATGGATGTGGTGGTTTCAGGCCGGGTGGAGGGAATTCCAGTTTACATGGATCGGCTGGCCCATGAGGCGGACGGGCTTGTTCTCATCAACCGGGTCAAGCCGCACACCGACTTTACCGGCCCTGTGGAAAGCGGTGTGATCAAGATGCTGGCCATCGGTCTGGGCAACCGAACAGGCGCGGGCCTGGACCCCAACGTCATCGGCGGCAAAGGCACTTGTGTCTGGAGCGACGATCGGCCCGTGCCGGAGATCACCCGGATTTTTGTCCGGGATCTGAGTGTGGCCACCCAAGGCAATGCCATGGGCTTAGGCAGGCTGGATGTGGCCACTGAAAAACTGGTGAACAAAATCGACATGCAGACCACGGCCGTCAATGCCATCACGGCCTGCTGCCCGGAAGACTGCAAGATACCGTTGACCCTGGCAACGGAAAAACAAGCTGTGGCAGCGGCATTGCTGACCCTGTGGGCCTATACCCTGAATGACCTGAAAGTGGTTCATATCAGAAACACCCGGGATCTGGCCCGGATGATGGTATCAAAAGGGTGCCTGCCCGAGCTGGCCGACAGAAAAGATATCTGCATGGTTTCCACTGGATCACCCATGACGTTTGACCGGACCGGACACCTGGCCGCGGCCCTGTGATCTGTGAACATAACTATTTAAAGGAAATGGATATGCCCGAATTTGATGTGACATCGTTTGCCAGGGACCATGTGGCCCAGATGGCGCCCTATGTCCCGGGAAAACCCATTCTGGAAGTGCGGCAGGAATACGGCCTGGACAAGGTGGTCAAGCTGTCTTCCAATGAATGCCCTTTTGAACTGCCGGCCGCACTGGGCGAGGTGGTGGCAGAGGCCGTCACGGGGTCCAACCGGTATCCGGATGCCCTGTGTCGGCAGTTGCGGGCCCAGGTGGCGGCCCGGCTGAAAATCAGTGAATCCCACCTGATTTTCTGCAACGGGGCCGAAGAAGGCATCCGGCTCATTGCCCAGGTTTTTTTGAACCAGGGGGAAAAAGCCGTGATTCCCACTCCGATTTTCGATGCCTACAGCACGGCCACCCTGCTCATGGGAGGGCAGCCCGTGAAACTGCCCCTGAAAGGCCACCGCATCGATCTGGATGCCGTGCTCTCCCTGTGTGAACAAGAAAAAGATATTAAACTGGTCTGGCTGTGCTCGCCCTCCAACCCCACGGGTGATATTTTGACAAAAAAGGAAATGGACGGGTTTCTGACACAGCTGCCCCCGCACATCATGGTGGTGCTGGACGAGGCTTACAGGGAATTTGTCACGGATGATCAGGCGGTCTGCACCGAAGATTACCTGGATATTGATCCCCGGGTAATCGGGCTGAGAACCTTTTCCAAAGCCTATGGCCTGGCCGGACTGAGGATCGGGTACATTGTGGCCCATCCCCGGGTGATTGCGCTGGTGAACAATGTCAAACTGCCCTTTAACGTGAATTCCGCGGCCATGGCTGCGGCCGGATATATGCTTGAGGAGAAGGCTTTTGCAAAAAAACATGTGGACCTGGCCGTGTCCGAGCGGACATTCATGCGAGACCAACTGTGCCGCCGGGGCCTGGAAGTCCCGGAATCCCAGGCCAATTTTCTGTTTGTGAAACTGCCGGACACCTCTCAGCTGGACGGGGTCGCCCTGTTTCAAAGGCTTCTACCCAAAGGGTTTGTGGTCCGGCCCGGCACGGCGTTTGGTGTGCCGGGCTATTTCCGGATGTCTTTGGGCACCCGGGAAGACAACCTGATGTTTTTGCAGGAATTTGACAGGGCCATGCCCTGAAACTGAAAACCTTAATAAATGAAGGAAAAATGACATGAAAGTGATGACTTTTGTTTTATGCGGTATGCTGATGCTGGGCCTTTGCCTGACCGGTGCAGCCAGCGCCAAGGACACCATCGTGGTGGGAACATCTGCGGATTATCCGCCCTATGAATACACGGATGACAAAGGTGATTTCGTTGGCTTTGACATGGAACTGATCAGAGCCATCGGTGAAAAAATGGGGAAAAAGATCAAAATTGTGGACATGGGATTTGATACCCTGATCGCCGGACTGCAGAACGAAAAAATCGATGCCGTGATCGCGGCCATGCAGGCCAGTGAGGAGCGCAAGCAGAAGGTGGATTTTTCCATCACCTACCATGAGATCAAGGACGCGATCCTGGCCCGGGCGGATTCCGGCATTGAGCTGAAATCCGTTTACGGCATCGCCGGTTACAAAGTGGCGTCCCAGACCGGCACCATTCAGGAAAAATGGATCCAGGACAACCTGATCAAAACCGGCAAACTGCCGGAGGAAAACTATTTTTCCTATGAACGGGTGGACAATGCGGCCATGGATATCAAAGCCGGCCGGGTGGATGTGCTGCACATCATTGCCGACCCGGCCATTTCCCTGGCGGAAAAAAACGATCTCAAGATCGCCTTGATCACCACGGAAGCAGTGTCTGCCGGACAGAGCATTGCCGTGACCAAGGGGAATACCGAACTGCTGGATGCCATCAACAAAGCCATTGAAGCACTCAAAGCGGACGGCACTCTGCAGGCGTTGATGGACAAATACAAACTGCTGTAACAGGATCGTATGACCCCATTTGTCACCATGCTTCAGTTTCTGCTGCCGGGCCTGGGCGTGACTGTTTCGGTCACGCTCATCGCCCTGGGTCTGGGCGGATGTATCGGTGCGTTGATGGCGGTGTTCCGGGTGTATGGCAACCCCGTGGTCAAGGGCCTGGCAGTTTCCTACAGCGTGGTGGTCCGGGCCGTGCCCGTGGTGGTGATCATCTTTATCCTGTTTTTTGTGATTTCCGCATTCATCGACCTGTCTCCGTTCATGTCCGGCGCCATTGCTTTAGGGTTTGCCAGCGGGGCCTACCAGACGGAAATCTTCCGGGGAGCGATCCTTTCCATCCCCCAAGGACAGATGACGGCGGCCCGGGGCATCGGCATGTCCAAAGCCAAAGCCATCCGGTGCATTATCCTGCCCCAGGCGTTTCGGGTGGCCATTCCCTCGCTGATCAACGAGGTGACCCTGGTGCTCAAGGACTCGTCGCTGGTGTTTGTCATCGGGGTGCCGGAACTGATGCGAAGGGCCCAGTACGCCAGTGCCAGCACCATGGAACCGCTGCTGGCGTTCGGCACGGCCGCCTGTTTTTATATCGTTTTGACCCTTGTATTGAGCCGACTGCTGGAAACGGTGGAAAAGCGGTTTGCCGTCCAGTTTTGACCATCCCCTGTGTATTCACCCAAATTTTTTAACGCATACATGATTAAACGCGACCTTAGTTTAAGGTGACTATGAAAGACAAGCCCATGACCCGGCCCGTATTGAGAATCGAAAACCTGTGCAAATCCTTTGGTGCCACCCCCGTGGTCAGGGATGTCAGTTTTGATGTCCATCCGTCCGAAGTGATTGTGATCATCGGCAGCAGCGGCACGGGAAAAAGCACCCTGCTCCAGTGCCTGAACCTGCTGCACAGGCCCACATCGGGCCGCATCTTTCTGGAAGATCAGGAAATCACTGCTTCCGGTATGAACGAAGATACGGTCCGCCGCCAGATGGGTATGGTGTTCCAGGAGTTCAACCTGTTCAACCACCTCACGGTGCTGGGCAACGTGACCGTGGGCATGACCAAAGTCCTGGGCATGCCGGCAGAAGATGCGGAAAAAAAAGCCATGAACGAGCTGGAACGAGTGGGCATGGCAGACCACCGGCACAAATACCCGGCCCAGCTGTCCGGGGGCCAGAAACAACGGGTGGGGATTGCCAGGGCTTTGGGCATGTCCCCCAAAGTCATGCTGTTTGATGAACCCACCTCGGCCCTGGACCCGGAACTCACCGGCGAGGTGCTCACAGTGATGCAGAAACTGGCGGCCGAGGGCATGACCATGATCATCGTGTCCCATGAAATGGGGTTTGCCAGGGAGGCAGCGGACCGGGTCATTTTTATGGAAAACGGCCGGATCGAAGAACAGGGGCCGCCGGACCGGATGTTCACTCATCCGGAGTCCGAACGGACCCGAAAATTTCTGTCCATCATCACCACGGGCAATACGGATCCGCCCATCGGGAAAGCGACATAAGACTCTCCATGACGGAATTTTTCGCATATGCCGCCATGGCCCTGCCGGATCTTTTGCAGGGCACCGTGGTCACCTTGAAACTGACCGCCGGTGCCCTGGTCATCGGCCTGGTTATCGGGCTGCCCCTGTCTTTGCTGCGGGTTTACGGCCGGAAACTGGTCCAGCCGGTGTGCACGGCCTATCTGACGGTGTTTCGTGGCACCCCACTGCTGGTGCAGCTGTTTGTGGTGTATTACGGGCTCCCGGAAATCGGGGTATCCTTCTCCCGCATGGCCGCGGCCTTCATCACCCTGGGGTGCAACTCCGGGGCGTATCAATGCGAGTATTTCAGGGGTGCCATCCAGGCGGTCTCCAAAGGCCAGATGACAGCGGCCCGGGGCATCGGCATGAGCCGTTTCCAGGGGATCCGGCACATCGTCCTGCCCCAGGCCCTGCGGCTGGTGATTCCGGCCTGGTCCAACGAACTGATCGCCATGGTCAAGTATACGGCCATCGTGTTTCTCATTGCCGTCCCGGACCTGATGAACAAGGCCAAAATCCTGTCCAGCCAGAATTTCGCCCCCATCCAGACCTATGTACTGGTGGCCCTGATCTACCTGGTGCTGGTGGGGTTTTTAAGCCTGGTCCTGCACGGGATCCAGAGAAAGCTGGCCGTGCCCGGGCTAGATGCCGGCATGGAAGGACGGTGACGGCTACTCAATCATGACCCCTTTTTCAAACGATTCAAAGGCATCAAAACAGATGGGGAAGGATCTCACGGCCCTGCTGGGACCGGACCAGTGCCTGTTCGCCCTGGAAGACCGGTGGACCTATGCCTTTGACGCCGGGGCGGACCAGGCCGTGCCCCGGGCCGTGGTGTTCGCCCATGCATCGGCAGATGTCTGCAAGGTGATGCAGTATGCTGCGGCCCGACGGATTGCTGTGGTGCCCAGGGGCGCCGGGTCCGGCCTCACGGGCGGGGCCGTGCCCGCCATGGGCGGCATTGTCCTGGTGCTGGAACGAATGAATCGGATCCTGGAGATCGATACGGACAACCTGTGCGCCACCGTGGAAACCGGGGTGATCACGGGCACCCTCCAAAAAGCCGTGGAAAAAAAAGGGCTGTTTTATCCGCCGGATCCGGCCAGTGCCGGATTTTCCACCATCGGCGGCAATATTGCGGAAAATGCCGGGGGCATGCGGGCCGCAAAATACGGGGTCACCAAGCAGTATGTCCTGGGCCTGGAGGTGGTGCTTCCGGACGGCCGGCTCATCACGCTGGGATCCAAATGCATCAAGGATGTGGTGGGATATTCCATGACCGAACTGTTTGTGGGATCCGAAGGCACCTTAGGGGTGATCACCAAAGCCATTGTCCGGCTGGTGCCCCTGCCCGAAACCCTTAAGACTCTGGCCGTGAGTTTTCCGGATATCCAGGCTGCCGGACGGGTGGTGCCCATGCTGCTCAAAACCGGGGTAACGCCCTGCACCCTGGAATTCATTGACCGGTTCTGCCTGGAAGCGGTCCGAAAAACCGGCCTGTCTGACCCTGTGGCATTGCTGATCTCTTCGGACACAGGGGCCATGCTGCTCATCGAACTGGACGGGGATGAAGATGCCGTGACAAAAGAGGCGGCAACCGTCCGGCAGATATGCGGTCAATGCGGGGCTACAGGAATTCATTTTGCCCAAAATCCGGCTGAGCGGGAACAGCTCTGGGAGGTCCGCCGCAGCATCCACGGGGCCCTGGCAGGACTTTGCCCCCGCTGGCTGGAAGAGGACATTGCCGTGCCCCCGGCATCCATCCCGGACATGCTGGAAAAACTGACAGCCCTGGCACTCGAACAACACTTGCGGATTCTGTCTTTCGGGCATTTTGCCGACGGCAACATCCATTTGAGTGTCTCGGAAGCAACGGGCCCTTTGTCCCCCCAACGGGCCGGGGAAGTCACACATCAGATATTTTCCCTGACCAAAGCCCTGGGCGGACGGATCGCCGCTGAGCACGGCATCGGCCTGGCCAAAAAAGAATACTTAAGCGTCAACCTGGATGACGCCACCCGGGATCTGGCCCTGCAATTAAAAAAGATGCTGGATCCCAGCGGCATTCTCAATCCCGGCAAAATTTTTCCCCACCCATGATCGCCAGCCTGGAAACCCTGATGCAGCGAATGGTGTTTACCTGCCGGGAATCATATGAATTCATTCACCTTTGAATGTCTGAGACGGGCAACTGGGTTGAATGCTTTATTTCCTTTAATGAAAAACTTGTTTTAACTGACGTCACACCGGGTAGTCTTCGAATCACATTTCTCGATAATTTTTCATAAGATTCCAGGCTGTTGGTAACAATTTGAAGCAAATAATCCGACTCTCCTGAAATATTGTGGCAGAAAAGAACTTCGGGGATATCCTGAACCGCCTGTTCAAAGTCTATCACAGAATCATCTCTGTGTATCGAGAAGCTGATCTGTACAAATGCAACAACGCCAAACCCCAAACGCCTGCGGTCCAGATGGGCATGGTATCCTTTGATGAACCCGTTTTCTTCCAGGCGTTTCTGGCGGCGCCAGCAAGGGCTTTCACTTAAATTGAGCCTGCCTGCCAGTGTGACATTGGATGCCCGCCCATCTTTTTGCAGCAAATCAAGCATGGCGCAGTCTGTCTGATCAAGGTCTATGTCCGTAGGCAAAATATTTCTCCTAAACGATATAATCTAAAAGAATCTTCTAATGAGTAGCCTGATTCAGGGTGAAAAAGCAAGGAAATTTCACTGGATAATTGATACGCTTACGTACAATGTTTCAAACATTCCAACATTAATCCATATCCTTCAAAGGAGGTTATGATGGAAACTTACAACCCCGAACAGGCGCTGCTCAATGCCCGCAGAGAATTCGGTGAGCACGGCGGCGTTGTGCCGTCCATTTCAAGATCTGCCACGTTTACCGTCATGCATCCGGGGACGATGCCGGAAATTTTCAACGGCCTGAAAGGGCCTGAACAGGGCGGGTGCTTCCTGTACAGTCGTCATTTCAATCCCACTGTCGATGTCCTGGCCCGACACCTTGCGGCCATGGAAGGGACACAAGCGGCTATCTGTACAGCCAGCGGCATGTCTGCCATTTCCTGTACCATTCTCCAGACATGTTACAGCGGAGATCACATCGTGGCCAGTGAAACTATTTACGGCGGGACCCATGCCCTGTTTGAATCTCTGCTTCCCCAGATGAATATCAAGACGACGTTTGTTGATATCACGGATATTGAAGCGGTAAAGGCCGCCGTCACTGAAAAAACAAAAGTGATCTATACGGAGACCATGGGGAATCCAACCCTCAAGATTGCAGATATCCCCGCCCTTGCAAAAATTGCCCGCACACAAGGCAGCAAACTGGTCGTAGACAATACCTTTTCTCCATTGATTTTCAGTCCCAAAATTTTAGGTGCTGATATCGTTGTCTATTCGTTGACCAAATATATCAATGGGGCAAGTGATCTGATTGCAGGCGCTGTATGCGCGGACAAATCGTTTATTCAAGAATTGATGGATCTGCACACGGGAAGGGTCATGCTGCTCGGGCCGACCATGGATCCCCGGGTGGCCTTTGATGTGCTGCAGCGGATACCCCATCTGCCCATCCGGATGCGCGAACACAGCAGAAGAGGGGCCGCCATGGCTGAAATGCTCAAAAAGATGGGGATCAGGGTTGTCTATCCGGGCCTGCCGGATCATCCTCAACATGAAAAGGCGAAAGAGCTGGCCAATGAAGGATACGGTCTGGGCGGTATCCTGGCCCTGGACTGCGGGACAAAGGAAAAGGCGGAGGAACTCATGGACGTGCTTCAGAACGAAGAATCTTTTGGTATGATCGCCGTTTCTTTAGGCTATTTTGATACCCTGATCAGCTGTTCCGGCTCCTCCACATCGTCTGAAATCAAGATGGAAGATCAGCAGAAAATGGGACTGTCTTCCGGACTTCTCAGGATTGCCCTGGGATTTACAGGCGATCTTAATACCCGCATGAAGCAGATGGAACGGGCCGCAAAAAAAGTGTTCCGCGTTTAACAAAAAGAGGTATCCATCAATTGAAGTCAGATTCCACGGACGGGGACGTGTTCCTGGATACCCCCTGTGCCCGGCAAAGAGGGTGCCGGGCACAGGGGGCCTGCGTCAAAGATGATAAGCCGGTCACACAGATCCGGCCGGCCCGCTGTTAACTGGCCAGTCGGGTCCGGTCTTCTTCCTTTCCCTTAAGCTCAAACCGCTTGACCTTGCCCGTGGCGGTTTTGGGCAGATCTTCCACAAAGTTGACCCACCGGGGAAACTTGTAGTGGGCCAGCTCTTTTTTCACATAGGATTTGATCTCTTTTTCCAGTTCCAGGGAAGGTTCGAATCCTTTGTTCAAAACGATATAGGCACTGGGTTTCACCAGGTTTTCATCGTCTCTGCCCGGCACCACGGCACTTTCCAGCACGGCTGGATGACCGATAAGGCAGGCTTCCACTTCAATGGGAGACACCCAGATGCCGCCCACTTTGAGCATGTCGTTGGACCGGCCCACATAATAGAAAAATCCGTCCTCATCAACAAAAAACTTGTCATCCGTATTGAACCAGTCTCCGAGCATGGCTTCTTTGGTTTTTTCATGCTTGTTCCAGTAATAAGCGGCCGTGCTGTCGCCTTTAATCAGCACGGTGCCGATCTCTCCTTTGGGTACGTCATTGAGCTGATCATCCACAATCCTTACCTCGTATCCAGGTACCAGCTGACCCGTGGAACCCGGCCGGATATCTTCTGTCCGATTGGAAATATAAATATGGCTGATTTCCGTGGATCCGATGCCGTCCAGGATATCCACGTTGAACCGTTCTTTCCACCGGTTGAACAGATGGGCCGGCAATGCTTCGCCGGCAGACGTGCACAACCGGACCCCGGCCATGCTTCCTTCTTCATGGGCCAGCATGGCGCCATACAGGGTGGGAACGCCATAAAACAGGGTGGGGTTGTACCTGGCAATGGTATCAAACACGGTTTGCGGCGTCGGCCGGTCCGGCATCAGCACGGTGGTCGCCCCGGCGCTGAAGGGAAAATACAGGCTGTTGCCCAGGCCATAGGCAAAAAACATCTTGGCAGCGGAAAAACACACATCATCTTCCCGGATTTTAAGCACTTGTTTGCCATAGGTTTCCACAGAAAACAGCATGTCATGCTGCAAATGCACCGTGCCTTTGGGTTTGCCCGTGGAGCCGGAACTGTACAGCCAGAAACAGGCATCATCCGGACCTGTGGGCGCCGGGTCAAGGGTATCGGGCTGGCCCTGAACAAATGCGTCATAGGACACGGTATCCGGTTTTTCGTCCTGAGGGTTCACCACCACGATCTTTTCCAGAAACATAAGATCGGATTTGATTTCCTCGATATTGGCATACAAAGATTCATCCACCACCAGAACCCGGGCCCGGCTGTCATTTAAAAAATACAGATAATCTTTGGGCCGCATCAAGGTATTCAGACAGATGGGGACTCCGCCCATTTTAATGGCCCCCAGAAATGCGGCCGGGTACAGTTCCATGTCCAGCATCAGCAGGGCCACCCGGTTTTCCATGCGGACACCGGATGCCAGCAGGGCGTTGCCGAACCGGTTGGCTTGCTTTGTCAGTTCTCCATAGGTCAGTTTCCGGTCTTCACACACCACGGCAATCTTGTCTTCTCTGCCTTCCCGGATGTTACGGTCCAGAAAATAATCGGCTGCATTGAATCTTTCCATTCCAAGATATTCAAGTTCCATAAATCACTTCCTCCTAAATAATTATTTTTCCAACATCGGATGGAAAAAAAGTTTCAAACTTTTTTCTTCGATTTTTCCGGGTGTGGTCAACCACGAGGCCACAAAAAATACGATACCGGCGATAATGAAGGATGCCAGAAATCCGTTCAGCTGGAACATGAACTTCTGGGGGAAGAGCACCATGTTCTTGCCCCCTATTACAAAGAATAATACATTCATAAAAACACCGGACAGTGTGGAAAGGATCGCACCCTTAGCTGTGGCGCGTTTCCAGTAGTAGGCCCCCCACAGGGAAAAAAAAGTCACGGCCACAGTCCCAAAAGCAATGACAGACAATTCTGCCACGGGGGTGGTGGGATTCCAGGCGATCCACACACAGACGGCCATGATGATGGCCACAAAAATCCTTGCCAGGGTGATGTATTCGCCCGGCTGGGTCTGGGGCCGTATGGTCTTGACCACATCCAAAGACAGGTTGACGGCATTGCCGAAAACCAGACCGTTCACCGTGGACATGGCCGCCGTAAATCCGCCGGCCACAGCCAGGGCCGCCAGCCAGTCCGGCATGGTGGCGGCAGCCACCAGCCCGTAAATTTTATCCGCCTCCACCCCTTTGAGTCCCGGCACAATGACATTGCCGGCAACCCCGATGAGTGTGGGCATGGTGATAACAAACAGGCAGATACCGCCAAAGGACAGAAACATGGCTTTCAATCCCCGGACCGACCGGCTGGAATAGGCATGCATATAAGGCTGGGGAAAACACACACATCCCAGAGCCATGGCTGAAGCCATGCCGAAAATCATGGGATAGCTCCACACCTTGCCCCCGGCCCAGCCGATCTGAAACAGGTTGGGATGCTTGGCCATGACCAGCTCCATGGTGGGCACGAATCCCCCGTTTTTCATCATCACGAAAAAAAACAGCACAAACACCATGATCGAAAAAAACACGCCCTGGATGGCATTGACCCAGGCCGCTCCTTTCATGCCTCCCATCATCAAATAGATGGCGATGAAAAACGGCACGAAAAACAGGCCCAGACGAAAGGAGATGATCCCGTCGCTCATGGCTTCCAGCATCACACCAATGCCCTGGATCTGGGCCACCACATAGGGAACGGAAGCCACGAGCACCACCAGCACCAGAATGATTTTCATGGGGGTGCCGTACCGTTCACCAAACGGGGCTCCCATGGTCATCCATTTTCTGGCCCGGCCTAAAAGAAAGGTTTTTTTGTGCATGAAATACCATAAAAACCCCAGAGGCACCAGGTTGGCCGTGAGCACATACAGGGACCCATATCCTAAACGGTATCCGAAACTGGACATCCCGAACATGGAAAACGCGCTTAAAAACGAAGCCAGAAGACTGAAAATCAGCACAAAATACCCCAGGCTGGAGCCGGCCACAAAATAATCATCCGCACTTTTGGTGAATCCCTTGCGAAACGCCACATAACTGATGAACACGGATACGAAACATAAGCTGGTGATAATAATGACAGCAATCATGAGCGGGTGTCCTCCATATCAATTTTTTTCAAAGCATCCACGATTTCCGCCACATCCCTGTCATACAGCGCCAGATCGGTTTTGAACAGATAGACCCATTCAAGAATGAACAGCAGTGCCCCGATCACAAGCAACACAAATGCCCAGGAAGGCATTCCCATGATCAGATCCACCTCGCCGTACCGGCCATACCCGATGGGGCACCAGCACAGAACAGTGAGTACAACAAACACGATTAAGAAACCCAGGTTTTTCCGTTTGTTCGCTTCTGCGGACATGTGCGTTTCCTCCTTTTGCGCTTTTGGCGCGAAAAAATTAAAATAGTTATGAAACCGCCTGCTTTTCAATCCGGGTTATTTGAAACCCGGATGTGTTTCTTAATGGCTGTTGTGTGTCTTATGCGCTGCATTAAATCATTTATCTAAATAGGCAAGAGCAATTCATGTGCCATGATTACAATACGGCTGCATTATAACTGAAACACCCGGTGATTACCGGCGATGTGATTTTGGCGACGGCCGGCGAAACAAAAAAGAAGGGATACAAAAACAGAAAGAAACGTTGCAGACTAGAACGTTTCTTTCATCCGGAATTGGGTGACAACTGATATTTATGTATTTTTTTTCGCAGGGTGGGCAGGGAGATTTTCAAAATCCGGGAGGCCCGGGTCTTGTTCCACTGAACCGAGGCCAGCACGGCTTCAATATGCCGTTTCTCCACCTGGGCCAGAGACTGGGATGCCGGATACCGGCTCACCTTTGGCGCGGTGCCGGACAGCAACGCATCCAGGGTTTCCAAAAGAATCACATTTCCCCGGGACCGGATGGCCGCAGAAATAATCACATTTTCCAGTTCCCGGACGTTACCGGTCCAGGTATGGGATTTGAGCCGCTCAATACATCCATCCTGAAGCTGCATGGGTTTGACTCCCAGATCATGGGCACATTTGCGGATAAAATGATCCACCAGCAGCGGGATATCTGACAGCCGGTCCTTCAAAGACGGCAGGGTGATGGTGACCACCTTGAGCCGGTAGTACAGATCGGCCCGGAATTCTTTCTCCTTGACCATTTGGCTCAGATCCTGGTTGGTGGCCGCAATGATCCGGCACCGGGAAGTCAGGCTGCTGCACCCCCCCACCCGCATGTATTCTTTTCTTTCCAGAAACCCCAGCAGCTTGGCCTGCAGGTTCAACGGCAATTCCCCCACTTCATCCAGAAAAAGAGTCCCGTCCCCTGCCAGCTCGATTTTTCCGGGCCGCTGGGTCACAGCCCCGGTGAACGCCCCTTTTTCATGGCCGAACAATTCACTTTCCAGCAGGGTATTGACCACGGCGGAACAGTCAAAGGTGATAAAGGGCTTGTCTTTGTCCGGACTGCTCAAGTGAATCCGCCGGCTCACCAGCTCCTTGCCCGTGCCCGTCTCACCCGTGATCAGGGCCGTGGCCCGGTTCTGGCACAGCATGCCGATCATCTTGAACACATCTTTCATGGCCCGGCTGCTGCCCACGATCACTCCCCGGTCAAATCCGGCCGGTCCGTCGGAAAACTCCGTGTGTTTCCGGTCCTGTTCCAGACTCTCAATGGCCTGGGCCACGGTATTGTCCAGTTCCACGGCATCCAGGGGCTTGTGGATATAATCATATGCCCCCAGTTTCATGGCTTCAATGGTGGTTTCCATGTCCTGGAACGCCGTAATCATGATGATCCTTGCCAGGGGATTGACCGCCTTCATTTGTTTGAGCGCGTCCAGTCCGGACCCGTCCGTGAGCCTTATATCCAGGATCACCACCTGGGGATTTGTCTTTTCAAACAGTTCCAAAGCCTGTTTGACCGTGGCCGCCGTATGAACGGCATGGCCCTTTTCCACCATGAACATGGAAATGGATTCCAGAATGGTGGATTCATCATCCACAATGAGCAGATCAGCCACGGACATCTCCTTCACAGGGCAGACACACCTCAAATACGGTGCCGCACGTTTTTCCAGCTTTCACATGGACAAATCCATCATGGGCCTGAACCATCTGTTTGACATTGGCCAGACCCAGTCCCGTTCCTTTCATTTTGGTGGTATAAAACGGTTCGAATATATGGGGAATCAGATCCGGGGGAATTCCGTCTCCATCATCCGACACCCGGATGAAGACAACCGTTTTCATGTTCTGCGTTTGAACCCCGGTAGAAACAAAGACATTTCCTGCCGGACGGATCGAATCCAGGGCATTGAGCAAAAGATTGATCACCACCTGTTCGATTTTCGCCTTATCCGCCGTGATATCCGGAAGGGATGGCTCCAGATCGACCCGGCATGACGCCTGAATTTTGCGAAATTTCACATCCAGCAGGGTCACGCAGAAATTCACCACATCATTGACATTCACGGGACCCGGGGCCAAAGAAATAGGTTTGGCAAAATCCAACAGCTGCTGAAGAATCGTTTCCAACCGCTGAATCTCGGTCTGGGTGATCTGAAGCCGCTTTTCGTCGTTGCCGGCAAACCCGTTGTTCTGTCCCAGAATCTGCAGGTTCATCTTGATGGAGGACAACGGGTTGCGGATCTCATGGGACAACGATGCCGTGATCTGGCCGATATAGGCCATACGTTCCATCTGCCGGCTTTTTTTCTCCAGTTTCACCCGCCGGGTGATATCCCGGACAATGCACAAGGTGTATTCCCGGCCCTCGAACCGGGACGGCCGGCACCCCATTTCCGTGGGCAGGGCCCGGCCTTCTTTGCCCAGGCGCCGGTATTCAAACACCGCCGGAACCGTGTTGTCCAATGGATTCCGGATCACCCTCTCCCGCAGGGCGGTCTGATCTTTTTTATGAACCAGTCTTAAAAACGAAGTCATCAGGATCTCTTCGGGGGTGTCAATCCCATGCATCTGGCAGAACGCCGGGTTGACAAATGCGATCCTTTCGCCTTCCAGCACCAGATACCCGTCACTGATCTCTTCCACCAGGGTTTTGTATTTGTGCTCAGACTCTTTCAACTGGGCCGTTCGGGCAGCGACATCCTGTTCCAGCCGGTCCGCATATTCCTTGAGACAGGTTTCATGCATTTTCTGGAAATGGTTGGAAAACCGGTGAATGGTATAGGCCAGGCAGGTATTCACCTGTTCGATGTGGCGGCACAGACATGCTTTGGGGGATTCCTTCACCAGCACCGGAACAATGAGTATTCTGAAAAGTTCGAAGGCCTTTTGCACATCGTCCAGGGGAAATCCCGATTCCAGCCGGATACTGGTAATTTCATTGATGAATCGGTGGATGGCGGTGTAGTCATTTTCAGCCAGCACATGAAAAAATGCATCATAGGCCCGGGCTGTGGTTTTGCCCAGCTCATCCGGATTCCTGGCGGCATAGTTGTCAGACACTTCTTTGAAGAGCCGGTCCCGCCACTCACGAATAATCCGTTCCCGATGCCGCTCAAGCAGCGCATCCAGTCTGAAACCGGTCAAATTGTCTGCCAGGACCGTTTTCACCGGTGCATCCTTTGCCATGGCACCCTCTTTTTCAGGTTAAAGAAAAAAGCTGCCTTTTCATAGCAGGTCGGATGCGGTTCGTCAAACCTTCAAACGGGCCGGCCGATTTTCAACATTTCCCTGGCATATTGAATGCTTTTTTTGCAGGCCGCCATCTCTTTTTCCCGGGCCACCTCCAGGGAATCATCCCCCATGTCCCATTCGATCTCAAAGGTGATGCGGTCCGTGGGAGACTGGTCACAAATGATCTGCAGGGTTTTGAAACAGTCTATGTCCCCGTCGCCCAGGGCCACCCCGTGGAACCGGATGCCGAACTGGTCCCTTGTCAGCTTGTGATCGCAGAAATGGTTGCAGAACGCATATGGGGCCAGCTTTTCCACGGCCTGTTCCGGATTTTCCAAAACCCCCATGGAATTCACCGTGTCCACACACGCCCCCACCAGGGGATGGTTCACCTGACGGATCACCCAGAGGATCTCATCGGCAAAGGTTTCCGTATGGTTTTCCACGGCCAGTTTGATGCCGGTTTTTTCCAGCAGCGGCAGGACGGCAAGAATCTCTTCATGGACATCACACAGCTGCCGCATGACTTTGGGGTGGAAACAGGAACCGTACAAAGGCCGGGGCCGACGGATATCCAGGCTCAACTTGGCCAGGTCGGCCCCGATTTTATGGGTAATATCGATCCCTTTTTCCAGGGTGTCGGTGAGCCGGGGATCAAACTCCTCGTCCCGGGAAAAATTGTACTCCAGATACAGGCCGTGATCCTGAGCAGCGTCTCTGACCGTTGCCAGGCGGGCATCGTCCTTGGTTTCCAGATCACACCCCGTGATGTGCAGCCCGTCCAGTCCCCATTCCACAGCCAGGTCCATGAGCTGGAACAGATCGATTTCCTTGGGCCGGGGATCGGCCTGAATCCCCCAGTTCTGTCCCAGGCCCCACAAATGAAGGGTATAGGTGTGAAGTCCCAGTTTCATTCTTTTTTTCATGATATGCCTCCTGACAGGTTTGTTCAGCTGATTTTAATTTTCAGACAGTATCTTATCGCAATAATTGCAATGATCATACCAGAATTCTGTGTTTCCCCGAATGCACTTGAATTATCGATCATGTCAATCAATCCCCAGCTGTTCACCCCGTTTTTCCGTCCGGTCGGATCAAATTATTTTGATTCTTCCTTATCCGGTATCAAAATTATTTGATGGTTTTCCCTTGCCAAGTTTCTTGAAAAACGATACGGTTTTCCCACAGGTTCAGGCAAGCTTCAAAGGAGAAGCCATGACCCGGAAACACTCTCTGAAACACCGCCCAGATCAGATTTCAGCGGCCGGCGATCCGCACGGAATATTTCTGACCCCGGCCCAGGCCGTGGATGCCGTTGCCCTGGACTTTCAGGCTTACGGCCCGCAGCCGGACCTGTTCAGACGTATCGCCCCCCTGATTCTGGGAAAGCGATGCCGGATCAGTGCCCGAAATGAAAATTGGAGCGGGGTGTCGGTACTGCGGGGAACCACCTTTGATCCGGCAACAGATCATCACCTGGGATTCTATCTGATTCATGTCCTGGAAACCGATCCCCCGGACCTGAAGACCCTGGCCGATATCTGCCGGCAGGTGTTTCAGACACACACCATTGCCGGACTTGACCGCACCGGCACCATTTCAGGCATCTGGACCCATGCACAGATGGACTGGTTCATCTGCCACCAGTGCGGAGAATGCTGCCGCACCCTGGATTATGAAACCGGGTGCGAGGAATCCGATGTCCGGCGCTGGCGGGAAAGCGGACGAACCGACATCCTGGCCTGGGTCCAAACCCGGAACATTTCGGCAGGCGATTCAGGTCCGACATACCGGATCTGGGTGGATCCGGACACCGGAGAAACCACCCGGACCTGTCCCTGGCTTGCACCCTGCCCGGATCATGCCGACCGGTTTGTGTGCACCATCCACCCCATCAAGCCTGAGGTCTGCCGGCAATATCCTTTTACCGCCAAACACGCCGCCATGACCGGATGCAATGGAAGTTTTGCCCCCCGGACCGGAACATCCGTTTCCAGAAAATCATGACCCGGAGGAAATGTATGCGATATCTCGTTATCTTCTGTCTGCTTGTCTCTCCAGTCACGGCATCCGGCTTTGACTGGCAACAGACCCCTAAAGAGAAAAAGGTAGTGTATGCCAATGCCGCCGGCCTGGCCGTGATCACCGGGTGGGGGATTGCCAACTGGGATTATTTTTCCACGACGCCTTCCGCCAAAAGAGAAGGCTGGTTTTCCCGAGACACCGAAGAAGGCGGTGCAGACAAACTGGGACATTTTTATACCAGCTATGCTTTGTCCCATTTTCTGGCACATACCTTTGAAACCTGGGGGTATTCTCAAAAACAGGGTCTCCGGCTTGGAGCGCTGTCTTCTTTTACCATCATGAACTGGATGGAGCTGGGAGATTCCTTTTCCGAATATGGATTTTCCTATGAAGATTTTGCCATGAATGCCCTGGGATGCGCCACCGCCTATTTTATCGGAACCCGGCCGGAACTGGACAAAAAAATCGATTTCAGAATCGAGTACCGGCCCCGTTTTGATACGGCCGATGTGTTCACCGACTATGAACGCCAGAAATTTCTGGTGGCCCTCAAGCTGGACGGTTTTGAGCAGGTCACCCATCCGCTGTTCAAATACCTGGAACTGCACCTGGGATATTACGCCAGGGGATTTTCATCCCATGGCACCCCGGAGCGGACGCTTTATGCCGGTATCGGTGTGAACCTTTCCCGGATACTAAACGGCTTTTCCCTGAACAGGCTGTCCACCCTGACCGAGTTTGTCCAGGTACCTTATACCTACAAAGCATTTGAAAACGATCTTTAAACAGATAATCCTTTGCCGCCGGATGGAAAAAGCAGTATAATTCAGATCATCAATAACCATTTAATCCAAGGAGAGCTCCATGCTCAAAAAAACAGTTCTCATACTGATCGTTGCCGCATTGTTGTCCAGCGGGTGATTTTTTTCACTGCCAGCCCGGGTCCATGCTGAAGAATTTTCAGCGGACATCGTCACTTGAAATCCGAAACCGTGATGCCGGACATGAGCCAGTTTTCCGAAGAAAAGATGCCGTCGGCTGAGCAGATGGACGAAATGATGAAACAGGTTCAGGACATGATGAAAAACATACCACAGGAATAATATAAAGGAGGCTGTCATGAGAATCATACCCAAAAAAATCATGTGCGCGGTTGATTTCAGTGAATTCACCAACCTGACCCTGTCCTATGGGCAGGCTTTGGCCAAAGAATTTGAGGCACATCTCACCCTGTGCCATGTGGTGTCCAACATGGTGCTGATGTCTTCTGCCGGACAGGCCTATATCGCGTCTGAAAAAATCGAGGCGGAGCGGCGGCAGGATGCCGCATCCCGGCTGGAAGACATTGGCAAAACCCTGGATATGGACTGTGACACCATGGTCACCACGGGGCATCCGGCAGATGAACTGGCCCGGATCGCCGAAGAGACCGACGTGGACATGGTGGTGGCTGCCACCCACGGCGGGTCGGGCGTGAAACGGTTTCTGGTGGGATCGGTCACGGACCGGCTGGTGAAAACCCTGTCCTGCCCCGTGCTGGTACTCCACGGCAAGGCAGAGCCGGACGTCCTGCCCGGAGATCGCAAAAAACTGTTGACCCGGATTTTGGTGGGATGCGATTTTTCCCCGGATTCCAGCCTGGCGTTTCAGTACGGTCTGAGCCTGGCCCAGGAATTTGAAACCCAGCTGTTTCTGGCCCATGTGGTCCGGCCCACGGAACATGTGGAATTTTCCAGTGCCGACTATATCAAGGTTCAGGAAGGCGACTATTTAGGCTGGAACCGGTCTGATTACTTAGGCCTCACCCGACAGGCCAATGACCCGGATGCACAGCGGAATGATGCGCTGCGGGAAAGACTGGAACGGCAGCTGGCCCGGATGGTACCCGAAGAAAGCCGTCACTGGTGCACACCTGTGACAGCGGTTCTGCAGGGAGAGCCTTACCAGGAACTGCTGACATTTGCCGAAAAAAACCAGGTGGACTTAATCGTTTTAGGAGTCAGGGGCCACAGCCTGCTGGAAAAATTTCTGGTGGGATCCACCACGGAGCGGGTGATCAGCCGGGCAGGCTGCCCGGTTCTGGCGGTCCGACAGACCGATACCGACACCTGAATAAAAAAAACATGTTATTTTGACGACAGGCATGATATATCTGTATTGAAAACATAACAACAAATGAACATATATGTATATCTAAAGGAGTTATATCATGCATAGTTTTACCCCCAACGGACTTCCCCTTCTCATCGGCAGCCTGCCGCTGGACGATCATGCCAACGCCCTGGATCTGGTGTTTGCCCACACCCCGGAGGTACCTCTGTGGGTCCAGCTGCCCAAATTCAAGGAAGAAGGAATGGTCCGTCAATTCATGTACGGGCTTCCGGGCGTGGCGGAAAAAGAGGATACCTGGTTTATCGACACAAAGACCCCGCAGTTTGACGAGGAATTCATCCAGTTTTTTGAAGACTATCTCATTTTGTCAGAACCGGACGCGGATTTTCAGTCATCCCGATTCGCGTTCACCCCTTTGACGGGCAAGGGATTTTTCCATTTCCTGGAACGGGTGGACAAAGATCCGGGCCGGTTTGAAGCGCTCAAAGGTCAGGTTACCGGCCCTGTCACCTTCTGCACGGCGGTCAAAGATGAAGCGGAGCGGGATATTTTCTACAATGACCAGTTACGGGATGCGGCCGTGAAACGCCTGGCCATGAATGCCAGATGGCAGGCAAAAGAGTTTGCCGCACGGGGCGCCACCCCCATTATTTTTCTGGATGAACCGGCTCTGGCCGGGTTCGGCACCTCCGCATACATCACCATCACCCGGGCCGATGTCCAGGGCTGCCTTGATGAAATCGCCCAGGAGATCCATGCGGAAAGCGGTCTGGCCGGGGTTCATGTGTGCGCCAACACGGAATGGGACCTGTTACTGGACAGCACCATCGACGTCATCTCCTTTGATGCGTTTTCCTATTTTGACAATTTTATTTTATATCCCCAGGCCATCAAAAAGTTTCTGGGCAAAGGCGGTATCCTGGCCTGGGGCATTGTGCCCACAGGGGATGCCGACCTGATCGCCCAACAGACCAGTGATGGATTGACTGAAAAACTGGCCGGACAGATCCGGCAGGTCGCTGCCCTTGGCATCCCCGAAGAAAAGGTCATGGCCCAGTCTTTTGTAACTCCCAGCTGCGGCACCGGCTCTTTGGACCCGGCATCTGCCACAAGGGTGCTGGAACTGACCCAGGCCGTGTCTGAAAAAATCCGGGCCCGGCAAAACGCCTAACCCCATCCCCGGGTATCAGGTATTCCCCCATACCTGATACCCGGGACCCAATACCTACCCCTTATTTTCCCGGACCGCCTCTGCGTTGAAATCTCCAGCTTTGCGTTCATAGGTCTCAAAATACCTGGGATAGGCCTGTTTCATGGCAGCCAGGGCTCTTTCCCAGGGCAGGTCATCAAAACTGCCATGATCGGTCACATACTCCATGTGCCGGTTGCCTAAGTTATCAAAGGGATGAAAAATAGAATCAGAGGTCCCGTCAAATTCCAGGGGCTTGACATTGAACGCTTCACACAGGGTTAAATTAAATGCCGGGGTGGCCTTGACCCATTTGCCGTCCAGATAAATTTCCGTAAACCCGTGCCACACAAACAGATCCGTTTGCATCAATGCCTTGAGCCGCTCCGTGTTCAAATGGTTTTTCACATCGGCAAACCCCAGCCGGGCCGGAATCTGCTGACTTCGAAGACAGGCGGCCAGCAGCACGGCCTTGGCCACACAATACCCTTCTTTTTTCGCCAGGACAGCACTGGCTTTGATACTGGATTTCACCGGGTCAATACTGTAAGGGTTGTACCGGATCAAATCCCTTACCGCATAGTACAGGGACACGGCCCTTTCTTTATCGGTGGTACCGGTTTCGGCATATTTTTTTGAAAACGCAATGATATCCGGATGATCCTTGTCGATAAAATAGGTGGCGGACAGACTGGCGGACATGGGTACTCCTTTTCCGTGGGATTGATATCTTTTGAACACCCCCTGTGTATACCCCAGGAAACCGGAAAAAATCAATGTCCGTTTTTTGCCCCGGCTGATCAGCCGTGCGGGGGGGGCACCTGCGGGTATGGTTAAATAATATGCTTGATTTTTACATTCAGTCTGTTAACTATCTGTTTTGACCCGTGTAACCGGGATCGGTATTATGGGATTAACCATTAGCGTCAGGGCGGTTTTTGAGACAATGATTAGTATCAGGGGTTTGTGTTGCTGTGTTGCCGCGGCAATGATTTTTATCCTGCCAAAGGCGCATGCGGCAGAAAACGTTTCTTTAGATGCCTCAGCAACGGTGCCGGTCACACTGATGCTGCAATGGACGCACCAGGCCCAGTTTGCCGGATATTACATGGCATTGGAAAAAGGCATCTATGCGGCCCATGGCCTGGATGTGACCATCCTGCGCGGCGGACCGGACCGGGATCAGGGGGAGTACCTGCGTGACGGCCGCGCGGATTTTGCCACCCGCTGGCTGGCTTCAGCCTTGAAGGACGCGTCAAACGGGATTCCGGTCCGCAATATCGCCCAGATTATCAATCGTTCAAACATGGTTCTGATCGTCTGGAAAGACAGTGGAATTACCGGCGTTCATGATCTGGACGGACGTCGTGTGGGGGTGTGGAAGGGACAGTTCCGTCCGCCGTTTATGGCGTTTTTCCAGGCCCATGACATTCAGCCGCAGATCGTCCAGCAGAATTATTCAATCAACCTGTTTTTACAGCGGGGTGTGGATGCATGCACAGCCATGTACTACAACGAATATCACATGATGTTTCAGGCCGGTATCGACATGGACGAATTGATGATTTTTTCCCTGGCATCCATTGATACGCCTTTTCCGGAAGATGGCATCTATTGCCTGAAAAAAACCCTTGAAAACCAGCCGGCCGTATGCCGGGCCATGGCCGCAGCCTCACTTGAAGGCTGGGAATATGCTGAGACCCATCCGGAAGAAACCCTTGATATTGTGATGCAATACGCCCGGGGAGCCAAAGTGCCCGCCAATCGTCCGCACATGCGCTGGATGCTGACTGTCGTGCTTTCCTCGATCTTTCCCGAGTACGTCGGCGACTGGACGGTTGGCCGCCTCTCCAAAGATAATTATTCCCGGTCCGTTGATCTGTTGATGGCGCATAAAATGATCACGGATGCCCCGTCTTTCAAGGAGTTTGTCCATGTTCCGTAAAATACGCATCGCACCGCGCATGGCCCTGATGATCATTATCGGTGCCGGCGGCATACTGGGGGCGGTGATCGGATATAATTATATTTCCGCCCGGGGTCTCCTGCTGGAAGAGCTGGAGCAAAAATCCAACCATCTGGCCCGGGCCACTGCCTTCCGCATTGAAGTGACAGGGTATGCCGTGGAAAAGGTGGTGCAATCGGCTGCCTTCATGTTGACGGAAAACGAGCACACTGTCACACAACAGTACGATCTGCTTGAAAAACTGGTGGCGGACAATCCCGAGATATTCGGCGCGGCCATTGCGCCCTGGCCCAAAGGCAAAGCCCCTTATGTATGGCGCGGCGAACCGATGGCCCAAAAGCTTTTACGCGGTGATTTAAACGCGGCAGGGTATCAGTATGATTTGTGGGACTGGTTTGCCCTGCCCCGGGACCTGACACGCACGATATGGACGGAGCCGTATTTTGATGAAGGCGGCGGCAATGTCCTCATGGTAACCCGCGCAGCGCCGATATGGGATGCTGAGGATGAATTCGCCGGTGTGATTACAAGCGATGTGTCTTTGGAATGGTTGCAGGAAATGCTGGCACAGTTACCCGTGGGCCGCTCCGGGTATGCGTTTCTCGTATCAGCCACGGGTGTGATTATTTCCCATCCGGCCGGGGAATTGATCATGAATGAAAGTATTTTCAGTCTGGCCGAGGCGCGTGGCTCCAAAAATTTGCGCAGAATCGGTCAACGGATGATCCAAGGTGAAACCGGGTTTGTGTTCTTTGACGGATTAACGGATACAAGACCGGCCTGGCTGGCTTTTTCGCCCGTTCCCAGCACGGGATGGTCCGTGGGACTGGTGTTTCCTGAAAATGAATTGCTGGGGGTGGTATTCGATTTCAGCCGCAATACCCTGTTTTTCGGCGCATCCGGGTTTGTCCTGTTGCTGGTGATGTCCTTACTGATTGCCCGCTCGATATCCCGTCCATTGCAACAATTGGAAGCCGGCGCCCGCACCCTGGCCACGGGGAATCTTGACGTCTCTTTACCGGTTGTCACCGGTAAAGATGAGGTGGCGGGGCTGGCCAATGCGTTTGAATCCATGCGCAACGATCTCAAGCGCTACATGATTGATCTGGCACAAACAACCGCAGCCAAGGAGCGGATTGAAAGTGAAATGCAGATTGCCCGTGATATCCAGATGAGTCTGGTTCCGCACACGTTTCCGCCGTTTCCCAACCGGAACGACATGGAGATTTACGCGATTCTCGAACCGGCCCGGGAGATCGGCGGTGATTTTTACGATTTCTACATGATCGATGAAGATGAACTCTGTCTGGTCGTGGGGGATGTTTCCGGCAAAGGCGTGCCGGCCGCTCTGTTCATGGCGGTCACCCGCACGTTTCTGCGCTCGATCTGGCAGGAGGAACGCAGTCCGGCAGCCACCATGACGCGGCTGAACCGGGAATTGGTCCGGGACAATGATTCATGTATGTTCGTGACCCTGTTTTGCGCCCGGATCAACATGATCACGGGACAGTGTGTCTACGCCAATGGCGGTCACAATCCGCCTTTTCTGCTGCATGCCGGCAAGCCCGCCATGGCACCGCCGACCGTGAAAGGTGTGGTGGTGGGCGGTATGCCGGATTTTACCTTTGATGAGGGCGAGTTGATCTTTGCCCCGGGGGATGCGATCTTCATCTATACGGATGGGGTGACCGAAGCCATGAATCCGGAAAACGCATTGTCCGGCGATGCCTGGACACTGGCGCAGATTGAAAAATACCGGGACCTTGATTGTCACGGCATGGTGGAAGCCATGCGCAGGGCCCTGGCAGATTACACCCGTGGCGCGGAACAGTCTGATGATATCACCATGCTGGCATTTCGAAGGGGGTAATCAGGTGGACAGCAGCACCTCGTCACTTTCAAACGCTTTTTTCCGGGTGTCTGCAAACATCTGAATCAGGGCCTCCCGGGTGAGGTCCTGTTTTTCCACACCCTTGACATCCACGATAATCTCGCCGGCATCCATCATGATCAGGCGGTTGCCGAATGCAATGGCATGGTTCATGTTATGGGTGACCATAAGCGTGGTCAAAGACCGTTCCTGGATGACCCGCTGGGTCTGTTCCATGACCATAGCGGCATTGCTGGGGTCCAGGGCTGCGGTGTGTTCATCCAGAAGCAGGATATCCGGGCCGGACAAAACCGTCATCAAAAGCGTCAGCGCCTGGCGCTGGCCGCCGGACAACGAAGAGACATTCGCTTTCATCCGGGTCTCCAGCCCCATGTCCAGGGTTTTGACCAGATCTGCAAATTTTTGGCGCATGGCCCGGTTCAGGCTGATTTTGGGCCACCGGAATCCTTTTTTCGCCGTGATCATCATATTGTCTTCAATGGTCATGTTGGAGGCTGTGCCGGCCAAAGGATCCTGGAAAATCCGGCCGATATGCATGGCCCGGCGGTATTCCGGCTCAAATGTCACTTTCCGGTCTTTCATCCGGATCTCGCCGGCACTGGGAAACACGGCACCTGAAATCAGGTTGAACAGCGTGGTTTTACCGGCCCCGTTGCTGCCGATAATGGTGATGACATCACCGGGATCTGCCGTCAAAGACAGGTTCCGGATCACGGTTTTCTCTCCCGGGGTGCCGGGATTGAAGGTCTTGGTGATGCATTCGAGGGCGATCATGCATCCCCCTTTGCCCGGAGACGTTTATAATTGGAAGCGGCCAGGGAAATAATGATCAGCACCCCGGTAATCAGCTTCAGGTCGTTGGGGGTCATGTTGATATAATAGCCATAGTAGCGGCCCAGGTACATGATGGCCTTGAACAGGATCGCCCCCAAAACCACCCGGAGAGTCAACGCCCAGATCCGGTTGGATTTGATGAGAAACTCACCGAGCATGACTGAGGCCAGGCCCGACACCACAATGCCCTGGCCCAGGTTGACGTCGGCAAACCCCTGATACTGGGCTGCAAACGCGCCGGACAACGCCACCAGACCATTGGAAAGCCCCACACCGATGAGCTTGAGCGTGGCTGGATTCACGCCCTGGACCCGGACCATCTGTTCGTTGTTGCCAAGGGCCCCGAACACCAGTCCTAAATCCGTGAGAAAAAACAGATCCAGGGCCAGTTTCAACCCCAGCACCACCAGAATGAAAAAGATCAGGGAAGCGATCTCCGGTGAGAGTATCCCTTCACACGCGCTATGGACCCGGGTAAGGATGGTGTCCACCCGGAGCAGGGGCAGGTTGGCCCGGTTGGACAGAATCCGGATGTTCACGGAATATAGCATGGTCATGGTGAGAATGCCTGCCAGCAGATGGGGCACCTTGAGCTTGTTGTGAATGGCTGCCGTGACAAACCCGGCACTGACCCCGCCGCAAAACGCCATAACCAGTCCGGATAACGGATTCACCCCGGCATGAAGACTGGTGGCCATGATCACGGCCCCCATGGGAAACGATCCGTCCACGGTCAGGTCGGGAAAATCCAAAATCCGGAAAGTGAAAAACACCCCCAGGGCCATGATGGCGTAAATCAGGCCTTCGACAAAGATACCTTCAATCATTCAGATCGCCTGCTACCGGACCGTAAGCTGACCGTTTTCGATCACCTTGTTGGCTGTATCCAGAATCTCTTTGGGGATGGTCAGTCCCAGTTTCTGTGCCACATCCAGATTGATCAGCAGATCCACGTCCCCGGGTTCCGTCATGTATACCGTGGGAATGTCAACCGGATCAGCCCCCTCCAGGATATCCGCTGCCAGCCGGCCCGTGACCCGGCCCATCTTGTAGTAGTCAAATCCCCAGGCCGCCAGAACATCGTTGGTCTCGGCCGAACTGGGATCTGCAGACATGACCGGAATGTTGTGGCGCATGGCCACCTGGGTCACAGCAGACAGGGCGGAAAAAATGGTGTTGTCATTGCTCAGGTAAATGCCGTCTATCCGGGATGCAATGGTCTGGACCGCCTGTTTGACCTCTGCGGAATTGGTCACCGTGGTTTCCACGAATTCAATGCCCAGATCCTTGCATACCTGCCTGGCAATATCGGCCAGGGCCACGGCATTGGCCTCGCTGGAGCAGTACACATGGCCCAGTTTTTTCATCGGCTTGATCTGGTTGAGCAGCAGGATCTGTTCTTTCACCGGGGTCATGTCCGATGTTCCGGTCACACCTTTTTCCCCTTTTTTGACCGATGCCACCAGCCCGGCCCCTTCCGGATCGGTCACGGCACAAAACAGGACCGGCCGGTCCTTGATGGTGTTCACCAGGGCCTGGGCAGTGGGTGTGGCAATTCCCACGGCAATGTCCACATTTTCCGCTTTGAATTTCTGGGCAATGGATGCAGCCGTGGACATTTCACCGTTGGCATTTTGAAGATCAAACCGGGCCTGGGGGAACCGTTCTTTGACCCCGTCCTGGACCCCCTGCTCCAGAGCGTCCAGAGCCGGATGGGCCACAATCTTGGAAATCCCAATCAACACATCCTCTTTGGCCTGGGCCTGGGAAAAAGCAATCAACCCCATTACAAGGCCGGCAACGATCAAACTTATCAATTTTTTCATGGCATTCGTCCCTTTTTAAAAAAATAATTACACAGACCGGTGTGTTACCGGTCAACCGATTCTCAATTTTTTTATCACAGATACTGCGTGCCTATTTTATACAGGCACCTCAAAAAAGCAAGGCACAAATCCTCCACCGGAAATTCACTGAAGGCCGCTGATCTGAATCATGTTGTTTAACGACTTCTCCATCAGCGCGGTCCCCGGGAATCTGATTTCGCCTCCCATTGTGCCATGGCCTTTTTCAGCTGCCGCTTCAAGATCTCTTTTGCCGGATTAGACTGCTCAAACACCTCCCGGGCCCTATAAAACTCCAGAGCCCGGATGTCCACCACCGGAACTGATATATAAATGTCAGGTTCCCGGTGACGGCGTTTTTCGTTCATGATCGATGCCTGCATGACCTTGACCGAGTTGAAAATTGTTTCAAAATAACCAGGAACCCCGGATGCGGGCTGGGTGCGTTCCCCGGTAACATCAATGCCGATGACAATATCACAATGGTCTGTCAAAAGATCATATGGCACGGGATTGCACGTGCCCCCGTCGATCAGAACCCGGCCATCCCGGCGCACGGGTTCAAACACCCCGGGAATCGCCATGCTGGCCTTGATGGCGGACACCAGATCCCCGGATGCCAGCACCACCTGTTCTCTGTTCCACAGATCCCCGGCCACAATATGCATGGGAGTATCCAGTTCTTCAAACGCCTTTTTCTTCAAAGTCTCGGACATGAATGCCAGAAACCCGTCGGCACTGACCAGTCCCCCGTTCCCCAGTTCAATTTCCACAAAATTGATCCATTCCAGGGCACGTCCGTCAAAAAACCGGCTCAACGGTTCTTCCTGATCTGACAGCACAAACCGCGCCACAAGATCCCGGATCTCTTTTCCGGACATGCCCGCCGCATACAGGGAACCCACAATCGCACCGATACTGCTGCCGGCAATGCGGGCCACCTGGATTCCCATCTCATCCAGGGCCTCAAGCATCAAAATATGGGCCAGTCCATTGGCCCCGCCGGCCCCCAGAGCCACCCCGATGGACGGCTGATCAGGCGGCACCTCTGTGGTTCCGGCCGGGTTCTTCGTTTCCCCGGCCATGGCCGCCCCCACCCCTTTCACCAGAGAAATCCCAGGGACAGACGCTGCCATCAAACCCAGAAACTTTCGCCTGGTGCAGCCATTTTCAGACATGGATCCATTCTCTTTCATTATAAAGCTGTTTTATCATTTCCATCCCGTCCACACAAAACTGGAAACATGTGCTTGGTATCAATATTTCAGATTTCTGTAAAGCTGTTTGAAAAAATCTGTGACCTCACGCGTATCTTGTATCAAGGAAGTATGAAAATTTTTCTGGAAATGAGTTACAGGGAAAATCTGGGGTGTCATTTGAGCCGGCATCAGAAGAGATCACGCCACCATCCAAATTCAGGTGAATTTTACGGCCCTTGCATCTTGTGAATTCGATTGGTTTCGTGTTACAAAGATGTCATGGCAATTCCTTGGTTTGAATTTTTTATAAGTAATTGAATTATAAATTTTTTTTAATTTTTTACCTCTCTTTTTTTTATGCAACATTCAGATTGGGCTGAAGTTGCTACTGTAATTTTGGTTAATTGCGCTCAATGAGCGCTCCCCATAGCGAGGTGTTTGCAACAATGTCATTGTCTAAACCATCTGCTCAGCAGCGCATATCGACTTTTGATGAGTTTGTGCGATTGGCTGATTATTCTTTAATGGATACCTTAAATGCCGATCCTGATGCCACCGGAGATGGTGATGATCACCTTCCCCGCCAGGTTTTTTCCGGTCACTTCGTACCCGTGACTCCCACGCCGCTTCCAGAACCGGAATATGTAACCCATAGCAGCACTTTTTTTAATGAACTCGGGTTGAGCCACGAGTTGGTAAATGATGGAAAATTTTGCCGGGTATTTTCTGGTGATCTCTCAGCCGCGCACGAGCCTATGCGTAAGATTGGCTGGGCAACCGGCTATGCCCTGTCAATTTATGGCACCGAATATACCCACCAATGTCCATTTGGTACGGGCAATGGGTATGGCGATGGTCGGGCGATATCTGTATTTGAAGGGGTGTTCAATGGACAGCGTTGGGAAATGCAACTAAAAGGTGGCGGCACAACGCCTTACTGCCGTGGGGCCGACGGGCGCGCAGTCCTTCGTTCAAGTGTGCGTGAGTTTCTCGCCCAAGAGTATATGCACGCCCTGGGGGTTCCCACAACGCGATCACTCACCCTGTATGTATCTAAATCCGAGAGCGTTACCCGGCCCTGGTACTCCCAGGATTCTCATTCCACCGATCCGGACATTATGGTGGATAATCCTGCGGCCATTTCAACGCGCGTTGCACCCTCTTTTTTGCGCGTTGGTCAGTTAGAGTTATTTGCCCGCCGGGTTCGCAGCAATGCGCATCCAAGCGCCTTGGAAGAGTTGCGTATGATTGTGTCGCATGTCATTGACCGGGAATACCCAAACGATATTAATCAAGATCTTGTTTTTGCGGATCAAGTGGTTGAGCTGGCTCAGCTTTTCCGCCAGCGGCTTACATCACTGGTGGCCAATTGGCTGCGTATTGGGTACTGCCAGGGTAATTTTAATAGTGACAACTGCGCCACTGGGGGCTTTACCCTCGACTATGGACCATTTGGATTCTGTGAAATTTTCGATCCCGGGTTTCAGCCATGGACTGGCGGCGGCGAACACTTTTCCTTCCTCAATCAGCCAACGGCAGCAGAAGCGAATTACCACATGTTCTGGACTGCAGTGAGACCGCTGCTTGCAAAAGATACTCACGCTTTGGAACAATTGGATCAAATACGTCATGGCTTTGCAGAGGCAATGCAAAAACAGATCCAAAAAATGTGGGCGGCCAAGCTTGGCTTGACGGACTATCACCCAAAGCTGGTGCAGGGATTAATGCAGTTACTGACCAAATCAGAGGTGGATTACACCATTTTCTTCCGTGAATTATCCCATGTACCAGACAATGTGTCAGCCTTGAAAAAGAGCTTCTATCGCAAAACCTCACAACAACTCGATGAGGAATGGCAATCCTGGCTGAAAAACTGGCACGACCTCGTTATCAAAGGCGGCAATTTGGCTGAGATCTCGGCAAAGATGAAACAGATCAACCCCAAATATGCATGGCGGGAGTGGTTGATTGTCCCCGCCTACCAACAAGCCATGCAGGGAGACTACACATTGGTTAGAGAGTTGCAGCAAGTGCTTGGCTCTCCATATGATGAGCAATCAGAAAGGGTAGATGCGACATATTATCGTCTAAAACCTGAGGCGTTTTTCAACGTTGGCGGCGTTTCGCACTATAGCTGTTCATCTTGATTTTGAAAATATGGGTAGACGCAGACGCTTGCCCAAGAGTGGTTAAAAATATTTTGTTCAAGGCAGCCGACCGGACCCATGTGGAGTTAACTCTGGTTGCCAATCATCCCATGAAAATACCCCAGCGGAACTATATCACATTCCTCCAGGTCTCCTCCGGGTTTGACGAGGGGGACAACAGGATTCTTGAGTTACTTGAAAAAATGACTAGCAAGGCTTGTAAAATCAAACTTTCATATTGATACAAAAATATACGGAAATCATGCTATAGTTATTGAAGTGAGCAATTTTTAGAATAAAGGAAAAATACGCATTGAACAAACAAATTGCAGTTGGTTTAATAACCTTGATATTGTTACCCGGGTGCGTTGGGGCTGTTCCTGATCTGGGGATAAGTAATGGCGCGTTGGCACCGTGCCCGAAAACACCAAATTGTGTTAACAGCCAGGCGGTTGGTGAAAAACAATATATTCAACCTATTCGTTATGAAGGCACTCGGGAGGATGCGCGTGCCCGTCTCTTGCAGATACTTGGTTCCCAAAGGCGGGCAAAAATCTTGACGGCTCAGGAAAATTATATTCGAACAGAAGTTACGTCCGCTTTGTTTCGATTTGTCGATGACGTGGAGTTTTATTTTCCGGAAGAGAAATCAGGGGAGATGGTCATCCATATCCGATCCGCATCCCGTTTCGGATATTCCGACCTTGGGGCAAACCGAAAACGAATTGAGCGGATTCGAAGTGAATTTCTTAAATAGAGCTGATTCCGTTCCTGTTTGTATTTTTGTGGAGTACCGGATTTATTGCAGCCAAATATGCACTGCCCTATATTGAACCGTTTTATCTCCTGTTCACCCGATCAGCGATTACTGCTGCTGTCTTTCTTTTGCTATATCTGGCTTTCCGGGTCCCGGCACTCACTCTCAGGCAGGCCAGACAACAGATGGTGACAGGCTTTCTGATTCACGGCACCTATCTTGGCGGCGTGTTCGCCGCCATTGCTGTAACCGTGGTCGGGGTCTATCTCGTTGTGAAAACGCCGAATCAGTAGCTATGATTAGGATCTCGATCCGGTTTACAAATATTAAGGCCACATATTTTATCTTGCAACACGTCTGTCAGGTTTACAGGTGCGTCACTGATAAAAGTATCCCGAAAAAAACCCGGGTTATGGCGCACGACCTGAGAAGTTCAAGACGATTGAGGTATAATACGACATTGCTATTTTTATATTGTGGCTTATTTTGTATAAATGATCCGCGGACAAAAAAAGGAGAATTTTTATGAAATACAGAGGAATTAACCACCTTGCAATGGTGACTGGGAATATGGACGCGACCATCCGATTCTGGCGTGATCTTATTGGTATGCGTTTAATATACGGGTTTGGGAAAGATGGATTTCGTCATTATTTTTTTGAGATTGATGAAAAGAACACACTGGCCTTTTTTGAGTGGGAAGGGGCACAGTCTGTGGAAAAAAAACATCATGGGGTGCAGTTCAAAGGTCCAATTGTTTTTGACCATATCGCCTTTGGCGTTGAATCAAGTGAAGAAGCCTGGCTGTTAAAAGATAAACTTGAAGCAGCCGGTTTTGAGTGTTCAGATGTCATCGATCATGTATTCATCCATTCCATTTATTCTTTTGATCCCAATGGTATTCCCATTGAATTCTGCTATGAGGTTGAGGGCTATGATATTCGTAAAAATCCCAGTCTAAATGATGATAACCCGTCTTTGGCAGCTACTGAAGGTGCAGAATCTCAACCTGAGAAATGGCCTGAAGTCACCCATCCGACACCAAGGGAGGAGCGGTTTGTCGTCAGGTAAATGATATTGTTGGTATCCTAAAAATCTTACGGCAGGTTTACCGGATAGTCTGGGGTGCTCATCCATTTAAAAAAATGGAACTTTAAACTGACATGTGTTCTGATATCGATGCACACCAGCAATAGGTTTCAATTCCTTTTTTCCGGAAACTGTTCATTCGCTGCATTCTGAGCTGCACACCGTGGATGCACAACCGGTTGACTGCTTCCAGCTGGTGTAGACCATCAGGACGGCCAGCACGACTGCGGCAGGGATTTGAATCCAGACCGGCACGATTTCCGCTGCCTGTCCCACCACGGCGCTGGCGCGGATGCCCATCAAATCATATACCGCATCCACACCGATCCCCATGGCCAAGGAAGTGACGGCGATCATGGACAGGTAGATCACCAGGGTCCGGGTATTGAAAATGGTTCTCACCAGATTGATGGTGGCGGCATTGGTGGCCGGACCGGCCAGCAGAAACACCAGGGCGGCACCGGGATTGAGCCCTTTGAGAATCAGGGCCGCGGCAATGGGGGTGGAGGCGGTGGCGCAGACGTACATCGGGATGCCTGCGGCAAGCATGACCAGCATGGAGACAAACCGGTGATCATTGGCCCAGAGGGTGAGATCTTCCGGAAAAAAAAAGGTGATGATGCCGGCGATGAGAATCCCGACGGCAAAGGGTTTTGCAATATCACTCACCAGTTCGCCAAAGGCATATCTCATGCCTGTGACAAACCGGGGAAAAAAAGAAGAAGGGTGTGTGGGTGCACCGGCACGGGTGTCATTGGCACACCCTCAGCCCCCGGATGGTTTGGGGTCAATTTTTTCAGCGGAAGGACTGTCTTTTCCAAAAAAATTCTGGGCAATTCCTGTGAAGACAGCCGTGATAAACGCGGCCACGGGCCGGATCACCGTCATGACCGGATCCAGCATGGCCCAGGACACAGCAATGGAATCCACACCCGTTTCAGGGGTGGATATCATGAAAGACAACGCAGCTCCGCTGTTGGCGCCCTGTTTTTTCAAGCCCGTGGCCACGGGCACCACGCCGCAGGAACACAACGGCAGAGGGATACCGAAAAACGCCGCAAGCACCACGGGTTTGATCCTGCCTGTTCCCAAATAAGTCTTTATTTTTTCCGCCTTGAAAAACACATGAAGGAGCCCGGCGATAAAAAACCCGAACAGCATGTACACGGCTACATCCAGATACAGATACCACGATTCTTTTAATATATCATACACCACGGTCATTTCGTCATTTCCTTATCAACAGGGTGCCACATGATCCAGGCTCATCTGAATCAGCGCCCCATACGAGTATCATTAATCCGATGACACCTGGTGTCAACCTGGTGGCCCAAATAAAAACAGCCACACCTGTATCATTGTCTCCCAATACCCGGGTTGATAAACAGACCAGATCCGGATTGACAGAACTGGACGAAACCTGTATTTAAACGGTTCAATCTTTAAATAAAGCAGGAAACCGTCCTATGAAACAACGCGATGTCAATACTTCCGGACCATCGGATTTCCGGTTCGAACTGGCCAGATGGTCTATCTTTGCCATTCTCATCCTCACCTATATTCTGGTGTATTTTCACCGCATGGCCCCGGGGGTGGTATCGGAATATCTCATGGCGGACTTTGGCATCAGCGGGGCCCGTCTGGGATCCCTGGCCGCGGTCTATTTTGCCGTGTATGCCGTGATGCAGATTCCTTCCGGGGTGATCGCCGATACCTTGGGCACCCGGACATCCATCATCTTCGGGAACCTGGTGGCCGGCACCGGATCGATCCTGTTCGGCCTGGCACCGGGTTTTGAAATCGCTCTGGCCGGGCGGTTCCTGGTGGGACTTGGCGTGTCTGTAGTCTTTATCGCCATCATGAAAAACAATGCAGTGTGGTTCCATGAAAAAGTGTTCGGCATCATGAGCGGCCTGACCCTGTTTTTCGGCAATCTTGGCGGGGTGCTGGCGGCCGGTCCCCTGGCACAGGTGCTCACGGTGTTTCAGTGGCGGACGGTGTTCACGGGGATTGGTTCCCTTTCTTTGATACTGGCGTTGGCCGGATTTCTGGTGGTGAGAAACAAGCCCCAGGACATGGGGTTTGATCCGCCCAACACCTATGGGGGCAACCTGGACATCCACACCCGCCACTGGGTGACCAACCTCAAGAGCGTGGCCATGACCCTTCAGGTCTGGCCCGGGTTCTGGGTCCAGCTGGGCATGATCGGCAGCAGCTATGCGTTCATGGGACTTTGGGGCATCCGGTATCTGCAGGATGTCCATCAGCTGAGCCGGGGCGCTTCCGCCAACCTCATGACAGCCCAGCTGCTCAGCTTTGCTTTGGGCGCTTTGTTCTGGGGATGGATCTCCGACAGAATCGGCCGGAGAAAACCGTTTCTGGTTGCAGCGGCCGCCGCGTTCCTGGTGTCCTGGCCCATGCTCATGTTTCTGCCGTGGACAACCGGAATCAGCGGTTATATTCTGTTCGCTTTCATGGGATTTGCCGCATCCGGATTTGTCATCACTTTTGCTGCAGCCAAGGAGATTGTCCATCCCAACCTGTCCGGCATGGGGGTCAGCATGGTCAACACCGGGTGTTTCGTGGGCACGGCCCTGGCCCAGCCCCTGGTGGGCTATATCGCGGATTTGACCTGGGACGGCACCATGGCGGCCGGTGTCCGGGTTTACAGCGCGGCCGACTACCAGAACGGGTTCATCGCCATGATCATACTGTGCATTCTGTCTTTGATCGCTGCATTCCGGGTGAGGGAAACCTATTGCCGCAACAGTTTCAAAGAATAACTCCGGTCAGAGACATATGGTGAACTGGGCAAATCCTGTTTTCCGCCAATGGATCCTTGATCAATGGCAGATGGACATATCGTTTGTCCGGACCGATATCGAGATCCAGGGCAGCCCGGAGCGGACTTTGTCCCGGGTGGTAATGGCGGACACACAGGGCCGGCAGTTCCTGGTGGAGCAGTTTGACCCCGCCAAACAGACCATCCGGGACCGGGTGGCCCGGGCTGTGAATTTTTTGTTCACCCAAGGCCTGACCCGGGTGGTACCATACCGGAAAACCGTCAAAGGGGAGTTTCTGGCGGTTTTTGAGGGAGCCTGTTTTCAGGTATCGGAATTTCTTGAGGGAACCCCCTTGAAACGGCCGGAGTATCTGTCATCCTCAGCCATGGGCCAAAACACGGCCCGGTTCCTGATAAAAATGGCTGAAACCGCCACAGGCATGGAACAGCATCTTTCTTTTCCCCGGTTTTCCATCAAAACTTATATCCATGCGCTTTTTAGAACCATGAAAATCCATGATCCGCCCGTGTATGACCGGTTTCTGCCGGTGCTGGATTTTCTGGAGTCTGAATTCATGCCGGCCCATGATCACTTGCCTTTCGCGTTCTGCCACGGGGATCTGCACCCCTTGAACATCATCTGGGACAAGGACGAGATCCGGGCCGTGATCGACTGGGAATTTGCCGGCATCAAACCCGATCTTTACGATGCCGCCAATTTTGTGGGATGTGCGGGCATTGAAAACCCCAACGGCTTAGGCATGGACATGGTCATGACCTTTTTGGCTAAACTGCACAAAACCGACGTGATCAGTGATATAGGGTGGCGGTTTTTCCCGGAATATGTCCTGGCCCTGCGGTTTGCCTGGCTGTCGGAATGGCTCCGGAAAAAGGATTGTGAGATGATCGACCTGGAACATGCGTTCATGCGCATTCTTGTGGACCACATGCCTGAGATCAGGCACGCATTTGACCGCGTGGCTTAACCTGTCTCACACCGGCTTGATGGGTACGGGTTCATGTCTGGCCCCCAGGCTGTTCAGCACAATGGCCCCGGAAACAATACACCCGCCGATCACGGTCAGCAGGCTGGGCACTTCATGAATCCCGAATATGGGCAGATACACCCAGATCACCCCGCCCACCACCTCGAACAGGGACAGCAGGTTCAGTTCTGCGGCGGGGAAATATCCGGCCCCCATCGAAAACAGGATCAATCCGCCCCCCACCAGAGACCCGTGCACCATGCTCAGCAGAATGTTTCGCAACGGCATTGCAATGGCATCGTTTTGAACCAGCATGATCACGGCGGTGATCACGGCACACAGGATCCCGGCCAGAGCCACCGTGGCAAACTGGGGGGTTTCCTTTCGCATCCGCAGCGAGATGGAAAACGTGGCAAATCCGCAGGCGGAAGCAAATCCCGTGACGATTCCCAGCAGACTGCCCGCTTCCAGCCCTTCCACCACCATCACGCCGATGCCCACAAACGCGATGCCCATGGACACCCAGGTGACGGGGCGCAGGGTTTCCTTGAGAAGAACAATCCCCAGAAATGCCGCAATAAAAGGGATGGTGGAGAACAGGAACAAGGTATTGGCCGCCGTGGTCAACGTGATGGACCAGATGAAAAAGATGAACGCCCCAACCAGGCCGAACGCGCCGACAATCCCTGACGCCCCGATTTTCCGGAAATTTTCCACAAACCGGTGCCGGTCCCTGACCATCAGGTAGACGCATAAGATGGCCGCCACGGTCAGGCCCCGGAAAAACAGATACTGCCACCGGTAATCCTGGGGGTCCTTCATGTACCGGATGGTGAGAGCTCCGAAGGACCACAGGACCCCGGCGGTCAGCACGACAAACAAGGCTCTTGAATGGGTCATGGCTGCCCCTGTTTTTTCGGGACCGCTGCCGCAGCTTCCTGCATTGCTTCGCTGAATGTGGGATGGCTGTGAACCATGCGGGCGACCTGTGTTGCGGTCATCCCGGCTTCCATGGCGGCCACGCCTTCAGCGATCATTTCCGAGGCACTGGGACCGATGATGTGCACGCCCAGGATGCGGTCGGATGTTTCATGGACAATGAGTTTGACAAATCCGTCCGTGTCCCCGAGACACCTTGCCCTGCCTGTGCCTGAAAACGGATAGGTCCCGGTGAGAAACGGGATGCCCCTTTTTTTTGCGTCTTCCTGGGTCATGCCCGCACCTGCGGCCTGGGGTGAGGTATAAATCACGGAAGGGATCGTGTCGTAATTCACGTCTCCGGGCAGGCCGGCCATGCATTCGGCCGCAGCCGCCCCTTCAGCGGACGCCTTGTGGGCCAGCATGGGGCCGGCGATGATATCACCGATGGCATAAATGGACGGCACACGGGTGCGGAAATCCGCATCCACGACAATCCGGCCGGTGTCCGGGTCTGTTTCCACCCCCAGATCTTCGAGTCCCAGGCCGTCCAGTCTCGGGCGTCGGCCCACCGACACCAGCAGGCGGTCAAAGGAAAGGGTGTCTGACGCGTCTTTGGCCTTGACCGATACCTCAACCTGATTGTCTTTTACCGCCGCCTTTGTGACAGTGGTCTTCAACCGGATATCCATGCCCTGGGCTTTGAGCAGCCGCATCAGGGTCCGTGCCACCTGGCCGTCCGCGCTGCCGGCGGCCTGAGGCAGCATCTCAATCACCGTCACTTCAGACCCGAGCCGCTGCCACACCGATCCCAGCTCAAGCCCCACATACCCGGCTCCCACAATGCCCAGCCGCTTTGGCACGGTATCCAGAGCCAAAGCTTCGGTTGAACTGATGATGTGTTTGCCATCAAAATCAAGGTCCGGCAGGCTGCTGGGCTCGCTGCCCGTGGCAAGCAGAATGAACCGGGCCGGCAGGATCAGTTCCCTGTCCTTGTTCCCGTTTTCTTCATCCCGGGTGACATGGACCCGGTCCGGTGCTTCGACCCGGGCCGTGCCGTGGATGATCTCAATTCTGCTTCTTTCCAGAAGTTCCCGAAGGTTATGGGTCAGTTCTTCCACCACCTTGTTTTTACGCGACATCATGGTTTCCAGATCCAGCCCCACATCCTTGATCTCAATGCCGTGTTCCGCCATTTTATGCCGGGCCTGGTGGTATCGTTCGCTTGAATCCAGCAGGGCCTTGCTCGGGATACACCCCACATTCAGGCAGACCCCGCCCAGGGTTTTCTCCTTTTCAACCAGAACGGTGTCAAATCCCAGCTGCGCTGCGCGCAGGGCCGCAGAATAACCGCCCGGTCCTGATCCGATGACCACCACATCATAGGTGCTTTTCCGACTCATTATCATACCTCCAGCAGCATGCGTTCGGGGTTTTCAACACAGGCCTTGATCTGTTTGAGACAGGTGACCGCCTCCCGGCCGTCCACGATGCGGTGATCATAGCTCAACGCCACGTACATCATGGGCCGGATCACCACTTCATCCTCCACCACCACGGGCCGTTTTTCAATTTTGTGCATGCCCAGGATCCCGCTCTGGGGGGAGTTGAGAATCGGGGTGCTTAAAAGAGACCCGTAAACACCGCCGTTACTCACGGTAAAGGTACCGCCCTCCAGGTCCGCCAGCTCCAGCCGGTTGTTCTCGATTTTTTCCACAAACGTGACAATGGCCTTTTCAATGCCAGCGAAATCCAGCTGGTCTGCATGGCGGATCACCGGCACCACCAGGCCTTTGCCCGATCCGATGGCTACCCCAACATGATAGTAATGATGATAGACAATATCTTTGCCGTCCACAAAGGCATTGACCTGGGGATTCTGTTTCAATGCCTCAATACAGGCTTTGATGAAAAAGGACATAAATCCCAGCGACACCTGGTGTTTTTCCTTGAACGGCTCTTTGAATGCCTGGCGCAGGGCCATGACCCGGCTCATGTCAATTTCATTGAACGTGGTCAGCATGGCCGTGTTCTGCCGGGCGTTGAGCAGGTGGGCCGCGATTTTGCGGCGAATCGGGGTCATGGGTTTCCGGGTCACGCGTTCCTCGGAGCCGGCCTTGCCTGAATCTGCTTGATCGGTTTCCCCTTTGTCGGTTTTTGCTTTGTCAGAATCTGATTTGGTTGATGCAGGCGTATCCGGATCTGTCTTGCCGTCCGGTTCAGCCTTGTCCGGTTCAGCCTTGTCCGATTCAGCCGCATCCGATTCAGCCGCCCGGTCCTGGGAAGACTCCAGGACGAGCAGCACGTCGCCCTTGGTGATTCTGCCGCCCGGTCCGCTGGGCGTGACATCGGCCAGGTCAATCTGTTTTTCTTCTGCCAGGCGCCGGGCAGACGGGGAGATGTTGCCGGCCGGTGTTGCGGCATCCTGCGATTTTTCCTCTGCTTGAGCCCCTTTTTCTTTTTCCGGAGTTTCTTTCTTCTCAGGCCCGGATTTTTTCACCTGGTCCGTGGTTTCTTCTTTTTCAATCACCGCCACCACCGCACCGATGGCCACGGTCTCGCCTTCCTTGACCTTGATGTTGAGTGTACCGGCAGTGTCTGCCGTCACCTCCAGGGTGACTTTATCGGTTTCAATGACAAACAGAGGCTCATCCGCCTTAACGGTATCACCATCATTTTTCAACCACTGAACCAGAAGGGCCTCTGTGACAGATTCACCCACACTTGGAACTTTTACGTCATGTGCCATGATCACTCCTTAAAAATGCAGTAAAAACGCGGCCGGGTCTTACAAAGACCGGATCAAAGCGTCAATGCCTGTTTGATAATCGCTGCCTGTTCCTGTTTGTAAATCCCTGAAAACCCCGTGGCCGGAGAGGCCTGGCCCGGGCGGGTCACACAGTGCACCGAATCGCTCACCATTTTTTCCAGGCGTGGCCGGATGAACTCAGCCCCGCCCATGTTGGCGGGTTCTTCCTGGACCCAGTACCACTGCGGGGTCTTCTTGTACCTGGAAATGACTTGTTCCAGCAATTGATCGGGGAACGGGTAGAGCTGTTCCATCCGGATAATGGCAATCTTGTCCTGGGCGGATTCCGACCGGTTTTTCACCAGTTCATAAAAAATTTTTCCGCTGCAAAACACCACGCGCTCGGGATTTTTGACTTTTTCAGGATCATCCAGAATTTCGCTGAAACCGCCTGAGGTGAGATCTTTTATTTCCGACACGGCCATGGGATGCCGCAGCAGGCTTTTGGGAGTCAGGATGACCAGGGGTTTTCTAAATGATCTCACCATCTGGCGCCGGAGCAGATGAAAATACTGGGCCGGGGTGGTGGGGTTACAGACCTGGAGGTTGTCATTGGCGCACAACTGGAGAAAGCGTTCCGGCCGGGCGCTGGAATGCTCCGGCCCCAGACCCTCATATCCGTGGGGGAGCAGCAGAACAAGACCGCACTGGCGCCGCCATTTGGTCTCACCGGCGGCAATATACAGATCGATCACGGCCTGGGCATTGTTTATAAAATCCCCGAACTGGGCTTCCCACAGGGTCAACCCCCCGGGATTTGCCACGGCATACCCGTATTCAAACCCCAGAACACCGGCTTCAGACAAAAAACTGTCATAGACCCGGTATGCTGCCTGGTCATCGGCAATTTGGTTCAAGGGCACCCAAAGGTCTGCGTTTTTGATGTCCCGGATCACGCTGTGGCGCTGGGAAAAGGTCCCCCGGCCGCTGTCCTGGCCGCTCAACCGGACGGGAATGCCCTGGGCCAGAAGAGAGGCATATGCCAACGCTTCCGCCGTGCCCCAGT
>JAIPDL010000009.1 GCA_021737695.1 Desulfotignum sp. | reverse complement strand
ACCCTTTCTCAGTCGTAATGGCCTTAGGTGTCATCTTCAGTAATTCATCATGAGTGTATCCAAGACGATCGAGGGCGACACGGTTTGCATCGATGAATTGGCCGGGCTTTCCGTCAAAGCCGATTTCATGTACCAGGACGGCATCGTTGACGTTTTCGAAAAGAGTGCGATAATAAATCTCGCTTTCCTTCAGTGCGATTTCAGCTTGCTTTCGGTCGGAGATGTCATGGCCGTGTGAAATAACACCGGCAATATTGCCTTGTTCATTTCGATATGGGTAATACGACATGAACATCCAGCGTTTACCCCGGCCGGGAAAATCCGCCTGGATTTCATACTGCAATTCGCTCCCGGCCAATACATGGTCAAGACGCGGTTTGATTTCATTTTCAAACACCTGTTCACCGAAAAAATGAGCAGGTGTCTTTCCAACAATATTATCCGCAACTGTCCCAAACAGTTCTGCATACACATCGTTCACTGCAAGGTACCGGTAATCATCAGAGACCAGCGACATGGGCTGGGGAATGGATGTGACAATCTGATGGAGACGATGGGTCTGAACATCGGTTTTCAGTTTACTCAATGCAAAACCAAGGTCAGCAGCCAATTCCGCAAACAGATCCTGCTCTTCACTGTCATGGGCAAATTTTTCAGGGACAGAGACGGAAAGGATGCCAAACAACCTGCCTTTGTATGACAAACGGCAGGTCAGACCGGAACGGCCTTCATATTCGGAAGACAAAGGACAGTCCGGGCAATCCGCAGGCGGATTCCGGGTTACAGCAACTTTATCCGCCCATAGAGAAAGACGCATACATAATGGAAAATCACCCCGATGCAGGGCTGACGTCAACACCTCAAAACCACCATTGAATCCGGAAGCAGCGGAACTCTCGACAAACTCGCATTTCTCATCCGTCAGGGCAATCCATGCATTGAAATATCCCCGTGTTTTGACCAGAGAAGTGCAGATTTTTCGGATCAGCTGTTCCGGGTCTGTTTCCCTCGCAATCAATTGATTGACATCACGGATGGCCAGGAGTACATTTTTCAAATGCGATTCACGATCCCGCTGAGTTGAAAAATCCGACGGGTTATTTTCTGTATCCTGGACGTTTCGGGGCAATCCCTGGTAGGTAGGTTTATCTCTCATATTTCTCATATTTTTTATTTTTAGTTACGTCCAAGACTTCCCCCACTTTTTGGGCAAGATCTTTCATCCCCACTGGTTTCATAAGCAATCCTTTAATTCCCTGGGCTTCGGCTTTTTTATTGTCGATCCTTTCACTGAATCCCGTGCACAGAATTATGGGGATATCCGGCCGGATGGCAATCAGTTCCGCAGCCAGCTGCATACCGTTCATATTCGGCATATTCATATCGGTGATGACCAGATCAAAGCATGACGGCTCTGTCTTGAACGCTGCCAGGGCATCCCAGCTGCTGGTATAACCGCTGGTGTGGTATCCCAGTCGTTTCAACATCTGCTGTTCAAGGTGAACAATAGGCGTTTCATCATCCACCAGCAGAATATGTTCCGTGCCTGTGGGAAGCGGAGTCATTTTATTTTCAGGTTCAGAATCCTGTTCTTTTTCCAACACCGGCAGGTAGACATGAAAAGCTGCCCCTTTGCCGAGTTCACTGGTCACACTGATATCGCCCCCATGGGCCTTTACAACGCCAAAGACAGTGGCAAGGCCCAGGCCGGTCCCCTTTCCTTTTTCCTTGGTCGTGAAATAGGGATCAAAAATCCTGTTCATCACAGCAGGATCGATGCCCGTGCCGGTATCGATTACCGACAGAACCACATACCGACCGGATGCCAGCTGAACGTCCGGGCCATCTTCGTGGCACAAATCAATCTCTTTTAGCGCGACTTTTATGGTCCCTCCAACAGGTTCCACGGCATGATAGGCATTGGTGATCAGGTTCATGGCGATCTGGTGGATCTGGGTGGGATCAGCCATGACCGAAGCGCAGTCGGCCATAATATCCTGGGTAATTGAGATATCCGCCGGAATGGTGGCGCGGCAGAGTTTCAGCACCTCTTTGAGTATCTTCTGGATATGAACCGGTATCGGTTGATGCTCCGACTGCCGGCTGAAAGAAAGAATCTGCTGGACCAGCTCTCTACCCCTGGTGCCGGCCTCGAATATCTACTGAGCATCATGATGTTCCGGGCTGCCGGGAGGAAAATCATCCAGCATCATTTCCGACAACCCCACAATGGGGAACAACAGGTTGTTGAAGTCATGGGCAATGCCACCGGCCAGGGAGCCGATGGATTCCATTTTCTGGGACTGGTGGAGCTGGGCCTCCATTTTTTTCAGATCCGTAATATCTGTGGCAATCTGCATCCGGACCAGGCGGCCGTCCGTCCATTCAATGGCCCGGTCGTAATTGATATAATACCTGCCTGTGATCGGGTTCTTGTCATCCCAGACACGGACACCTGCAGGGTTTCCGTGTTTGTCCACCAGCTGATCATTTGTACAGAATTCGCAGGGTTCTGAATTTTTTCTGAAGGCCTGGAAGCAGATATCACCGGTTTTATCCCCGCCGAAATCAGTGATCATTCTTTTGTTCATGAACAGGATTTCACAGGTGTCCATGTCTGCCACATAAACGGTAGAATCAATACTGTCCAGAATCGTCAGTATTCTTTCATGGGCCAGCTTCAACGCTTTTTCAGCCTGCTTTTGCCCGGTGATGTCCTCGAAAGTGGCATACGCCTGAAAGGGTTTTGTTTCTCCCGGTTGAAACAGGGGAATAGCCGTGATGTACAGCCATACATGGGCGTTCTTCTCCGGATGAAACACGCCACGGATCACCGGACCGACTGTCTCTCCGGTACGCAGGGCAATCATCGCAGGATGTTCTGTACCGGGAACAGTTGTGCCGTCCTCAAGAATCATTTCCCATCGGAAATCCATGGAAGTTTTTCCCTGCATCTGTTCAAAAGATAGACCAAGAATTCTTTCCGCAGCGGAGTTGGCCGATATGATGGCCCCGTCGGCTGCCTGATAAATGACACCCTGAGCCATGGTTTCAAACAGGCGGCGGTGTTTTTCCTCGCTTTCCCGCAATGCTTCTTCTTTGCGGCGAAGCAAGAGGAGGTCCGCAATGGAGGAGGCGATCACCTGAAGGCGGTTGATGTGCCTTTCTTCATATCCCGGCAACCTGTTTGCCGCGCCAACCATGGCAACAACCGTGTCGCCATGGAGAATTGGAACGCCCAGGTACCTCATTATCGGCACATGGCCCTCCGGAAGGCCCTGTTTTTCAAACGTACTTTGGTAATCATTGTAAATAACGGGTTCCCGCTGCCGGATCGGCTGCGCCCACAATCCTGCGGTCTCAATCGGGAAGTGCAGCGGTTTGTCTGAAATCCTGCATTCCTGCATTGCCTCCGGCGACCAGACATGGGCGATCATCGCTGATTCATCCGGTTCCAGCATGCCAAAGAAAGCCATCGGACTATCGGTCACCTCTGAACACGCTTCACAGAGAAAGGCAGATATCGCATCATCACTGTCGTTGATCATTTCATGAAGCTGAAGGGTAATTTCCTGACACCGTCTTGCCCAGAAAGTTTCTGTAATATCGATATGCGTACCGCGAAACCCGAGAAGACCGCCGCCCTGATCAAAAAAGGCAATGCTGTTGGTTACCATACGCACCCGCCGGCCATCGCTGTGGCGGTACCAGGATTCCATTTCTTTGACCGGTTCCAACGTATGAGCCATTCGGGACATGATTGCGCTGATCCGTTCCCGATCGCCGGGATCGATCAGAAACAAAGGATTTTGTCCGATAATCTCTTCCGGCATATAACCCAACATTTCATAAACCCGGCCTGAAAAGTGTGTTACGTAAAGATCCGCATCCATTTCCCAGACAATTCCGGTGTTGGCCTCGGCCACATGCCGGTACCGTTCTTCACTTATAAGCAACGCCGTCTCGGCCCGCTTACGCTCTGTGATGTCATGACCGTGTGAAATCACACCGGCAATATTGCCTTGTTCATTTCGATATGGATAATACGACATGGACATCCAGCGTTTTCCTCGCCCAGGAAAATCCGCCTGGATTTCATACTGCAATTCTTTCCCGCCCAAAACATGGTCTAAATGCGGTTTAATTTCATTTTCAAAGACCTGTTCACCGAAAAAATGAGCGGGTGTCTTTCCAATGATATTTTTTGCAGCGGTCCCGAACAGCTCTGCATATACGTCGTTCACGGCAAGATATCGGTAATCATCTGAAACCAGTGAGATGGGCTGAGGTAAGGATGTAACGATTTGATCGAGGTGATGGGCGGCCTGCACGTCTGTTTTTAATTTGCTCAATGCATGTCCCAGGTCAGCGGCTAATTCGGAAAACAGATCCTGCCGGGTTGAAAAATTTAACTGAATCTTTTCCAATTCCTGTATTTTCCGGGTCAATTCCTGGTACGTAGGCTTATCTCTCATATCTCTTGTTTTTTGTTGGCTGGTTTGTAATCGTAAGTTAACAGAACCATGAATGCCATATCAATGAAATGCCCGTATGTCAATACATACCGGCTGTCACAGCATTGAATTCCCACGGGTCCCAGGTCCTAAATCCCCAGCCAAGTGCTTTGAACCGGTCAGGGTCTGTTTTGCCTTCCAGGGCCAGGGACCAGACCAGGGGCTCAGGCCAGCCGTGCTTTTCAGCCACCTGGGCCACGTTGAAGCCCCGGAATAAATCAGCATTTGCCGAATTTGGCAACACTGCCATTTTCGGCAAATGGTGTTGGAACGATGTCCGGGCAGGGTTCCACCTCGATGATGAGGGTAAAGGTCAGGTATCTGCAATTTTTTAGTGAAACAGACTGTTTCGCCTGATTGAATGTCCCGCCTTGTGTTAACATCGTTACAGACTTTGGAGAAGTCTCCTGTGTTCTGCAAACAGAAAATCATTTTTCAGAATTTTGATAAACTGTTCAATACTTCCCGTACTTTTAGGGCGAGATCCTTCATTCCCACCGGTTTCATAAGCAATCCTCTGATCCCTTGGGCCTCAGCTTTTTTATTGTCGATCCTTTCACTGAATCCGGTACAGAGGATAATGGGAATATCAGGCCGGACGGCAATCATTTCCACTGCAAGCTGCATACCGTTTATATTCGGCATGTTCATATCTGTTATGACAAGGTCAAACAGTGATGGCTCTGTTTTGAACGCAGCCAGGGCTTCTCGGCTGCTGATGAAAACACTGGTTTGATATCCCAGTCGTTTCAGCATCTGCGTTTCAAGGTGGATGATGGATTTTTCATCATCCACCAGCAGGATATGTCCCGTGCCTGTGGGAAGCGGGGTTATTTTTTTTCCAGGTTCAGATTCCAGTGCTTTTTCCAGCAGCGGCAGGTAAACATGAAAGAAAGACCCTTTTCCCATTTCACTGTGAACCCTGATATCACCCCCATGGTCTTTTACTATGCCATATACGGTTGCCAGGCCAAGGCCGGTGCCTCTCCCTTTTTCTTTGGTCGTGAAATAGGGATCAAAAATCCTGTTCATGACAGCAGGATCGATTCCCGTGCCGGTATCGATTACCGACAGAACTGCGTACCGACCGGATGCCAGGTGAACGTCCGGGCCATCTTCGTGGCACAAATCGATCTCTTTCAGCGCGACTTTTATGGTCCCTCCTGCAGGTTCCACTGCATGATAGGCATTGGTGATCAGGTTCATGGCGATCTGGTGGATCTGGGTGGGGTCTGCCATGACCGGAGCGCAGTCGGCCATAATATCCTGGGCAATTGTTATATCCGCCGGAATGGTGGCACGGCAGAGTTTCAACACCTCTTTGAGGATTTTCTGGATATGAACGGGTATCGGTTGATGTTCTGACCGCCGGCTGAAGGAAAGAATCTGCTGGATCAGTTCCCTGCCTCTTTTGCCGGCCTGAAAGATTTCATTCAGATTCTGCTGTTCCAGGCTGCCGGGAGGAAAATCCTCCAGCATCATTTCCGACAGACCCACAATGGGAAACAGAATATTGTTAAAATCATGGGCAATGCCGCCGGCCAGGGACCCGATGGATTCCATTTTCTGGGATTGTTGCATACGATATTCAAGTTTCGTTTTTTCTGTTATATCCCGATAAATTGACAGCTTTGAAACCGAACCATTGGTGTGGAATATTGGCGAATGAGAAATCAAAAAGGACTCATCTTCCTTAGTCAGATCCAGTTCAGTTTTGATGGGTTCACCCTTGATGACCTTATCATGTTCGCACCAGGGACACTGTTCCTCCAGACCATGGATCGCCTTGTAACACCTCGCTCCAGTCGCATCGTGTCCGATTTTTCTAATCATAGCGGGATTCATGTATTCTATACGGTAATTGGATGAGCAAATATAGGCCGCATCATCCATGGATTCCATCATTGATCGGTGCTTTTCCTCGCTTTCCCGTAAGGCGATTTCAGTTTCTCGCTGTTTTGTAATATCCTGACCAAATATAACCGCAGTCGGTTCACCTTTGATGCTGATAGAAAGTGATGTGGAACGGGTCCAGACAGCATCTCCATTGGGTTTTATGATTTTGATTTCAATGGGCGCATTTGACTTTCCCAATTCAACCCGTTCCATTCGTTCCCTCAGCGTGGAATGAAATTCAGGGGCAATGGTTTGGAGCGCATCCATACCAAAAATGTCTTCAAGGCGATTAAATCCCAGCAGTGCGATGCTTGCGGGGTTGCAGTAAGTGTATTTTCCGTTGCGCATCATCATCACGGATATCGGAGAAGATTCAACAAGTAAACGAAATCTTTCTTCACTTTCTTTAATCTCATTTTGGTACCGCACGCGTTCTGTGATTTCCTGGCTCGTACCGATAATCTGGCAGACTTGTCCGTTTTCATTGATCTGGGGATGCAGCGTTGTTTCCCAGCAGGTTTCTTTTCCTTGAAATGGCAGCCATTCCTCATAGGTCACATTTTGTTTCTGATTGACACAGTCAGCATAACGATGGCGAACAGCCTGGGCAGCCTTTTCAGGCAGCAACTCTTCAGGCGTTTTTCCGTGGATGAAATCCTGTGAAATGCCGGTAATTTTTTCGTGCCGGGGGTTAAGGCTAACATATTGAAAAACGTTGTTTTCCAAAACGTCCACAACAAAAATGGAATGGCTGATACTGTTATAAATCGCGGATTGAAACTGTTCAGCTTGTTGCTCTAATTCGGCAACCCTTTTTTCCAACCCTTCATAAGTGGGTTTTTCAGTCATGATTATACCTGCCTCGGTGATAGGAAATGTTACACATTCGGCAACAAATCCTGAGTTCATAAAAACCCAACCATCGCTTCGATATCATGTATGCCATATCAGTGAAATGCATGCATGTCAACTGTTCGGGCATTGGACCAGCGGATCAGGAATGACAGCCGTCCGATGTCAGGACAGTGAATTCTTCATGATTCAAGCCGATGTTCTGCTTGACGAATAATGATACTGACGGCCTGATCCAGGGGTTTGAATCCGGTGTGGATGATTATCTGACCAAACATGAAAAATGGGATGGCATTGGCTATCCGGATCATCTGGCCGGTGATGCCATTCCCCTGTCTGCCCGCATCGTGGCGCTGGCAGATGTCTATGATGTCCTGTCGGCAAAACGGGTTTACAAGGACGCGTTTTGCCATGAAAAAAACATGGGCCATCATTTTTTTTAGGGCAAGGGCAGCCATTTGTTCAATTCGTCTGCCAGCGCCAATGGATCGATGGGCTTGGCAACATATCCGTTCATGCCGGCTTCCAGGCACCTGTCCCGGTCTCCGGTCATGGCATGGGCCGTCATGGCGATGATGGGGAGGCTGGTTTCGGGTTGCTGGCTGCGGGTTGATTGCTGTTCGTGGGCGCGGATCTGCCGGGTGGCCTCCAGGCCGTCCATGACCGGCATCTGGATGTCCATCAGTATCAGGTCGTAGGGCTGCTTGCTGACGGCATCGAGCGCTTCACGTCCGTTGGCGACTGAATCTGCATGCAGCCCGAGCTTCTTCAGAATTCCCAGTGCCACCAGCTGGTTGGTGATGTTGTCTTCGGCCAGGAGAATGTGCAGGTCCCGGCCGGCAAACAGGTGGCGGATTTCCCGGATCGTGTGGCGTGTCGTGATGGCACGCGGTTCTGAGGTTCCTTGTCCCGGTGATGTGAGGATGCTGGACAACACGGCTTTCAGTTCCAGCGGGCGTACCGGTTTGGTGAGATAGGCATTAAATCCGATTTTTTCAAACCGCCGGGAGTCACCCCGGACCCCCAGTGAAGTCAGCATCACCAGGCGGGTCTGCTTGAGACGGTCATCAGACAGGATGCTACGCCCCAGTTCTTCTCCGTCCATTTTCGGCATCTGCATGTCAATGACGGCCACCCGGTATGGATCATGTTCATCGAGTGCCCTGTCAAGGGTTTCCAGGGCGGAAGAGCCGTCCGGTACTGCGGATACGCGCATCTGCCAGCTGGTCATTTGCGCCGTCAAAATTTCACGGCTGGTGGCATTGTCGTCTACGATCAATCCTCGGACATTTTTCAGATCCGCCGGAACCGAAGGGGTTACCCACGCCTGGGCCGGCTGTTTTTCCAGTTGGGCGGTAAACCAGAACTCAGACCCTTTCCGGGGGTCACTCCGGACACCGATCTCTCCCCCCATTTTTTCAGCCAGTTCTTTTGCAATGGCCAGTCCCAGACCGGTGCCCCCGAATTGGCGGGTGGTGGAGGCATCCACCTGGGAAAATGTATCAAACAATCGTGTCTGTTTCTCCAGGGGAATACCGATACCGGTGTCGGTCACGGAAAACCGCAGCATGACCTCACTGGGCGTTTCCGATACCAGGGTGACACGAATGGAGACTTCCCCGGCATGGGTGAATTTCACGGCATTGCCCGCCAGGTTGGTCAGAATCTGTCGCAGACGGCCTGGATCGCCCCGCAGCAGGGAGGGGATGTCCGGGGACGTGCCGCAATTGAGCTCAAGGCCTTTCTGGTGGGCCTGGAGTGCCAGGGTGGCGGCAAAATCATACAGCAGGTTCTGCAGGTCGAAATCAAGCACTTCCAGATCCAGCCGGCCGGCCTCGATCTTGGAAAAATCGAGAATGTCGTTGATCAGGCCCAGCAGCGATTCGGCGCTGGTCTGAACGGTTTCAGCATACCGCTTCTGTTCGGGGGTCAGTTCAGTATCCAGCAGCAGCCCGGTCATACCGATCACCCCATTCATGGGGGTGCGGATCTCGTGGCTCATGTTGGCTAAAAACTGGCTTTTGGCGATGCTGGCCATTTCCGCATGGACCGCCATCTGGTTGGCCTTGGCTGTGGCTTCTTCCAGGTGCTGGTTGGTTTCCAGCAGTTCCTGTTCCACCCGTTTGCGCCGGGTGATATCCTGAAACATGGCCAGAGATCCTGTGATTTGTCCTGAGGCAATCTGGATCGGAAAAAAACGCGCGGCCCAGACCATATCTCCAATTTCTACATCCTGTATGCTGCTGGCGGAAGGCACTGAGATCCGGGAGATCTGCTGGTTGTGTGGACTTTTTTCAATGAATCGTCGTTGAAAATCCGGATTCCCGAGAAGGCGGGTCCCGGCAGGATTGACACTCACGATGTTATGCTGGCTGTCCAGAACAAAAAGCGCGTCCGGCAGGTTGTCGAACAGGATATCCAGGGCCTGGGGAAACACATTGAAAAGATCCAGCCGAAACACGCCATGAAATAACAGCAACCCCATAAACGTAAAGCCCACAGGGGTTAGGTCCAGAAACCCGCCGGGCTTGAATCCGAACAGGTTGTAGCAGATATTGTTGACAAAAGGGATCAGGACCGCCATCAGGATGATTCCGATCCGCTTCCGGTCCGTGCCCCGGACCCGGAACCAGAGCCGGACCGTGATGACAACCCCTGAAATGATCCAGAAGTAGGCATAGGCCAGATTCATCTTCCAGAAAAGACCCGGTGTCAATGCCTGGTAATAGTAGCTGTTGTACCGGCGCAGATGGACCTGTTCGTAAAACAGATAATGCCAGGGGTTGGTTGCCACCAGAACGACCATCCCCGCAGGCAAAAGGAAGAGTAAGAGGATCCGCCATCGGGTGAGCAGACGGCCCTGGCCGGACTGGGAAAGGGTGAAACCGAACCAGCACCCCGGGATAGCCCCGAGTCCAATGTACTTGGCGATCATGGTCCATCTCATGGATTCCAGGCTTTGCAGGTTCAATTCCAGGGCATAGGAGAAAGACCAAATCGCAATTCCGCCCATCAGGCCTGTGAGCCAGGCCGCCGCCGGTACTTCCCGGCGGTGCCGGAAGGTGCGTGAAGCCAGCCACAGACTGATAGATCCTGACAGCCAGATTGCAAGGATAACAGTAAACAACATACATCATTCCCCAATGCAGGATAAAGTGCCTTTTGTTAAACGTCTGATCTGCCTCATCCAAAAATAATCCCCATCATTTGCTTTACCGCTTTTTCCACCGCGCCAGCTTCTTGAAAGCGTTATCGGCGGCTTCAACCAGGTCCGAAAGTTTTGCTGGTTTGGTAAAATAGTCTTCAAAACCGGCATCACGACATTCCGACAGTTCAAACAGTGATGCATAGCCGGTGACGGCATAAACGATGGCCATGGGGTATTGATGTCGTATCTGCCGGCACAAATCAACGCCGCTCATGCCGGGCAGGTTCAAGTCCAGAAAAAACACCCAGAAGGATTCTTTTTCCAGTATTTTCAAGGCCGCTTCTGCAGTTTCCGCTGTTGTGACCAGATAACCCGCTCTTTCGAACGCCTGAGTGAACAGATTCAGGATGGTCGGTTCATCATCCACCACCAGGATGCGTTTTTCTTTCATATGCTTTCTCCTTTGTTTGTATCAGTCCAACCTGAAGCGGGACCGAAGGATTGTCACTCTGAAGACCGATCGATATCCACAATTTGGCTTTTCAGATAGGGTTTGGTCTGATAGCGCGTGATTTTCATGATTTTACGCGTCAGTTCACCGATGCGGCCGATTTCATGCTGGATTTTTTTAAGGGTTTCATAATTCCCGTCATCGGCATCCAGATCCATCAACAGGATTTCGGAGTAGCCAAACACACTTTGCAGCGGCTGGTTGAGTTCATGGCAGACCGCCCCGGCCAACTCCAATATGCCTGAAAGCTTCTCCCGTTTTTGCATTTCATTTTGCAAAGAAATCATACGTCTGCCGACATCCACCCGGGCCTTAAGTTCAGCCGTGTCAAAGGGTTTGGCAATATAGTCGTCAGCCCCCGCCTCCAGTCCCTGTACGATGTCTCCAGCATCATCCCGGGAAGTGAGCAGGATCAGGTAAAGGGGTTCTCTCCGTTCCTGTTGCCGAAGACAGCGGCACAAGTCGGCCCCGTCCATTTCCGGCATTTCCCAGTCCAGAACAGCCAATTGGGGGGCATCGCTGTCCTGAAACATTCTAAAAGCCTCTTCCCCGTTTTTGGCGGTGATGACATGGTATCCCCATTTGGTCAACACCGCCTGGAGCATGGCCCGGGATGTTATGTCATCTTCGGCGATCAGAATTCGCATGGTTCACTGTCCTCCATTTCAATTTTCACTTGCATAAACCGCTGTTCCAGCTCCGGCAGCAGGCGCTGCAACGAATCCATATCTCCGGCTTTGCCGGCAGTTTCCATTGCCCGGGCCGTTTCCTGGAACCGCTGAGCCGTGACATTGCCGGCAGCTCCTTTGATTTTGTGGGCCTGGGCACCCGCCTGCTCAGCCTGGCCGTTTTTCACAAAAGATTTCAATGCGCGTATCTGTTTCGGCATGTCATCCAGAAATCCGACAATAATGGTTTTCGTCAGATCTGCATCGTTCATCAGCTGTTTCAGCAAGGCCGGTCGGTCAAATATCCGTGCGGGATTTTGTCTGTTCACGTCATGGGACGATTGATCCATTTTTGGCAGACCACTATTTTTCCCAGCTTCCCCCGGGTCTTTGAGCAGCCATTTTTCCAACTCTTCCGCCAGTGACATCGGATCAATGGGCTTGGAAATATACCCGTTCATTCCGGCATCCAGGCACCGGTCCCGGTCACCGTCCATGGCATGGGCGGTCATAGCGATGATCGGGATATTTCGATTAAAGCGTTCGGATCGGTGCCTGCGGATCTGACGGGTAGCTTCAAGCCCGTCCATCACCGGCATCTGGACATCCATGAGGATCAGGTCGTAGGTCAGGCTTTGAAGGGCTTTGATGGCTTCTTGTCCGTTGGCCACGGCATCTGCGTGCAGGCTGAGTTTTTCAAGAATGCCCAGTGCCACCAGCTGATTGGTGATGTTGTCTTCGGCCAGCAGTATACAAAAGTGCCGGCCGGCAAACAGATGGCGGATTTCCCGGACGTTGTGACGTGTGGTGACTGCCTGGGATTCTGACATTCCTTGTCCGGGTGATGTAAGGATACGACACAGGGCTGTTTGTAATTCCATCGGGCGGGCGGGCTTGGTGAGAAAGGCATCGAATCCGATTTGTTCTAATCGCCGGGTATCACCACGGACCCCTAAGGATGTCAGTAAAATCATCCGGGTCTGTCTTAACCGTTCGTCAGACATCATGGTTCGGCCCAGGTCTTCTCCGTCCATCTTTGGCATCTGCATGTCAATCACTGCCACCCGGTATGGATCTTTTTCAGTCAACGCCCTGTCAAGCGCCTCCAGGGCGGAAGGTCCGTCAGCCACATCAGACACGCGCATCTGCCAGCTGTCCATCTGGGCCGTCAGAATTTCACGGTTGGTGGCATTGTCATCCACGATCAAAACGCGGATATTTTTCAGGTCAGCCGGTTTTTCCGTGTTTTCCTGTGCCCGTAAAGGTTGTCTGGTCAGCCAGACAGTAAACCAGAATTCAGACCCCTTTCCTGGTTCGCTCCTGACTCCGATGGTTCCATCCATTTTTTCTGCCAGCTCTCTGGAAATGGCCAGCCCAAGTCCGGTGCCGCCGTATTGACGGGTAGTGGAGGTATCCACCTGGGTAAATTTTTCAAACAATTGTTTTTGCTTGTCCAATGGGATTCCGATGCCGGTGTCGATCACCGAAAAGTGCAGCAGCACCTTATCCGGCGTTTCAGATGCCAGGGTGACCCGGATGGATACTTCGCCGGCACGGGTGAATTTCACGGCGTTGCCCGCCAGGTTGGTCAGAATCTGGCGCAGACGGCCCGGATCTCCCCGCAGGAGGGATGGAATGTTGGGAGACATCCCACAGTTCAGCTCAAGCCCTTTTTTGTGTGCCTGGAGTGCCAGGGTGGCGGCAAAGTCGTCCAGCAGGTGTTGCAGGTCAAACTCAAAGATTTCCAGGTCCAGTTTGCCGGCCTCGATTTTTGAAAAATCGAGAATATCGTTGATCAGCCTCAGCAGCGAATCGGCACTGGCCCCCACGGTTTGGGCATACCGCCGCTGTTCTGGGGTAAGATCGGTGTCGAGCAGCAGTCCGGTCATGCCGATCACGCCGTTCATGGGGGTCCTGATTTCGTGGCTCATGTTGGCCAGAAATTCACTTTTGGCAATGCTGGCCATCTGGGCTTCGACAGCCATCTGGTTGGCCCGGGCTGTGGCAGCCTCGAGCTGCCGATTAGTTTCGATCAGTTCTGTTTCCACTTCCTTTTGTTTGCGGATATCGACAAAACTTTCCAGGAGAAATGTCTCTCCATCAAGTTCCACCAGTGAGACGTTCTTGAGTACTGGAATCAGTTCCCCTTTCCGGGTTTTAAGTGTTCTTTCCGCGTTTTCAATCGAATGGCCCAGATCGAACACCGGGCATTTGCCGGCCTCGGAGGGACAGAGAAAATCATTGCACACTTTGCCGATCAGGCTGTCCTTTGACGTACCGACCATTTCGGTGGCTGCCGGATTTGCATCCACGATGACACGGTCCTGTTTGCGAACCAGAATGACGCCGGCCTGAATCGATGCCAGAATGATGTGAATTTTTGCCAGGTTGCTTTTCAGCTGGTCTTCGGTTTTTTTCTGGCGGGTGATGTCTGTGTGTGAGCCTGCCATGCGGTAAGGCCTGCCTTCTTCGTTTCGAATGGATTCACCCCTGGCCCGGATCCATCGGTAATCGCCGTTTTTATGCAGCAATCTGAATTCAATGTCATAGGTTTGGAGCTCTCCTTTGAGATATCGTTCAACATAGGCCATCACCATCGCCCGGTCGTCGGGATGAAATCGGCTTTCAAACGAGGCAAATTCGTTGGGAAGCTCTTCGTCACGGAACCCGAGCTGCGCTTTCCATTTGGGCGAAAGAAAAAGGCTGTTGTGTTTCAGGTCCCAATCCCAGATACCATCGTTAGAACCGTTCACGGCCAGCTCGAAACGTTCATGGCTTTCCCGCAGAACGGTGGTGCGCTCACGGACCACTTCTTCGAGGGCCTCGTGACGGCGCTGAAGTACAAACACGAGGACTGTCAGCGCGGCGGTGAGAATCAACCCGATCAGTCCCGCGCCCATGACAGATCTTCCCGGATGCATATGCACAAACTCCGGCCCGGCATGGGCAGAAACGATAAAGGTTTTTCCAAAAGCAAAGACAGGTCGGTGCAAGGTCAGGTTTTCTTTCGGCAGTCGATCTGCCGTCAGGGAGGAGGCAAGCGTTATGAAAGGTTTGTCACTGAATAAAAGGCGTAGTTCTTTGGCCACAGTATTGTCTGGTATCGCCGCTTCCAGTAAATCACCCAGCCGGACTGCTGCCAGGGTAAACCCCTTCAACCGGGTTTGCCGAACGTCAGCAAAAACGGGCCGAAAGACCAGGAGGCCCGTTTGGATGCCCGCTTCCTGTACCAGCGTAACTGGTTCGGTGGCGGTGGCCCTTTTGGTCCGCACTGCCTCTTCGATGGCAGCATGCCGGACCGGTTCCGAACCCAGGTCAAAGCCGATGGCTGCTTCGTTGCCTGTTTCTGGAATCATCCGGAATACGGGGAAATACATTTCCCGGCCAGTGGCGGGCATGTGCCGGCCGGCGGCATCCTGCTGCCATATGTTGAAACCATCCATGCCGGCAGCTCTGGCTGCTTGTTCAAAGTGCTCCTTTTCAGATGCCGGCACCGCCGGAATCCACTCCCAAGCCTGTACTGCCCGGTTCCGGGTCAAATGTTCTGTGTACCTCTGGAACGCTTTGTCAGAAATTTTCTCGCTGCTTTCAAAAAACCGGCTCAGCCCTTCAATCTCTATGTCCCGAAGAGTGATGACTGTTTGGGCAAGTGCACCGACCCGGCTTTCGGCCAACCGCTGGAATGCATTCGCCTGATTTTGATTGACATTGTTCCAAACCAGCCATGCGGTAAACAGGGACAGGACCAGGCCCACTGCGGCTGTTAGAACAGTTTCCAGATGAGTCACCCAGCCGGACGGTGGTTCCTGCTGACAGGATCGACGGTCCAGCAGATACCCGCCGGCAATGACAATGACGAGCAGGGCAGTCATGGCCAGACCCGCAGGCAGAACGCTTCTGGTGAAGACCTCTTGTTTCCATTTTCGGGCATCTATATCCATGCCCAGCATGGCGGCAAGATTTTCGGTCTGGGGATCGGTTATTGGAACCAGGGCAGACACCCAGCTACCCCATGAGTCGGTGACAGGCCCTTCGACCAGTGCTGTTTTTGTGTCAAACGCATGCCGCAGTTCCATGGACATCTCTTCATAAATCTGGCCGGGTGGAGATTCCTCAGCCGAACCCGCCGGTTCACTGTCCACATAAAAAAAAGGGGTGCCGCCAGATTGTCTCCCCATAAGATAGATGAATCGGCATTCCGGAAAGACTGTGCGGAGGGCCCTGAGCTGTTCCTTGATCCCCTGGTATTCCGGCGCTTCGAGATCAGTTTTTGTGCCGGTGAGAGACCTGAACAGGTCGGGGTTTACTGCGTCGGCCACCAGACGGGTCTGACTGAGGAGATTTTCACGCATGACATGATCGGCTCGGACGGCCAGCAGCCAGGCGCAGAATACGCCCGCGGCCACGACCACCGCCAGCAGTGCCAGCCATTGAAATCGGCCGAATAGACCCCGGTCAGCTGGCCCGAAAACCCGATGCTGATCTCTTTTTTCCCGGGTACAGGCACGGATACCTGATAGCGTCACCAGGGTCAAAAAAAGAACGCCCTCTTTCTTTCCTGAGGTCAATCCGTGTCTCCCAGCTGCTGAATCAGTTGCCTGCAAACGATTTCAGCCTTTTCAAACGCATATCCGGATATCGTTTTTTCAAGGCGGGACACCTCTGATTCCAGTCCAAGCCGGATCAGGGCGGGTTTGATCCGGAAAAGAACATCTCCGGAAGCCGTATCGTAACCCGACAGCATTGAATGAAGTTCATGAAGTGCCGCCGTCAGCTCATCATGGGAAAATATCCGGCCGGTGTTTTCGTTCATGATTTTTTTCTGTCCCATGGCAGTGATTTGTTCAAACGAAGTTTCCAGGGCGGCAATCAGAGATTGATATTCCGGCAGCATGAAAATATCGGCTCCCTGTCGAAGCTGATCCTCCAGATAGTGAGACAGCCGGCGAACCTGCGTGATCTCCAGGTTGGCGGCAGCCCCTTTCAAGGTATGGAGCTGTTGAATCATGTCCTCTGTGTTGCCGGCGTGCGCCAGTTCCCGGAGGGTGGTTGAAAACGGCCTGAACGTCTGTTCATAGGAGCGCAGTATCTGGATATAGAGATCATGGTCTCCATCCAGGCGGATCAATGCCTGTTTGACATCAAACGCCGGTAGATTTTGACAGAGATGTCGGCTTGAATATGCAGTCCCCTTGTCATTGTCCATCTTGGTTCCCTGTTTCCGCAGAGGTTTCCGCGAATTGGTGTTTTATGTTCAGAATGTCCGGCAGAACGGCTGAAAATGCATCCACGACTGCCGGATCGAACTGTTTCCCCTTTTGGTCCTGAATCAGGTCCACGGCTGCGTCGATGTCCCAAGCCGCTTTGTAGGGACGCCGGCTGGTCAAAGCGTCGAACACATCCGCCACCGACGTGAGCCTGGCATATACGTGGATTTCATCGGCCTTCAGCCGATAGGGATATCCCGTGCCGTCCCACCGTTCATGGTGCTGTTCCGCAATGATCCGGGCTGCCTGCAGCAGTTCCGCCCTGGATTCTCCAATAATTCGGCCACCGATCAGGGGATGTTTGTCCATCAGATTCCATTCCTGGACCGTGAGCCGTCCCGGTTTTTTCAGCACCATATCCGGCACCCCGATCTTTCCGATGTCATGCATGGGAGAAGCTTGGAGGACCAGTTGCGATTCATGGTCATCGAGCCCATAGGCAGTTGCGATCAGATACGTATACCGGCTCATCCTTTCCACGTGAAGCCCGGTATCATTATCCTTGTATTCCGCGGCCCGACCCAGCTTTCGAATGATTTCCAGCCGGGTTTCCCGGATCTCCCGGGTCTGTTCCTGGACCTGGATTTCCAGGCATTTTTTCTGGTTGGACAAAGCGATATGGGTTTTGACCCGGGCCAGGGTGATCACGGGGTTGACCGGTTTGCCGATATAATCCACGGCACCGGTTTCAAACCCTTTGACCTCGTCCATCACCTGGTTTTTGGCAGTGACAAAAATCACGGGGATGTTGCGGGTTTCTGGGATCTGTTTTAACCGGCGGCAAGTGTCGTATCCATCCATTCCCGGCATCATGATATCCAGCAAAATGATGTCCGGCAGGGTCTTCCGGGCCACAGTCAGGGCCATTTCTCCGCTGGTGGCCGCCTTGACCCGGTAATGATCCGATAAGATATGGGACAGCACATCAATGTTTTCCTTCACATCATCCACAACCAGCACCGTAAATGTCATTCACTCAGTCCTCGGAAACCGCCTGTTTTTTCAATTTTCGTCAAGATGGCCAAGGCAATGTCAAAATCATATTCTCCAATCGCTTTGGCCATCTCCTGACTTTCTGATCCATACCCGGCAAGGGCCAAGGATGTCTTGATCTCATCCAGACTCTTTGACGCTCCGGTATCATACCCTTCCAGCAGTCCTTTCAATTCATGGAGCCTGGCTGCCAGCGCGGCTCTTTTCACCTGGCCCGGAGCGGATTCAGGCGCTTCCTTTCGGCCGGGTGATGGTATCGGTTCCGGTATGGTGCCGGCCGTTTCTTCGCAAGGGGTTCCGGTGATAAAAGGAATGGTGACACAGAAACGGCTGCCTTTGCCATAGTCACTTTCCACCGTGAGCCTTCCGTTCATCAGTTCCATGATGTTTTTGACCAGCACCAGGCCCAGGCCGGCACCCCCGAATCTCCGGGTGGACGAGGTGTCTGCCTGGTCAAACGGTGTGAACAGCTGTTTGACCTGTTGATCGGTCATGCCGATCCCCGTGTCTGTGAGACAGAACCGGATGACCGTTTGTTTGGCATCCTCTTCTTCACAGGTGAGGTTCAGGTCCACCCGGCCGGTATCGGTGAATTTCACGGCATTGTCCACCAGGTTTTCAATGACCTGTCCCAGCCGTTTGGCATCCCCTTTCAACCAGAGGGGCACTTCCGGGGATTTTTCAACGGCAAACCCCACCCCGTTTTGTGCGGCCCTGCCGGATGCTGCCCTGGTGGCTTCCGCCAGCACATGATCCAGGTTGAAATCGGTTTGGACCAGTGCCAAAGTACCGGACTGGGCATGGGTAAAATCAAACATGCTGTTGATGATGCGGTGTAGTTTTCGGGCCGACTCCCCGATCTTGCGGACCGTGTCCTGATGTGATTCCGTCAATGGCGTTTTTTCAAGGGAGTAGGCAAAGCCCACAATGGCATTCATCGGGGTTTTCAGTTCATGGCTCATGTTGGCCAGAAAATCCGATTTGACGCGGTCCGCCGCCTGGGCCCGGGTCAGGGCATCGTAAAGCTGGACATTTTTCGTCTCCAGTTCCGCGGCATAGGCCTGCAACCGGATATCCGACTTTTGCCGGTTTCTCACGTTCACGATCATCTGGGCGAAGAGCAGCAGCAGTGTCTGCTCTTTGTCTGAATAGGTGTGATGTTTTTTTACCGAATCAAACCCGATGAATCCGGCACAGTCCTCCCGATCCATGACGGGCAGGGCGATCAGGCTTTTGACCGCCTGGGGCTCCAGGATCTCCCGGACCCCGTCGTCTTCGGGGAGGGCAAAGACATCCGGGATATACATGGTGTTTCCCTGCCGGTGGGTATCGGCCCATTGCGGGATATGGCCGATGGGCACTTCCTGGAGATTGTCAATTTCAGGAGAGGTGCCTTCACTGCACCATTCATAGGTGTTTCTGCATATCTGCCTGTCCCAGTCATAGTCGAAAATATAAGCCCGGTCCGCCTCGACAAAAACCGCCATCTCACCCAGTGTCCGGGTGATGGTGTTTTCCACCTCGGTCAACTCTATGTTGATGTACCGGGCTGCGATGTCCATCAGAATGGTCTGGAGTCTGCCCTGTTTGTCCATATTCACCTCATGTGATGTCTGAATGGCCGTGTATCACTCTCCGGAGCCGGAATGGGGTTGAAAAACAGGGTTCCGGCATGTCATTGATCAGAATCTGCCTCCTTTTTGGGTTATTTTATCCATGTATCAGCCGGACAAGCACCTGGGTGCCTGCATCCTTTCCCTTCTGGATCATGAACCGGGCGTTGATCGCCTGGGCCCGGGATGCCATCACCTGCAGCCCCAGCCCTGTTTTTGAAATCCGTGTATCAGGGTCCAGTCCAGTGCAGTTATCTTCTATTTTCAATATCATATACCGGTTTTCCCGGCCCCAGGTCAATTCAATTTTATCGGCACCGGAATGGCGGACGGCATTGACAAGGGCTTCCTGGGCAATGCGGTACAGGTGATAGGCATGCAGTAATGTTCAATTCAACCATGCAGTCATCCCTTTTTGACACTCAGGTGCATGAGACGGTCCCGGAGCTTCTCCTCGGTCCTGGCAAATTCAGTGTGAAACGCTTTGTTCTCACCGTCGCTGAATCCGGCAAAATCCATGAGGTCAAGATCCTTGATCAGATTCAGAAGATCCAGAATATGGTTTTGGGCCATGGTCCTGCAGAAATCTGAATCCCGGTCTTTCACTTTTTGGACCCATGCGGGATTGGATTCCAGGTAACCTGGATGTGAATACTGCTTATTGAGCACAAGAAAAAAAAGCTGGAACAATCCATCCACCCGATGGGTTTTAATCAGGGAGGGGCTGTGAAAAAATGAAAAGGCCCTGTCCACACTCACCTCTGTGGTATTCAAATATTGGACGCGTTCAAACCAGTTCAGGGTATAGGTTTGATAATCCTTTTTTTGCCAGGGCTCTTTTTTCCACAGATGGGTTTTTACCACTTTATTTAAGCCGTCCAGGCAGTCCCCGGTATTTTCATAATCATAGGATCCCAGCAGCGCCCCGGACTGGAAGATATCAGCGCCTGGCTTATACGCCTGCTCACTGATTTCCGCACTGATGATCCGGTCCTCTTCCCCCGGTCTGGAAAAGATCATTTTACATGAGGGTTTCCCCTTTTCAATGCGCAGGGTCTCCTCTGCCGAATTCGGGGGAACAATGGCATCGGCGATTGCCTGGGGAAAAAAGGCCGCATAAACCGCCGGACTGACATCCACCTTTTCCAGCACCCGTTTAAACAGGCCAAGATCCCGCTCCTCCATCCCACTCACCGGAATGATCTTACCTTTTTCCAGATCCGGCAGAAAAAGGTCCAGAACCTTGTCAAGCCCGGCCTGCCAGTGGGCGCTCCTGGGGTCTTTTCCTTCGTCTATCCATTTTTTGACTTTGGGGGACACAGCAACCATATTTTTTTTCCTTTTCCGGGTTTAGGTAGTTCCTTAAGCCTGGTATCAAACCAGAAAAAAGGCGGGATGTCACCCTAAAAATTGTGCTGATGATGCCCTCATTCCATCAGGAACATGTCTGGCCTCATGATCTGGGAAGGCATGACTGATACATATGCATCGCGGTCCGGCTATTTCAAAGAGCGTGGCGCAAAATGAATGATGATATCTGTATATTTGATTTTTCAGAGCCGTGAATACTCACTGGCGGATAATTATCATTGACCAAAACTATTTCTTTCCATGAGATTTTTCATCTGAACAAGCATAATTTTTTACGGTGTCAAATTTAATTGTTGACAATAAATCTAATGCATGATTTATAAACTTGTATGACAAGATTACTTTTGAAGCGATTTGTGAATTACTGCGGATTCAGATCTTTGGCATGAAATCACATAGCGATTGGAGGGATTTCACATATCAGCACAGTTAAGAAACAGGTAAAGGCTTTAAAATAAAAGCTAAAACAACAAATTCAAAGGAGAATTGGGATGGCTCGTGAATTAAAAAAACTTGAATCGTTGCTTGCATCGGGGAAACTTTCAAGACGTGAATTCATCAAAAAAACGACTGCCTTAGGTCTGGCGGCAGCGGTCTCTCCGGCACTTTTCTATGGCACTGCCAAGGCATCAGGTCCCATAAAGGGAGGATTTTTTCGACTTGGAATCTCCAATGGAGATACGACTGATTCTCTTGATCCGGCTGCTATAACAGATGATGGTGACATGGTGATCAACTGGTGCCTGAGAAATAATCTGGTCGAAATCAACCATAAAGGGGAGCCTATTCCTGAACTCGCAACAAACTGGGAAGCCTCAGCAGATCTCAAAACCTGGGTGTTCAAGCTGCGTAACGGGGTCGAGTTTCATAATGGGAAAACCCTTGACAGCGAAGATGTCGTCTACTCTATCATGCATCATTTAAAAGCCGATTCCAAATCTGCAGCAAAAGGGATACTCGAACCCATAAAAAACATCAAGGCCGATGGAAAAAATCAGGTCATTTTCACCCTGGAAAGCGGATCTGCCGATTTTCCATATATCCTCAGCGACAAGTCATTAAATATCATTCCTGCCGGAACCACGGATTTTCAAGACGGCATGGGAACAGGCGGATACACACTGGTTAATTTTGAACCGGGGGTAAAAGCTCAGTTTAAGCGTTTTCCCAACTACTGGAAGGAAGGCCGCTCACACTTTGATGAAGTCGAGATCATGTGCATCAGTGACCTGAGCGCCCGGACCAATGCCCTTCGCAGTGGTGGTGTTGAAGCCATCAATGCCTGTGACTATAAAACCATCGGTCTGTTTGAAAAGATGCCGGGTATTCAAAGCATCATCTCTACAGGTACCCGCCACTATACCTACCCCATGCTGACCAATACCGCCCCGTTTGACAACAACGACGTCAGATTGGCCTTAAAATATGCCATCAACCGTGAAGAAATACTCGACTCCGTATTCAGTGGTTATGGTCAAGTTGGCAACGACCATCCCATCGGACCCTCACAGCTTTTTTTTGCATCAGAACTTCCTCAGCGGACCTATGATCCGGATAAGGCGCGTTTCCACATGAAAAAAGCGGGCATGCAGGACCACACCTTCCAGTTAATCACTTCCCACGGCATCGGTGACGTGAGTGTGGATTCTGCGCTGCTGTACAAGGAACATGCCAAAAAAGCCGGCATCAAGATCGAAGTCAAAAAAGCCCCGGCTGACGGATACTGGAATGACGTCTGGATGAAAAAACCCTGGGTCGGATGTCGCTGGTCAGGAAGACCCACTGCAGACTGGATGTTCAGCACCGCATATGCATCGGGAGCCAACTGGAATGATTCCCGCTGGGAAAACGCCCGTTTCAACAAACTTCTGGTTGCGGCAAGGGCAGAGTTGGATATTGCCAAAAGAAGAGAGATGTATGTTGAAATGCAGCAGATTGTCCGTGATGACGGGGGTGTGATCACTTTTGTCTTCCCATCTGATCTTCATGCTGCCAGCGACAAGATCAAATACAAAGATCTGGCTGGAAATACTCAGCTGGACGGCGGTAGATGCTGCGAAAGATGGTGGTTTGAGGGGTAAACAGCCATTTTTTGGGCAAAATATATCCATGTTATGGAACCGGCGAACACTCAATTTTGGTTTAATGCGTCGGTTCCCATTTTCAAGCTGCACCTTAACGATAAATGAAGTTTGTTTTACGAAGAGCTGGAGAGAGTTTGTTTTATGAAAAATATTCTTGAATTGACATTTAAGCGACTGCTGCTTGGATTTGGCACCATCATCGTCATTTCAATGCTGATTTTCATAGGCGTTGAAGCATTGCCCGGTGATCTGGCAGAGGCCATTCTCGGCCAGGATGCCACTCCGGAGACGGTGGCGGCATTCCGGGCTGAGCTAAAACTCGATCTCCCCCCCCATGTCAGGTATGTGGAATGGTTGGGCAATTTCCTGCAGGGAGATCTGGGGAACTCCCTGGCCGGTGACCGCCCCATAGCTGAGATGATTGGCTGGCGGTTTTCCAATACATTTTTCCTTGCGGCAGTCTCAACCGTGATTGCCGTTCCAATCGCCCTTATACTCGGTATTCTTGCCGCACTATACAGGAATACGGCTTTCGACAAAACAATTTCCATTGTGACGCTCAGTTTTATTTCATTTCCCGAATTCTTTATCGCTTATATCCTCATCGCCCTGTTTTCTGTCCAGTTTCAGTTTTTTCCCAGCATCGCCAATATCGACGATGGTATGTCACTTTTTGAAAAACTACACTCGGTCCTTTTGCCCAGCCTGACACTCACAATGGTGGTGACAGCCCATATGATGCGTCAGACAAGAGCCTCGATCATCAATATTCTGTCCAGCGAGTATATAGAAATGGCCAAGCTAAAAGGGTTGAAGCGGCTACGTGTCATCGTGGTTCACGCCTTTCCCAACTCTTTGTCACCGGTCATTAATGTTGTGGCATTGAATCTGGCCTATCTGGTAGTCGGCGTGGTGATTGTTGAGGTGGTTTTTGTATACCCTGGCCTGGGTCAGCTGATGGTAGACTCGGTGGCTAAAAGAGATATTCCTGTGGTTCAGGCCAGCGGGCTGATCTTCGCTGTAACTTATGTACTGCTCAATCTTTTAGCAGACCTGCTTTCAATTGTAACCAATCCAAGGCAACTGAACCCCAGATAAGGAAGTGCAATAGATGAACGGATTTATGAAATTATTGAGGAGATCTCCATGGAGCGCCCGAATCGGGCTAATCATTGTTTTAATCAATCTCACGGCCGGGGTCATGGCGCCCATCATCTGCCCTTACAGCGAGACAGAAAAAGCCGGTGACATCTGGGTACAGCCGAATGCGGAAAACATACTGGGCACAGACCATATCGGAAGGGATCTTTTTACCAGACTGGTATACGGAGCCAGAAATACCATATCTATAGCCATTTTGGCCACATTTATCGCATTTACTGTCGGATCCCTGATGGGCTTTTTTGCCGCGGTGCTTGGCGGTTGGACAGACCTGATTCTCAGTCGGATAATTGACGTACTCATGGCCTTTCCTACTCTCATTCTCGCTCTGATGGTCCTGTCCGTAGTCGGAACCGGTACCGTACCATTGATTGCGGTCATTTCACTGATCGCCTCCACTAGAGTCTATCGTCTTTCCCGGGCAGTGGCCATGGATATCGAGGTAATGGAATTTGTAGAGGCCGCAAGACTTCGGGGCGAGAATATCTGGTGGCTCATGCGCCATGAGATCCTGCCCAATGCGCTGCCTCCCCTGGTGGCTGAATTCGGACTTAGATTCTGCTTTGTCTTTCTTTTTATCGCTTCATTAAGTTTTCTGGGACTCGGTGTACAGCCTCCCTATGCAGACTGGGGCGGGATGGTCAGGGAAAACGCTGGTGCCATCACCTTCGGGATTATGACGCCGCTTTTTCCTGCCGCGGCCATTGCTGTGCTCACTGTGGGTGTGAACCTGATTGTGGACTGGTTCCTGCATATTTCCAGCGGGCTGAAGGATTGATCAATGAATCGCCTGAATGAATTGAAAGGGAAAAAGGAGAAAAGCATGGTCCCGTTGTTAGAGATGAAAAATATTTATATCGAAGGCCTGAGCGAGGAACGCTGGAATCCTATTATCAAGGGGATTGATCTCACCTTGAACAGGGGGGAAGTTTTAGGGCTCATTGGTGAGTCCGGGGCCGGAAAGTCAACCCTGGGAATCGCTTCCATGGCTTACACCCGCCAGGGGTGCCGGATTTCATCCGGATCGATTCGTTTTGACGGAGAAGAGCTTTTGGGCGCACCAAAAGAACGGCTAAGAAAAATCCGCGGCAACCGGATTGCATATGTGGCTCAAAGTGCGGCTGCATCCTTCAATCCGGCATATCGGCTGATAAATCAATATGCAGAAGCACCTGTTCAGCATGGCATCATGAATTTTAAAAAAGCCGCCAAGGAGGCCAGGGATATTTATAAACGCCTGCTGCTGCCAGACCCGGACAATATTGGATTCCGATACCCCCATCAGGTCTCGGGCGGCCAGCTGCAGCGTGCCATGGTGGCCATGGCAATGGCCTGCCGTCCTGATCTCATTATTTTTGACGAACCAACCACGGCACTGGACGTCACAACCCAGATCGAGGTGCTGGCAGCGGTCAAACATATTGTAGAGGAGTTTAACACGGCAGCGATCTATATTACGCACGACCTGGCCGTTGTAGCCCAGATTTCAGACCGCATCATGGTGCTGCGTTACGGCAACCTGGTGGAGGAAAAGGACACAAGAGAAATGATTGCCCGGCCAGAAGAGGATTATACCCGTCGTCTTCTGGCTGTCCGGTCCATCCATGAAGAAAAGGATCTTTCCCAGAGTGAAAAGGATGTCATCCTGGAGGTCTCCGGGGTCAGTGCCAGCTATGACGGCAAAAGCAAGATTCTTGAGGATATAGACGTTAAAATCCGGCGAGGCAGGACTGTGGCCCTTGTTGGTGAATCCGGCAGCGGTAAAAGCACTTTGGCAAGGGTCATCACCGGTCTTTTGCCTTTGAGCGGGGGCAGTATTTCATACAACGGTAATACGCTTCCAATAGCCTTGAAAGGCCGAAGTAAAGAGATGCTCCGACAGATTCAGATGATTTATCAGATGCCGGATACCGCGTTAAATCCCAACCAGAAAGTTTCCAAAATCATTGGCCGACCCCTGGAATATTATTTCGGGATCAAAGGCCAGAAAAATGACAAAAAAGTCTTTGAGCTACTTGAAAAAATAGAGCTTTCAGAAAAATATTTCAGCCGCTACCCCACGGAGCTGTCCGGCGGGGAAAAACAGAGGATCTGCATTGCACGAGCCTTGGCGGCTAAGCCCGAACTGATCGTCTGCGACGAGGTGACTTCAGCTCTGGACCAACTGGTGGCCAAAGAGATTCTGAAGCTGCTGCAAAGCCTTCAGAAGGAAATGAACGTATCTTATCTGTTCATTACCCACGATCTGGCAACTGTGAAAGCCATTTCAGATGAGATCGTTGTCATGCTCAAAGGAAAAATCGTTGAACAGGGAACCAAAGAGGAGATTCTTGCACCGCCCCATCACGAATACACTGAAATGCTGCTTTCTTCCGTGCCTGAAATGGATCCTGACTGGCTGGACTGCCTTCTGAAGGTGCGAAAAGAGAGCGGAAAGCTATCAAGCATGATCGAAGCCTGACAGTTTACACTATATTGGAACCAAACATAACAGGATTTAAGAAACTACTATGAAATTCATCGTATGTTATGACGACCCGGACTCTTCCAGGCGGGTTATGGAAGAAGCCAGACGTCACGCCGAAAAATGGAATGCCGAACTTGAAGTCATCCATGTGATTGTCAGGGATAAACCGATAAAACATTCCAAAGTTATTGAATTGGAAGAATCATTTGAATCCAAAATTCAGGCATTGTTTGAAAATTATGATCTCCCGTTACATGCAGAACTGGTGGTGGATGATATTGAACCCGGAGAAAGAATTGTTCAAATCGCAGAAAGAACCAAGGCGAAAATGATTTTTTTAACCCCTAAAAAACCTTCCAGAGTCAACAAACTGCTTTTTGGATCCAATGCTCAGTACATCATTCTTAATGCACCATGCCCTGTTGTCAGCGTGCCGCATAGAGACTGAACAGTTTAACTCTATTGAAACCAAAGGAATTTTTTAATGAATATACCATTGAGCAGCTCCAGAAACAGACCTGTCCCATATGCCCAGGCAGGTTTTCCTAAAGAGTGTGACGTACCCGGTGCAAAAAATATTCAAAAAGCGAAAGATCTCATCGAGGCTTATGAAAAAGGGAAAATTTCCATCGATGAGTTTCCCTGTGACGACGCCGTACCAGGTATCTGGCAGACCTGGGGGAAGAATGGAAGTATTGTTCCCATTCCCGGCGGTGAAATCAACACGCCAGGGGTATACGGGTTTAAATTCCTTTCTGATCGTAAGGATAATACCCCTCTGGGTATTTCAGCCCGTTTCGGCCCATACGATAATATCCCCCATTACCACCGTGAGCCGGAATGGTTTTATGTGTTACAGGGAGAAGCACTGTTGAATGTAGACGGCAGTTTCCATAGGTTCAAAAAAGGGGATATCGTCTATTTTGAAGAAAACGTCATACACGACATGATCATTGTAAAGCCTGAACTGTTCGTTCATTTTTGGGGGTTCCCTTTTGATCCGGATTGGAAGTCTTATGCCTACTACACACGGGAAAACACACGGGAAAATGAACAGATCCAGCGAATTTTTGATGAGGTGGATGAAATGCGGGTGGCAACCGGCATTGCGCCAAACCCAAGGGGAGATCGACCTTTAAAGGAAGGGGTGGTCCCAGTTACCCTTTGGTGGGAAAAAAATAAAAAAAGGTATGCGGTGCAGGCTGATCATTCATAAAACTGCGTAACCATTCAACTGGAGTTGTACGGCAATGAAAAAAAAGTATTCTCTGAAATATGGCAATGGGAGCATTTCCTTTTTTCTCAACCCAAAGCAGGTCATCGGCGAGATTAAGATGAAGCAGTTTGCGTCCATGGCTGATCCGGGAGTTGAAATCCTGAAGGCATTGAACAGTCCCATCGGGAGCCTGTCCTTTAAAGAAAATTTCAAAGCAGGAGACAACGTGGCCTTCATCGTCAACGATTCCACAAGAGTGGCCAACAGCCATCAATTTCTACCGGTGATGTTTAACGAACTCAACAGCATTGGGATCAAGGATGAAGACATGTTTATCATTTTCGCCCTTGGAGCTCACCGGCCCATGCGTCAGGAAGAAATGGTCAAGGAAGTGGGAGAGGAAATTGCCGCAAGGGTGAAAATGTATAATGGCGACTGCCATGATGAATCTCAGTTCACCCATTTCGGTACCACTTCATTCGGTACGCCTGTGGCTTTCCACAATCGGGTGGCCAATGCCGACAAAATCATCTGTACCGGCTCTGTCCTTCCCCACTACCTGGCCGGATACGGCGGCGGGCGGAAAGCCATGATGCCGGGAGTGGCATGGTATGAAACCATCCGCAAGAATCACTCCATGATTTTTGCTCCCGATTCAACATCTCTCAGGCTTTCGGGCAACCCGGTGTATGAAGACCAGATAGAAGCGGTGGAGATGTGTCGTCCCACCTTTTTGTTAAACGTGGTCCTGAATGAAAAGATGGAAACAGTTAGAGTTTTTGCCGGAGACTACATAAAGGCCCATATCGAGGCTTGCAGGTTCGTGGATGAAATCTATGTCGCCGATATCGAAAAAGAGGCGGATCTGGTTATTATCAGCAGCGGCGGTTATCCAAAGGATATCGATATTTACCAGCTTCACAAGACCATGATCCACGGCTGGCATGCGGTCAAAAAAGGCGGGGTCGTAATCGTGGTCGGCGAGTGCCGGGATGGCAGTGGGTCTGAAACCTATGAACGGATCATGGCTGAGCACAAAACACCGGAACGGGTGGAGGCGGTGACCCGGGAAAATTTCCAGGTAGGGGCCCACAAAGCTTACGGGGTGACCAGCCTGATGCACAAAGCAATGTTTGTTCTGGTTTCCGAACTGGAGGCAAACCTGGCCGAAATGCTTGGGTTTACCCCGGCAGGTGATATCGACCGAGCCCTGGAAATTGCATTCGAAAAACTGGGTCGGGATCCGGAGATCATTGTCATGCCCCAGGGGAGCTTCACCTTGCCAAGACTCAGATCATAGACCTGAAAATTGAAAGTATTTTGCACTTAATAAGGATTGAACCAATGGGTAAAACAATCATTCAAAAAATCATCGAAACCAAATGCGATGGAAAAGACGTTCAGCCAGGGGATCTTCTGGAGGTTCGGGTGGACTTGATGGTAGCAAATGACATGACAGGTCCTGTGGCCATCAGCCAGTTCAAAAGGATGGCCGACAAAGTTCATTCCCCGGACAAACTGCTGCTGATGCCGGAACACTATTCTCCTGCCAAAGATATCATGAGTGCCCAAAGTGCGGCTGCTCTCAGAAAATTTTCTCAAGAGCAGGGAAGTCGTTATCTGGATGTGGGACAAATGGGAATCGATCATGTCCTGGTGCCGGAATCCGGACTCCTTTCCCCTGGCGACCTCTATGTCAATGCAGATTCCCATACCTGCACCATGGGGGCGTTAGGCCTTTTTGCCATCGGCATGGGATCGACAGATTTTGCCTTGGCCATGGCCACCGGCAAGGTCTGGATCAAAGTTCCCCACGTTATCCAGGTCAATTTCAGCGGTCGACTGCAAAACAGGGTCTGCTCCAAGGATCTGGCCCTCCATCTTCTGGGGATTCTCGGCAATGACGGCGCCAACTACCGGGTCATTGAAATGACAGGAGACACCATAGATAGCCTGACCATGGATGAGCGGATGTCCCTTTGTAACATGGCCGTGGAGGCTGGCGCCAAATCAGCCGTTATTCCTCCTGATGAGGTGACAAGAAAATACCTGAAAGATAAAACAGACCGGGAAGGGATGTATTTTCAAAGTGATGAAGATGCTGTCTATGAAAGGGTGATTGATGTGGATGCCTCAGCTGTTCCGCCCATGGTCAGCAAGCCGCATTTGCCCGCCAACACAGCACCGGTGGGAGAGGTTTCAGGAATCCGGGTGGACCAGGTGGTCCTCGGGGCCTGCGGAAATGGCAGGATTCTTGATCTGGAGCAGGCCGCCTCAATGCTTGCAGGCAGAAAAATTGCCCCATGGGTAAGGATGATAGTGATTCCCGGCTCTCCGAAAGTATTTCTGGAAGCGGTAAAAACTGGACTGGCAGCCACTTTCCTGGAGGCGGGTGCCACCATCTCCACCCCCAACTGCGGACCCTGTATGGGAACCCAGACCGGTGTTCTTTCTGAAGGCGAAATCTGCCTGACCACCACACCCAGAAATTTTAAGGGCCGCATGGGTCATAAGGACAGTTTTATATACATCGGCGGGCCATGGGTGGCGGCGGCAACCGCACTGAAGGGCGAAATCACAGATCCACGGGAGATATGAAATGAAATTCAAAGGCTTTGCCCATATTTTGGGCGATAACATCGATACTGACACCCTTATCCCGGCTAAGTACTGTGCCAGTTTTGATCCGGCCATTTTAAGGGAACATCTCCTGGAGCAGTATGACCCGGATTTTATAAACAGGATAACGCAGGGGGATATCGTTTTTGCCGGGCAGAATTTCGGTCATGGTTCTTCCCGTGAACATGCCCCTCTGGCACTGAAAGCCGCAGGGATAGGGGCGGTAGTGGTCAAAAGTGTGGCAAGAATATTTTACAGGAATGCATTTAATGTGGGCATCCCGGTCATTGAATGCCCTGACGCCATCGGACAGGTTAAGAATGGAGACAGGATCGATATTGATGTCAAAGCCGGTGTGCTCAAAATTGATGAAATTCCGTTTCAAATTACCCCGATACCTGACTTCATGCAGCGGATTATCGAGAAAGGCGGCCTTGTGGAATATTATTCCTCCAGGAGCTTAATACCGGGAAAATAGTTTTCAAAAAACTGTATTAGTGGAATAACCTATGGATTTTATTGATATCCTCACACCGGAACAGGTGGAACAAATACATGAAAATGCATTTAAGATTCTGGAAAAGACCGGATGCCGCATTGATCATCTGGAAACACTTGAAAGACTGCTGCAAGCCGGTGCCACGGTTGACAACGAGAAAAAAAGGGCCTGGTTTTCAAGTGAACTGATTGAACAGGCCATTGAACAGGTGCCAAAGGCTTACCGGGCAGAGGGCCGAACGCCGGAGGCTGATTATGAAGTGTATTCCGGCATGGAGCCCAGGTTCAGGTGCCTGGGTGGGGCACTCAAATGGCTGTCCCTGGCTGAAAATGACACCCGGCCGATCACAGGGTCAGAGGCAAAAAAAATGCTGACTCTTGCCGATGCCCTTCCCAATATCGATCTCGTGGGAACACCTTTCCTCAGCGACTGTCCCACGCCGACCTATGATATCCACTCGTTCCGGATGGCATTGAGCGGCACGACAAAACATATCTGGAGCTTGACAACCAGTTCCGAAAATCTGCGCTACCAGATGGAATTGCTTGAACTGGCCGGCGGCGGGAAAAAATACCTGGAAACGCACAAACGGGTCAGTGGAATTGTCACACTTATTGATCCGTTAAGATTTCCAGGGGATGAAATCGAAAGGCTTAAAATTTACGGTGAATACAAGGTGCCGGTAAAATGGACTTCTTCATCCATGATCGGTGGTAATGCCCCCTACACCATAGCCGGAACCCTTGTGCAGAACCTGGCCCAGTTTCTGGCCAGCCTGGTCATCACCCGGACCATGGCGCCAGACACACCGGTGGTTTATTATACCACCCTGCAGGTTATGGACATGCGCAGGGGATATGCCGCATTTACAGCACCGGAACTCATGATGGCCAGGGCTGCCATTGCTCAAATTGGCAGGAAGTATCAGATTCCTACTGGGGTGACCACCCTTCATTCAACCGGCACAGAGCAAGAGCAGGGTATTTTCCAGCGAAACATGGGCTTGTTCAATTGCATGATGGCCGGAGCTAGTGAAATTAATCTGTGCGGCTCCCTGGACGGAGGCTCTTTTTTCAGTCCAGAATTTGCCGTAATCGACAATGAGTGCATCTCCTATTTAAGGAGGTTCAGGGCAGGGTTTGATATCAGTGATGAAACAATGGGCCTGGATGCCATTTCAAGGAGTGTTGAATCAGGGCAGTACCTTTCCGACCCTCACACAATATTTCATCTCAGGCGGGAAATTCATTTTACCAGTGATCTTTTCGATTTGAAGAATCATGCATCATGGCTTGATTCTGGTGGCAGATCCCTTGTTCACAAGGCCTGGGAAAAAGCACTTTCCATCATGGAAAATCATGATGTCCCCCCCTTGGATGAAAAGCTTGAGGCCGAACTCGACAGGGTCGTGGCGCTGGCAGACAAGAAAAGATTGAATTAGCTGAATAGAACGCTTGCGTCTGCTTCCATGATCGGAAGTAGGCGCAAGCACCATAAATCAAAATCCAATACAGCTTGACAGGAGTAAGACATTGAAAAAGTATAGAATAGCAGCTGTTCCAGGCGATGGCGTGGGTAAAGAACTGATACCTGTTGGCCAGAAAATTCTTGAGAAACTCAGTGCCGTTGACGGCGGATTCCAGCTGGAATTTGAATATTTTCCCTATGGCTGCGAATACTACCTTGAAAAAGGCCACATCATGGATCCGGATGGTCTGGACAAGCTCAAAGGATTCGATGCCATCTATCTGGGAGCAGTCGGGCATCCAGAAGTGCCGGACTGGGTGGCCAGTGACGGTCTTTTATACACCATTCGGAAAGGGTTTAACCAGTATGTCAATTTAAGACCCATCCGGCAGCTACCGGGCGTGGCATCTCCTGTCACGGTCGACGGGAAGGTGAATATTACCTTTGTACGGGAGAACACCGAAGGAGAATATGGCGATATCGGCGGTATTTTCAGAGAAAATTCTTCCCATGAGATTGCGATCCAGACCAATGTGTTCAGCCGCCTGGCCACTGAGAAAATCATGGATTACGCCTTCCAGCTGGCCCAGAAAAAAAAGGGATCGGTTACCAGCGTCACCAAGTCCAATGCATTGAAACATTCCATGGTTTTCTGGGACAAAATCTTCAATGAGCTATCAGCAAAATATCCCGGGATCGAAACCCAGAGCATCTTTGCCGATGCCATGGCCATGTTCATGATTTCAAAACCCCAAACCTTTGATGTGGTGGTGGCATCCAATCTTTTCGGTGACATCCTTACCGATCTGGGATCTGTTCTGGTTGGCGGCTTGGGATTTGCCCCAGGAGGAAATATCAATCCTGAAAAAGAATTTCCCTCCATGTTTGAACCCATTCACGGGTCTGCTCCTGACATTGCTGGAAAAGGAATATGCAATCCTGTTGCCACAATCTGGGCAGGTCAAATGATCCTTGAATTCCTTGACGAGCAGCCGGCAGCCGACCGCCTGATGAATGCCATCACCAATGTCTGTGCGCAAGGTAAGGTCCGTACCCCCGACATGGGTGGAACCAACACGACCCAGGAAATGGGAGATGCCATTCTGGCAGAGTTATAGCGTTTCAATAACAGTTTAAAAAGGAATTAATAAAAATGGCAAAAAAAAAATTAATGGTTCACGATTTGATTCGCATGAAGCAGGATAAGGAAAAGATCAGCTGGCTGACATCCTATGATTACCCTACCGCCCAGTTTGCTGAAGCAGCAGGCCTGGATATGATCCTTGTGGGAGATTCACTGGGGATGTGTGTATATGGTTACCAAAGCACAGTGCCAGTTACCATGGATCAGTGCATTGTCCATTGTGAAGCGGTAAGACGGGCAGCAACGAACACATTCATTGTCGGTGATATGCCCTTTAAAAGCTATCAGATCAGTGAGGAGGATGCCGTGGCAAATGCCTGTCGGTTCATCCAGGAGGCCGGCATGGATGCCATCAAGCTTGAGGGTGGGAAGCGGATCACCAGCCGGATTCGCGCCATTGCCGATGCCGGGATCGTTGTTTGCGGTCATATCGGATTAACTCCCCAGAGTTCAGGGCAGATCGGAGGACATAAGGCCCAGGGACGGACCGTTGAATCCGCCCGGGCCCTTATTGAGGATGCCATTGCCATTGAATCGGCAGGAGCTCACCTGCTTTTAGTCGAAGCCGTACCCCCGGAAGTGGCTGGTGTTATCCGCAAAAAATTGTCTATTCCGGTCTACGGAATCGGTGCTGGTGGTGATGTCGATGGACAGCTTCTGATTATTTCCGACTTGATCGGCCAATTTCAGGCCTTTACACCCAAGTTTGTAAAAAAATATGCCAATGTGGCCCAGGTAGTAACAGATGCAGTCAAAGCTTATATCAAAGATGTCAAAGCATCAGACTTTCCCGATGATACCCATTGCTATCACATGCTGGAAGGGGAGTTGGAAAAATTTAAAACTATGTAAAAACGATAGATTCGTAGCGTTTCCCAAAAAAAAAATTAGACGGCAGGAATTCCATGTGCAAAAGTCATGGACGATTCATCCTGAATATAACGAGGCGATGAAAATGACAAAAGCGATACGCATTTATAATACTGGATCCCCTGGAGTGCTCTCTTGGGGGGATTATGATCCGGGAACTCCCGGTCTGGGTGAAGTCCGCATCCTTGACCGGGCCGTCGGGATGAATTTCATGGATGTTTTATTTCAGGATGGGGCTGTATCCTATGCCCTCATTACCTTCCATACCCGGTATTGAAGGTTCCGGAATTGTGAAGAGTATTTGAGAAGGTGTCACCGAGTTCAAGCCCGGCGACAAAGTTGCATATGCCGGAATTCCTCTCGGGGCATATTCCCAGATGCGCCTGATTTCGGCCTACCGACTTATAATGCTTTCAGATTTTCTGGATGGAGTAAACAAGATAACGGGCGGGCGGGTGTCGATGTGGTATATGATTCCGTAAGTCAGGCCACTTTTTTAAAATCCCTTGACTGCCTGAAAAACTTCGGTACAGTATCCTTCGGGCAGTCCTCAGGATCTGTGGCCCCTTTTAATATAGCCTTTAGGCAGCAAAGGGGTCCTTGTTTCTTACAAGACCCCCTATAAAAACATATACCGAAAGTCGGGAAGACCTGCTGGGTCATGCAAAAAACCTGTTTGAAATGATCGACAGAAACATTGTTAAACCGTGCATCAATGAAGAGTATGCGCGAAAAATGCCGTCATTGCTCATGAAAACATGGCGGCCAGGAAAACATCGGGCAGTTCAATTTTCATTCCTTGAGGAAATGTTGGATGAATACATTAAAGAAAAAGTTGACACGAAAACATTAAATTATCAAGTTGGGTGTCATCCGTTTAGAGTTGTCAAAGTTTTAGAAATCATGATAGAGTTGGTAATATGGCCCTGGACAACAAAATTTTAAAAAGACAAGCATCACTATCCCAGCAGGTAGCAACATATCTAATTGATAAAATCCAAAAAGGTGATTTCCATTCTGAAGAATTTTTCCCTTCAGAAACGGAACTATGCCAATCCCTAAATGTCAGCCGCACAGTTATCCGAGAGGCTTTATCTCGGATGAAGCATGACGGGTATTTGATTTCACATCGCGGCTCAAGGACCAAGGTTGCTAAAGACACGAGCGGCTCATCATTTCGGCTGGAAACGCCTGCTCAGAAAGATGAAGTTTTTTTCAGACAAATGTATGAACTCAGAGCAATTATTGAACCAGAAGCCGCTGCGATTGCCGCCCTGAGAATAACCAAGGAAGGCATAAAAGACCTCTGGAAAAAATTAGAACGATTAAACGTGGCAACCGAATCTGGAAATGATGCAACTCAGGAGAGTCTCGATTTCCACAGAGCAGTCATTGCTGCAAGCCAGAATCCGATTTTTACAGATCTAATCAGTTGGATAGAGCATAAATTCTGGTCGTTTATCGGAATCTATAACTTTCACGATTTGAAACATGCTAAAGAAATGTATCAAATTATAGAGAAGGAACATGAAAGTATTATCAGATCCATTGAAACCAGAGATTCAAAAAAGGCCCGCCAGGTTTCAAGGGACCATGTTATCAGGGCGGCTGAAAGAAGAAATATTGAAATCATCCTTCCTGACTGACTATAGAAATAAATCGACCCCCACAAGTTTTGATTATTGACACAAACCTGAACTCAGCAAAAACTCAACCATTTCCGGTCCCGAGCGAGCACCGGGATGGTGTATGCGCGAACTTTATGATGCAAAAAAGTCTGCCCCTTGGACGAGTCCTGGGCAGTGTGGGAATGGGATTCCCAGTGCAGCAGAATCCGGGCTCAATTTCTTGAAGGATGCAACCGGATATCTCCATAATATCCTGCGGTTTTTTCGCCCGTGTCATCCGTGTCGGTCATGATGCCGATACCGATGATCTCCGGCGGGGTTCGGCCGAACGCCTGCCGGTAATCCGCCTCAATATTGCGTTTTTCCGTAATCCACCGGCCAGCATGGGTGTTTCCGCTCTGCACGGCCACCATCATGGATTCTGGCAGGTAGGGGTTTGTCAGAATCGAATTTTTGCGGGCCCTGTTGGCCCAGATATAGTTGAGGGCTGATCCGGGCACCTCTTTGCCGGAAAAGGCTGCTGCGGTTTTGTGCCGTGCCCGTTCCCACCAGGATGCCTGGTCCGGATCAAAGGCAAACGCCACATAGATGCGGGCCGCATAATCATCGCCCTGACGGGTGCCGGCGTCGCCTTTTTCCAGAACATGATCGATTTTCCACTGCCACTGGATCACGGGATAGTCAGCCGGATCCATTCGCAGAAACCGGATCAGGCCGGATGCGGCATTCCGGCTGTCTGCCTGGATCACGGTCCGGCCATCATCCTGGATCAGGGTATATCGGGTATGGCGGTCTATGCCCGAAAAGGTCATCGGCTCCCAGGTTTCAGGGAAATCCCCGCCCGCTGCCAGGGCTGAAAAATGTCCCACTGCCACAGAATCGGCCTGACCCGTGGAAAGAGATCCCCATAACAAAACGATTATTATCAGGAGTATCTGTGCCCATTTTTTCATCATCATATCCTTGATCCTTCAGTATTTCTATGGGGGCGGTCATCCATCCCGGTTTTGTCAATCTGTCATATGGCAGGCCCGGCCCTTGAGGTTGAAGAAAAATTTCAGCCCCTTCCGGATGGTGGGGGAGAATATCTTGGGGGACAGAAAGGTGCCGGCCACCCGTTTGTTGATCTCAGCGATGGTGGGATAGGGGTGGATGGCACCGGCCAGGGTGGACAGTTTGACATTGCCGTTGAACGCGGCCACCCATTCGCTGATCAGGTTGCCGGCCCCCGGCCCCAGGATCTGAACCCCGATGGGTTTTTCCTTTTCATTCAGCAGCAGTTTGATTTTACCTTGGCTCTCTCCCTCGGCCAGGGCCCGGTCGTTGTCTTTAAACGCTTCAGTGAACACGGTATACTCAATGCCCGCTTTTTTGGCCATGGTTTCATTCATGCCGATGCTGGCCAGTTCCGGGTCCGTGTAGGTCACCCAGGGCAGCCAGGTGTAGGTGGCTTTTCTGGGAAGGCGGAACACGGCATTGGCAATGACAATGCCCCCGTCATACCCGGCCGCGTGGGTGAACTGGAACCCGCCGGTCACGTCTCCGGCTGCATAGATGTGTTTGTGCCGGGTGCGCAGCCGGTTGTCCACGGGAATACCGGTCCGTTCCACCGGAATATCGATGGCGGTCAGGCCTAAGCCCTGCGTGTTGGGAGATCGGCCCGTGGCCACCAGCAGCGCGTCGGCTGACATCTGCCTGTGTTTGTCGGTGGGGTCCGTGAGGGTCACCCGGGCCTGGCCGTGGACGTGATCCACCTGTTTGATGGACGCGTCAAGAACAAACTGAACCCCTTCACTGGCCAGGATCTGTACGACCGCATCCGCCATGTCTTTGTCCTCTTTGCCCAGTATCCGGGGGGACCGATTGATGACCGTCACCCGGGTGCCCAGCCGGTTGAAGGCCTGGGCCATCTCAATGCCGATGGGACCGGCCCCCAGGATGATCAGGGTCGGGGGCAGGGTGTCCAGGTAAAAGATCTCTTTGTTGGTCAGGTGCGGGGTGTCGGCCAGGCCCGGGATGGGGGGCACCGCCGGCGATGAGCCCGTGGCGATCACCCATCGGGCCGCGGAGATGGAAGTGCCGTTGACCTGCACGGCATGCTCGTCCACAAACCGGGGCTGTCCAAACATCACCTTGGCGCCCAGGCTGCAGAACCGCTCTTCAGAATCATGTTTCTGGATGGTTGCCACCACGGACCGGATCCGGTCGGCCACCTGCCTGAAATCCACGGGGGGGATCGCCACTTCCGGCAGCCCGAACGCGGGTGCGTGTTTCATCTGGTGGTAGACATGGGCCGACTTGATCAGGGTTTTGCTGGGCACGCATCCATAGTGGAGGCAGTCCCCGCCCAGGCGGTCTTCCTGTTCGATCAACATCACTTTGGCCCCCAGCTGGGCCGCTCCCGAGGCAATGGTCAGGCCGGCTGCCCCGCCCCCGATGATGCCGATATCAAATTCATACGGACTCATGATCGGTTCCTTTTCTTTTTCGGTTGAGAAGTGACACCCCTTTTCTGGCCAGGAGCGGGAAAACGCCCAGCAGGGCAAAGGACAGCAGCAGTCCCGGAGATAAAATGCCTTTGAGGGAATCGATCTGTGCCAGATGGGTACCGGCGTTGACATACACCAGGGTGCCCGGCAGCATTCCCACCTGACTGACCAGGTAGAACCGGGGGGTGGAAATGGGGGTCAGGCCCATGACCAGGTTGATGATGAAAAACGGGAACACCGGGACCAGCCGCAGGGTGAACAGGTAAAAAGCCCCTTCTTTTTCAATGCCCTGGTTGATGGCATACAGTTTGGCACGGAACCGGTTCTGAACCCAGTCTTTGAGCAAAAACCGGGACACCAGAAACGCCAGGGTGGCGCCGATGGTGCTGGCAAAGGAGATCACCACCGTGCCGGTCAACAGACCGAACAGTGCGCCTCCGGCCAGGGTCATGACCACAGCCCCCGGCAGAGACAGGGCTGTGACCGCAACGTAGATGAGCATATATACCCCGAGGGTCAAAACTGTGTGATGGGTATAGATGTCTGTCAGCCATGCCAGCCGGGATTTGAGATATGTTAGAGAAAGAAACTGCCCCAGGTCATACACGAAAAAGAGCCCCATCAAAATGATGACTGAGACTGCGACCACCCATCTGAATATTGGTGTTTTCATGAAACTGTGCCGATCGCTGTTTTCATTGTTGTCCATTGATAAAATCCGCCTGCCTTGCCTGCCGGGATCATGCCGATGCCTGGGACATCCACCCCCGGATTCTTTCCCGGTCGCCATCCGCCATGGCTGTGATATGCAGCCTTGAATGATGCCCGTCCCGGGCCGGTTCGGTATGGATACACTTGGCATAGATATCATCAAAGCAATGGGCTTCCAAACAGAAATCAAAATTAAGCTTTACATCGGTCAGCGGTTCAATGGGGGTGGCAGTCTGAATGTAAACAAAGGTTTCGTCCAGGGCAAGGGTGGTGCCCACCAGGGGGATGTGATCCAGTTTTTTGTCCTGGATGATCCAGCAGTGAATCGGAATCTGGATCTCCAGCAGCGGTCCCGGAGACGCCGTCTCATCCAGCGCGATGGCGGTGCCTTTTATATCAATGGCAACGACCGGATAAAATACCAAAGGTTTTTTTATGCCTTTCATCATCAGGGTTTTCGGCGGATCTGCCTGAATCTGTGCCTGAACTGCTTTGTATGTGGATTCGCCGATCAGCACCTGTCCGCCGATGCTGTTGGATTCGATCCGGGCAGCCCGGTTGACCGTATCTCCCACAATCCCGTATTTCATTCTCAGATCCGACCCGATATTGCCCACAATCACACTGCCGGTGTTGATGCCGATGCCCATCTCCAGAGCGGGATATCCTTCATCCATGAATTCTTTGTTCAGGCGGACCAGGCGGTTCTGCATTTCAATGGCGCAGGCGACCGCCCGCTGGGGATCGTTTTCATGGGATTCCGGCGCACCAAATACCGCCAGGATCGCATCGCCGATGATTTCGTCAATAATGCCGTCATAGGCCAGGATAATGGTGGACATCTGCTTCAGATACCGATTGAGCAGCTGAACCATCTGTTCCGGGTCGCGGGATTCCGAAAGGCTGGTAAATCCCCTCAAATCCGCCATGAGCACGGTGACGGTCTTCCGTGTGCCGCCGATCTGCCGGCCTTTGGGAGAGGAGAGGATTTCTTCCACCACTTTTTTAGAAAGATACCGGCCGAACGTGTCTTTGATAAACCGGACCAGCTGGAGCCGCTCGTCCGACACCCGGATGATGCGTTCAAGCATGTTGGCCCGGGTGGAGACAATGGCCTTGATTTCATCGGGTGTGTCCGGCGGCAGGTCGATGATGTCTGCTTTGGAAAAGTCGGTCTCGATCTGCCGGTTGGCAAGGGTGATCTGTTCCAGGGGATCGATGATTTTCCGGGCCAGAAAGTGTTTGAGGCTCACCACCATGAAGACAACAATGATGCCCACCAGCAAAATGATCCGCATGGCATACCAGAACAGATCCATGGGGCCGGCCCCTTCGGCCAGCCACCGGTAGCCTAAAGAATATACCAGGAGCACTGCTTCAATAAACAGAATCCGCCAGAAAACCCCCATGACCAGGATTTCCCGGACTCCGGTTCGTTTTTTATCTTTATTCAGCATGCCCGTTTGTCCCCATTATGTATGGTATTGAATCTATTTATATAACAGACTTATACAGTAATATTCAATTGACGAAACGCAACTGGTTATTTTCAGGCCGGATGGGGCTTTTCAGGGAAACAGCAGTTCAGCGATGTGGCACACGGTGATGTTCCGGCCCTGTTGAGCGGCCCCGCCTTTGAGCTGAAGCACGCATCCCGGGCATTCGGTCACCAGCAGATCGGCGTTGGACGCAGCCACGTCATCCAGTTTACGGGTGAGGATTTCCCGGGACACCGCCGGAAAGGTGGTGGAAAAACTGCCGCCGAACCCGCAGCAGGTTTCCTCTTCTTCAGTGGGAACATACCGGTTTCCCGATTTTTCAATGAGATGGCGCGGCGATTGATGAACATCCAGTCCCCGGCACAGGTGGCAGGGGGAATGAAACGCGGTTTTGCGACCAGCGCCGGGAACAGGGTCAAGTCCTAAGATATCGTTCATGAACACGGAAAACGGCACCACTTTTTTGGCAAAGGCAGCTGCTTTTTCAGGGGCATACTCTTTGACCAGCTTGGGGACGCCATGGGTCAGGTGGGAGGCGCAGGACGCGCACAAGGTGACGATATAATCCACGCCATCGTAATTGTTGCCGTTCACGGCCATGGCATCCAGGTTCTGGAGAGCCACATCCCTGGCAGCCGCGGTTTCCCCCATGCTCACGGCCGGCAGACCGCAGCAGGACTGGTTCATGGGAAACAAGACTTGAATGTTGTATCGGGCAAATCCCCTCATGGCGGCTTCCAGGTGTTCGGGATACACAAAATCCTGAACACATCCGGAAAACAGGGCAATGGTAAACCGGGGGGTGTCCACAGGCTGGTTCAGATCGGCAAACCGGTCCCGGAACGGGACCCGGGCAATGGCCGGCAGGCGCCGGAAATTGTGGTCCGACGAAAAGATCATGGGCAGATGGCGCAGGAAACCGGTATCTGAGGGCTGGCCCGACCCGCTGCCGGGCATGGTCCGTGCCTGATCCGACCGGTCCAGGACCGGCTGCTGGGCCAGCCAGGCCGTTCTCAGGAGCCGGTGAAACAGTTTGCGGTTTTTGAGTACCTTTGCCAGCATCAGGCTTTGCAGGGGATGCCCGGTTTCATCCTGGATCCGGGCATGGACCTGTTTGATCAGGTGGGGCAGGTCAATGCCGCCGGCGCACACGGCTTTGCACGCCCCGCAGTTGGTGCAGTTTTTCACCAGGTTTTTCGCATTTTCCAGGCCGTGAAAAAAATAGGTGGTGATCAGGCCGATGGCCCCGATATAGATATGGCCCATCTGGTGGCCGCCCACCATGCGGTAGACGGGGCACACATTGGCGCAGGCCCCGCACCGCACGCACTGGAGCACCTGGGAGAACTCCGGATCTGCCGCAATCCGGCTGCGGCCGTTGTCCAGGAATACGATGTGCATCTCCCGCTGACCGGTTTCTGCGGTTTTGCATTCTGAGGGTCCGGTGATCCAGGTGACATAGGAAGTAATAGCCTGGCCCGTGGCGTTTTTCGGCAGAATCCGGTTGATGGTCAAAGCATCGGCAATCGTGGGCACCAGTTTATCGATGCCCACCAGGGCCACATGCACCTTCGGCAGGGTGGTGACCAGCCGGGCATTGCCTTCATTGGTGGCGATGCCGAGGGTACCGGTGTCTGCCACGGCATAGTTGGCACCCGTGATGCCCATGTCGGCTTCAACAAATTTTTCCCGCAGCGCTTGTCGGGCCACCTTGACCAGCCGTTCGATTTCCGGGTCCTGGTCCGTGCCCGTGACATCCGTGAACAGGTCCGCCACCTGGAACCGGGACAAATGGATGGCAGGCATCACCATGTGGGAGGGGCCTTCTTTTCTGAGCTGCACGATCCATTCCCCGAGATCGGTTTCCGTGACCGCCAGGCCTCGGGTTTCCAGCCACGGGTTCAGGTGGATCTCCTCGGCGGTCATGGATTTGGATTTCACGATTCTTTTGGAACCGGTTTTTTGGGCGATCTCTTCAATGATGCGGTTGGCATCTTCAGCCGTGTCCGCCACGTGCACATGGATGCCGTGGGCACGGGCCTTTGCCGTAAATTGCTGTAACAGGGCTGCATTATTCCGGATGGCCCCTGCCTTCACGTCCGCCACCTGTTGAACCAGTTCGTCCACATCCATGCCGGCAAAGGCATTCTGTCTTGAGGTGCGGTAGGCCACGGCAAAGTTGTCCATGGCCCGGCGCAGAAACCGGTTGTCCAGGGCCGTGTCCAGCCGGTGTTTATAGGATCTGAAGGTCTCTGTTTTGGGCATGGGCTTATTCCTCTTCCACCAGGATGATATGCAGTTCCAAAGGCCCGTGGACACCGATAGCCAGGACCCGCTCGATATCAGCGGTGCGGCTGGCACCCGTGATAAACGCGGTATAGGACCCGGTCCGGTCCGTCATTGCAGCCAGTTCTTCTGCCATGGAGTCCGCAGCGGGCCGGATATCCGACACCTTGAGGAGTGCCACATGCACCTCGCACAGCATGGTGGCCAGCCGGGTCTCTTCGCTGTCGGAAGCAATCACCAGGGTGCCGGTGTCGGCGATGCCGTAATCGGCCCAGGTCACGCCCATGTCGATGCCGCCGGGAAATTGCCGCGTTCCGTTCTGAAGCAGATGGATGTTACCGGCCGTGTCACAGACCTGAGACAGATACTGAAGATCCGTCGTCCCCAGGTTCGGGGCCGCCAGTGTCCGGACCGGGGTCTCTCCGGAGTCCGCAGATACCGGACCGGGGTCCGGCATCAAAGAAACCAGGGGCGTTTTGGCCAGCAGTATATCCACTGCCCCGTCAAATGCCTGATCCCGGGTGGCTGCCTGATGCACCACGGCTGATACCAGTGAGGCGTTTTGTGCAAATACTGCCGCCAGATCCGTCATGGGTGACCCCCCTCCTTTGCTTTTATCGATCCATGTGCCATGGCACGGTTACCCGAAAAACACCCCCGGCAGCCAGGTGACCAGGGACGGAAACAGGCACAGCAGGCCGATACTGATCAGCTGCAGCAGGACAAAAGGCATGATTCCCCGATAAATATGCATCATGGTGAATTGTGTCGGTGCCACCCCCTTGAAGTAAAACAGGGCATACCCAAAGGGCGGGGTGAGAAACGATGTCTGGAGATTCACGCACAGCAGCAGGGAGAACCACAAAGGATCAAATCCCAGTTCGATGGCAATGGGCAGAAAAATGGGTACTGTCACCAGCAGGATGGCGGCCCAGTCAATGAACATGCCCATGATGAACACGATGAACATCATGATGAACAAAATAATCCATTCATTCATGCCGGATCCGATGAGCAGGTTTGCCACCACATCTCCGCCGCCCATGCTCAAGAACACGGCAGAAAAAAATTTGCCGCCGATGAACAGCATCATGACCATGGAGGTGGTTTTCAACGTGGCATAGCCACTTTCCTTGAGCACGGTCCAGTTGAGTTTTTTGTTGAAAAAGGCCAGTAACAACGCACCGAAAGCCCCCAGGCCGGCAGCTTCCGTAGGGGTGGCAACCCCGCCAAGAATCGTTCCCATGACCGCCAGGATCAATGCCAGGGGCGGGACCAGTGATTTCAGGGTCATGCCCCATTTCTGTGCCGCCGTATACCCGGATGCCTCGTCCTTTGAAATGGGGGGACCCAGTTTCGGGTTGATATTACAGCGAATGAGGATATAGGCGAAATACAGGCCTGCCAGCAAAAGACCCGGAAAAATAGCGCCGGCAAACAGATTTCCCACAGACGTTTCTTTCATGCCCGTGAGTCCGCCGTACACCACCATCATGATGGAGGGCGGAATCAGAATCCCCAGGGTGCCTGAGGCGCAGATGATACCGGCGGTCATTTCTTTCTGGTAGCCTTTGTTCATGAGGGCGGGGGTGGCCAGCAGCCCCATGGCCACCACGGAGGCCCCGATAATCCCGGTGGTGGCGGCAAATACCGTACACACCAGCACCACGGCAAGACCCAAACCGCCCTTGATACTGCCCAGCACCACGTACATGGATTCAAACAAAGCCTCAGACACCTTGGATCTGTCCAGGAGCTGGGCCATGAGAATAAATAAAGGGATGGCCACCAGGGTGTAGTTTTCCATCAACCCCCAGGTATTGTTGATAAACATCTCAAACAACATGGGGATATTGAACCCGTTGTCGATCAGGCCGAACAGGGTGGCCACTGCGGCCAGGGTATAGGCCAGCGGATGTCCCAGCATGATGGCGAAAATCAGGGTGACGAACATGGCCACAGTCAAGAATTCAAGACTCATGGGTTAACCTTTCTTCCTTGTTGTTTGAGTGAGTTGATATCCTTTAACAGATTGGCGATGCCCTGGAGCAGTAAAAATGCCAGGCACACGGCCATCAATATCTTGAGCGGCCATATGGGCGGTGCCCAGGAAGTGGAATTCACCTCAAGATTCAGGGTGGAGTTATATGCGTATTTAATCCCCCACAGGGTCAGGCAGGTGGTCACCGGCATAAAAAAGACCAGATTGGTGATAATGCTGAGAATCGCCTGCACTTTTTCCGAGGCCAGGGAGCTGAAAATATCCACCTTTACATGGGCACCATGGACATCTGCATAGGAGAACCCGAACATGTAGTGCAGTCCGTATAAAAATGTGGTGGCCTCAAATCCCCAGGTGGTAGGTGCATTTAATACATACCGCATGAACACCTCATATACCACGATGATCAGCAGCGGATATACAAGAAACGAGGTGATATCCCCCTGCTTGCGGATGATTTTTTCCAGGTTGTTTGCTAACGATTCCAACATGTTGGTTTCCTTTTACTGAAAATGAATCAAAAAAACAGTTAAGGTCCGGCAGCCTGGGTTATATCGGAATGGTTAAATGACGGGACTGCCGGACTTTCCTAATGTTTTAAGTTTTTACATCAACTCAAAAAACAGATTCAGCTTATTCATGGATCTGGCCGCTGATATAGGTTTCATAAGGCCAGGGAGTAGCACCACCGCGCTCTTTGCGCCAGTCAGCATAATCTTCGATCAGCTGGTCCTGGGAATCCAGAATTTTCTTGGCATCCGGGAATTTTGCCTTGATAGAGTCCATATACTCTTTGGTGGTTTTCCGGAACTCGATCAGGGTTTCTTTATCCATGTGGACAAACTCCACTTTTTCCTTGAACAGCTTGATGGCTTTGGCATTCAGATTGTTGATCCAGTTGTAACTCCACAGCTGGGTTTCCTTGGCAGCAATGTCAATGATCCATTTCAAGTCTTCGGGCAGCTTTTCATAGGCATCTTTGTTGAAAAACAGGGCACACTGGATACCGGGCTGGTGAACACCCGGCTGAATCACGTACTTGGTGACATCATCGAATCCCATGGGATAGTTGATGGCCGGAGAGGAGAACTCCGCTGCATCGATCACGCCCCGCTCCAGGGCCAGGTAGACTTCGCCGCCGGGAAGGGGAGACACGGATGCGCCCAGGTTGTTCATGATATCCATGAACCAGCCCGGCGTACGGATTCTCATGCCTTTGAAATCTGCCATACTGGTGGCTCTTTTATTGGAGGAAAGCCCCATTTCCTGGCCGCACTGGCCGCCGGGAAGGGCAAACAGATTGAACTGGCCATAGATTTCCTGCATCATTTCCACACCGCCTCTTTCATAGAGCCAGATGTTGTACAATTCTGCATCCAGGCCAAAAGGAACGGATGCCAGGGCGACAAAGGCTTCATTTTTGCCTTTCCAGTAACCGGGCCAGTCATGACCCACTTCAGCTGCGCCCGTGCTTACGGCATCAAAACTCTGCATGGCAGGTACCAGCTCTCCGGCGGAAAACGGTTTGATATTCAGACGTCCGGCAGAGGCCAGTCGGACACTGTCGGCAAAATGGGATGCAATGTCATAGAACAAAAGCCCTTTGGACCAGGGCATGACCATTTTCCAGCGGATTGTTTCATCCGATGTCTTGAATGATATCCGTTTTGCTTCTTTTGCCCGGGGGTCTTCCCCGAATTTTTCTCGTTTGGCATGGGCTGTGCCGCAGATAAAGACAACCGCCACCATAAGGGTAATCACGATACTTAATGCTTTTTTCATGCGTTCCTCCGTCCTTTAAAAGATGATTTATTCACACGACTGACTTCAGATAATTCCTGTGATGGATCTTCCTCCTTTCCCGGACTGGTCTTTACCTGATGGGTATTCCGGCAAGTCCAAATTCATATTTCAGGATTATTCGTACCATGTATTGTCTTGGTAGTACCAATACTAAAATCCATCTGCCCTTCTTTGTCAAGAAAAAAATAAAATTTATTTGTTTTTTTCTGGAAGGTTTGTTATATGGGACATATTATTAAATAATACAAATAGTTATGTTTTTATTTTCCGTGTTTATATTTGGCTGAACTATCAGAAAACAAAGGTAGTACCATAAAATAATCAGTTGACAACTCCGAAAATATACGGAATATTGAATTGGTATTACCATTAAATTGAGAGGTGCTGATGATCCAGAAATCAATCCTTGAGGAGCTAAAGAAAATTGTGGGGCCCCCGCATCTGCTGACCCAGAAAGAGGACATGCTCACCTATTCCTATGATGCCGCTGTACTGGATCCGGTGATGCCTGCGGCTGCCGTGATACCTGAAACAAAAGACCAGGTGGGTGACATCATCGCCCTGTGCGCGGAAAATCATATTCCCATCACGGTGAGAGGATCGGGTACCAATCTGTCCGGCGGTACCATTCCCTATGCTTCGGGTATTGTGATCCTCACCGGCCGGATGAATAAAATCATTGAAATCAACGAAGCAGACATGTATGCCGTGGTGGAACCCGGCGTGGTGACAGCCGCCCTGGCGGCGGAAGTGGAAAAGCGGGGATTGTTCTATCCCCCGGATCCGGGATCAATGGCCGTGTCCACCATTGGCGGCAATGTGGCGGAAAATGCCGGGGGCCTGAGAGGGCTCAAATACGGGGTCACCAAGGATTATGTCATGGGCCTGCGGTTTTTCGACAGCCAGGGAAATTACATCAAAACCGGATCCAAGACCGTGAAATGCGCCACGGGGTATAACATCACCGGCCTGATGGTGGGATCGGAAGGAACATTAGGGATTCTGGATCAGGTGATTCTCAAGCTCATCCCGGCCCCGAAAGCCAGGCAGGCCATGGTGGCGGTGTATGACACCATTGAACAGGCTTCGGAAACCGTGGCCGGCATCATTTCCGCGCGTATTGTGCCGGCTACCCTGGAAATTCTGGACAATTTTACCATCCGGGCCGTGGAGGATTTTTCAAAGGCGGGACTTCCCACGGATGCGGCAGCCCTGCTACTCATCGAGGTGGACGGGCACCCGGCCGTGGTGGCGGAAGAAGCGGCACAGGTCAAGGCGTTGTGCCTGAAAATGGGAGCACGGACCATTGACCAGGCCAAAGATGATGCCCAGCGGGATAAAATCTGGGCGGCCCGGCGGGCGGCCCTGTCCGCTCTGGCCCAGCTCAAGCCCACCCTGGTGCTGGAAGATGCCACGGTGCCCAGAAGCCGGATCCCGGACATGGTGCGGGCCCTTCAAAGGATCGGCCAAAAATACCGCATCGATATCGGCACCTTCGGCCATGCCGGAGACGGGAACCTGCATCCCACCATTCTCACGGACCGTAGAAACAAGGAAGAGTTCCTTCGGGTGGAACAGGCCATTGAAGAGATTTTCGATGTGGCCCTTTCCATGGGCGGGACATTGTCCGGTGAGCACGGCACGGGCATTGCCAAGGCCCCGTTTCTGGAAAAGGAAGCCGGATATTCATCCATCTTGTTTTCCCGACAACTTCGGGCGGCCCTGGATCCGAACAACATTTTAAATCCTGGTAAAATTACCGGAGTATAATTTATAATGGCGGACATGAAAGAACTTGCAAACCTGGTAAAAGAACTGGAAGACCAGCTGGTTACCTGCATTCGATGCGGCATGTGTCAGTCGGTCTGTCCATTGTTCGAACAGACACGGAAAGAAGCGGATGTGGCAAGGGGTAAGCTGGCCCTGCTCACGGGGCTTATGGAAAATATGTTCACCGACCCGGACGGGGTGAACGAGCGGCTGAACCGGTGCCTTTTGTGCGGATCGTGTGCAGCCAACTGCCCGTCCGGGGTCAATGTGGTGGAGATATTCATCAAGGCCCGGGCCATTCTGGCGGAATACAAAGGCCTGTCCCCGGCCAAAAAACTGATCTTCAGGCAACTTTTGGCCCACCCGGGACGGTTCGATGCCCTGGTGGACTGGGCCGGCCGGTTCCAGGGCCTTTTCGCTAAACCCGATGCCAATGCCCAGGGGACTTCCTGCGCCCGCCTGGTCTCGCCGCTACTATCCCACCGGCACTTCATGCCCTTGAGTGCCTCCCCGTTTCACAAAATCCTGCCCGAAAAAGGCTTGATAACAACCGGTTCCGGACCCCGGGTTGCGATTTTTACCGGATGCCTGATCGACAAAATTTTTCCCGGTGTGGCCCATGCCTCGTTAAAGGTACTCTCCCATCACAATGTGGGGGTGGTGATCCCTCCCGGCCAGGGGTGCTGCGGGATCCCGTCCCTGGCATCCGGAGACCGGGACAGCTTCACCCGGCTGGTGGACCACAATCTGGCGTTGTTTGAAAAATATGACTTTGATGTTCTGGTGACGGCCTGTGCCACCTGTACCTCCACCATTAAAAAATTATGGCCTTCGGTTTACAAAAATCCGTCTCCGGGCATGCAGAAAAAATTGACAGCCCTGTCGGAAAAAACCATGGATATCAACCAGTTTCTGGTGGATCAGGTGGGCATCGAGCCGATTGAAACCAATTTGGAAGACGCAGAAAAAGAGATCGTGACCTACCATGACCCCTGCCATCTGAAAAAATCCCTGGGTGTGGCAGACCAGCCCCGGCAGGTGATCCGGGCCGCAGGGTGCCGGCTTGCGGAGATGGCCGGATCAGACAAGTGCTGCGGCATGGGCGGCAGTTTCAATGTTTACCACTATGACCTGTCCAGTGCCATTGGTATTCTTAAAGAGCACAATATCGAAGCCACGGGCTGTACCACCGTGTCCACGGGGTGCCCGGCCTGTATGATGCAGATATCCGATATGCTGGGAAAAGCCGGCTCCCCCATCCGGGTCCGGCACCCCATGGAGCTGTACGCAAAAAGCCTTGAAACACACACCCCTTAAAAATCCATCAACCTGAAAGGAGAACAACATGGAAATCAAGGAACCAGAGATCACCCGAAAAGATGTGCTGATACTGGATGATGACGATTTCTGCAAAGATAACGTGTGCATCGTCACCGGGTGCGGCACGGGTATCGGCCGGGCCGTGACCATTGCTGCGGCCGTTAACGGGCTGACCGTAGCAGGACTGGATATCAATGGGACAGAAGGGGAAAAAACCGGGGACATGGCCCGGGCCTTAGGCGGAAATGCTTTTACATTCATAAAAACTGATCTCACGGATGATGCACAGGTGAAAGCTGCCGTGGAAAAGGCGGCCGGTCTGGGGCAGATCCGTTACCTGGCCAATATCGCGGGAATCCAGCACATTGATGCCGTGGAAAATTTCCCCATGGAAACCTATGATCTGATGCAGACACTCATGCTCAGGGCCCCGTTTTTTTTGTCCCAGCTGGTGATTCCTTATATGAAGCAGGCCGGGGCCGGTGCCATTGCCAACATGGCCTCGGTACACGCCCACATCTGCACCAAAAACAAGCCGGTCTACAACATCACCAAGTTCGGGCTCAGGGCGTTGAGTCAGTCCATTTCCGCCGAGGGCGAAGGCCGGATTCGTTCTTTCACCATCAGTTCCGGGTTTGTCAAAACCCCCCTGGCCCTCAACCAGGTGTCGGACCAGGCGAAACAGCGGGGCATCACGCCGGAACAGGTGGTCACGGATGTGATGATGGGGGCTTCCCGGGTCAAGGAAATGATGTCTCCGGCGGAAGTGGCCAATCTGTTTGTATTCGGATTCTCCCGGTTTTCAAACTATCTGGTGGGCGGGGATCTGCTGTTTGACGGCGGTATGGTCCTGACCTATTAGGCATTTAACTTTTGGCGCTGGCGGATTCAGGGCTTTGATTAAAAATCTCTTGATAAACCATATGGAATAATGGATAATCCATGGTTTGAATCTTGAACATATAAAGCAAAAAAACAGCATGCAGCAAAGGATTATGACCGTACCCATCAAACCCATAAAACCCAAGCGCATTTCTGATCAGGTGTTTGATCAGATCCGGGAACTCATTTACAGAGGCACGCTCAAACCCGGTGAAAAGTTGATGACGGAAAGGGAGCTGGCCCAGGCCATGAATGTGTCCCGCACCACTATCCGGGATGCGATCCAGCGCCTGGTTACCATGGGTCTGATCACCCAGAAGCAGGGTCAGGGCACCTTTGTCAAACCCATGGAGGCGGTAGAGGAAAATCCTCTGGCAAAAGCCATGGAATCCCAGTCCGCCTCCCTGGTGGATCTTTTGGAGGTGCGGCTGGGGTTGGAATGCAATGCTGCCGCCCTGGCGGCCCAGCGGGCCGATGAAACCGACATCACAGCCATGCAGCAAAGTATTGATGAGATGCAGCAGGAAGTGACTTCCGGCCGCCTGGGAACAGAAGCCGACACCGGATTTCACATGGCCATTGCCTATGCCGCAAAAAATCCGCTGCACATTCTGATTATGCGCAATTTCTACGATTATCTGTTCCATGGGATCCGGGAAAATCTCACCAGCCTGTACGAGGATCCTGAAAATATTCAAAAGATTCTGACCCAGCACCGGGCCATCCTGGATGCCATCACCTCCCGGGACCCGGACAACGCATACGATGCCATGAACACCCACATCGCCTTTGTCAGGGATTTTTTCAAAAACAAAAAAATGTAACCGGTTTCTATCGTGTCAATGCTCGATTTGGTTATGGCAGCACAGGGCGGCAAACCGGGTCAGCATTTGAGCCGCTTCGGGTGAATCCGTCACCTTTTGCTGTATTTGTGCAGGATCACGCCCGAGGGCCTGGAGCAACGGCGACATGTTGCGGATATACCCGGCCATGATGGCATGGGTGTATTCCGGGTGAAACTGCACCCCCCAGGCAGCGCGGCCCAGTCGGAAGGCATGGTGGGGGTCATGGGCGTTTTTCGCCAGATGCACCGCCCCCGGGGGCAGGGTCAGCACGGTCTGGGAATGGCAGGTATGGGCGTTGAAAATCGGAGGCAGCCCTTGAAAAAGGGGATCTGACAGGGCATCGGCGGTCAGGGTGATGGATGCGGTGCCGATCTCCAGGCCTTTGGGATGAAAATCCACCTTGCCGCCCATGGCCTTTGCCAGCAGCTGATGCCCGTAGCAGATTCCCAGCACAGGTATCCCGGCGGTCACCACCGGGGCCAGCCATTCTTCCACTTTCAGGCTCCAGTCCAGGTTCTGGGTGACCATGGCATGGGAGCCCGCGATCACCACCCCGCTGAAGGTGCCAGGGTCAGGCAGCACCTCGAATGCCGGGGCATTGACCGACCGGACCTGATCCTCCCCCACGCCCAGGCCCTCCCGGATCCAGTCGTCAAAATCCCCGAATGAACGGATAAGATCGTCAAACGTATCCCCGGTCTTAACAATCAGGATGGTCGGTTTTGTCATGATGTCAGCCGGAGACCTCGCCTAAGATAAGATCTTCCACCGCATCCAGGATCCCCAGGTGCCGGGTGATGTGAAACCGCACATGGGGATGTTTCTGCCGGGCGGTTTCAACGGCCCGGGGAATATCTGTCTGTACATGGCTGCCCGCGGAAATGAAAAACGGAAAAATGACTATCTCGTCCACCCCGCTGTCTGCCAACGCCTGGATTACCGTTTCCAGCGACGGATCGCAAAACTGCAGAAAGGCATGTACCACCTGGTGAATATCACTTGAGCCATCGTCTTGAACTTTGACGTTCAGTTTTTTTGCCAGGGCTGCCACCTCTGCGGCAGACGCTTTCTGACGGCTGCCATGGGCCGCTATAATTATTGTTTTCAAATCACGCTCCTGTTCGTATTTAAATTCCATCCTTTATGGAATTATATGGGCATCTGCGTCTGGCAGCGCCATTTAATTGTCATGGGTGATGGGAACAAAACCACTGTCCGTGATAATCTGTCTGGCCGATCCGCTGTGCAGGTAGGTCAGAAACGATTTGACCGTTTTTGACATGTGATCGGGATTGACATACAGAAAAAGAGTCCGTTCCAGGGCTGTTTCTGAATCATGGCCGGTGATTTCCACGGGTTTGACTTCATGATTGAGATACGCCTGGCTGACATAACCGATGGCGTATCGGTTTTCAGCCACTGCCGCCAGAACGCCGCTGTTGGAGAATACCTGTATGTGACCGGGTGCCGGCGAGGCACCGTTCAGGATGCGTTGTTCCCACATTCTGCAGGTGCCTGATGCGGTCTGTCTCAATACAATTTGAATATTAGCATCGGCCATGTCATAAGATTTCCAGGAGGATATCTTTCCGGAAAAAATATGTCTGAGGTCTTTGATGGATAACTGATTCAAGGGATTGGCCGTATTCACAATCGGGACGATCCTGTCCCGGCATACGGGGAATGCTTTCAGGGAGATCCCTTTTTTTTCGGCTTCCTGAACAAGTTTTGTTGGCGCAGAAACAGATGAGGCAGCCATGTCACAATCGTTTTGAATCAGTGCGGCAATCCCGGCCAGAGAGCCGGTAGGCTCAATAATGATCTGGTCGTGACCCGGCTTTTGATACGCTGCTGCCAGTCTTTCCAGCATCGGTGCCATGGTGGTGGAGCCTTTGATGACGATTTGTTCCATGGGCGGAGATGTGCAGCCATACAGTTGCGTGCAGCAGACTGCAAAGAGCAAACCGATTAGATGTATGAACCAGGGTTTCATGATACCTCTTTTCCCGATCTGGCTTGAAAACCGGCCAGAAGGTTGTTTTATTGATAGCATAGACCGAATAGCACAGGGATTTTTAAAAGACAATATTGAAAAAGCGGTTTTTTCACAAGGGTCCTGACCGGACTCTATCTGCGCAACTCAGGGCTGTTGAATGATCTGACACCGGCAATGCCGGTATCGGAACGTTTGGCCTTTTTTTTCAGTCCGGCCAGCATGTTGGCCATGTCTTCGACCGTCAGCCCCTTTTTGTCACCGGCCGTCAGTTCCAGTATGGCCACACTGACCGTCATCAGGGGCAGGTTCCGTTTTTTACCTTCCCGGTCCATGGCCAACAGAAAGCCTTTTTTCACGGTATCGAAATCATAGAAACTTTCAACATTCTTTTTGAATTCCCTGGCCAGGGACGTCATCTGTTCTTCGACGGTTTCAAGGGTACTGTTTCGAATTCCCATGAAGAAATCATCCCCTCCCACATGGCCCACGAACCGGTTTTCGGAAAATGCGGTTTTTTTGAGGAGTTCGGCAAACATCAAAATGACCCGGTCACCGCTTCGGAATCCATACCGGTCATTGAACGCTTTGAAGTTGTCGAAATCAAAGTAGATCAGGTGATAATCCACTTGCTCATCCGACAGACTGCTGCTCAAATATTCATGGATCAGGTTGTTGCCGGGCAGCTGGGTGAGTGGATTCTGATCCCGGGCCTGGGTCAGATTTTTTTCATTGATCAGTTTCAGCAGGGAATTGGTACTGAGCACACCGACATATTTCAGGTTGTCCACCATGATCAGGCCTTCGTTATTATTGAACCGGGTGTAGATTTCAATGAGAGTTTCAAGGGAAGCGTGCACATCCGCCACAGGAATTTTGGTCACAAAACGGGAAATATCTCTGCCAAAAGAAGGGTTCTCCAGCAATTGCCTGCCAAATTTTGAAAAAATATACTGTTTGAATGCGGTTTCCCTGATAATGCCCAAAGGTTCACCATTCGGGTCGATCACCGGAAAAAAAGAGGTGTTCGGATTGGTTCTGAACTGATCAAAGACATGGACCACGGTGCAGCCGAATGATATCGGTTCCAGGTGAGTGATTTCACCAGCGGTCAGTGAACGGTGCTTATCGTCATGGTTCCGTCGGTCTCTTCTTGTCATCTGCCTGATGGTATCATAACAGGACTTGATGTTATCCAGGCGGTGACCGGGTGGCTGGACCACATCTCCCTGAATCAGATCACACCCCCATTCCCGGCACTGGATGAATTCCGCCTCGGTCTGGATCTCACCGGCGATCACCCGGCATCCCATCAGATGGGAATAGGTGATCATAAAAGACAGGACCTGTTGGGTTTTGGCGTTTTCCCTGAAATCACGGTAAAGGTCCAGGTGAAGGATCATATAATCCGGTGCCGTTCGGTCCAGCAGTTGAATCCCTTGAGAGCGGATATCATAGCCTGCCAAGGCTATCTGAAATCCCTGGGACCGGTACCTGTCCAATATGTGAATCACTTGCTCGTCCATGATGACATCCGGATCCACTCGCAGGACAAGGCAGATATCAGCAGGGGCCAGTCCCAGGTGTTCGATCATGGCCAGGGTACTGCCGGGCTGATAATCCGGCGACAGGCATATGCGGTGATCCAGCCAAAGGAAAAGCCTGACCCGGTTTTCTTTTCGATACGAAAAAAACCGGGTCAGTATTCTCTGTTGCAGAAACAGGTCCACCTGATGGAGAAGGCCCTTTTCCCGGGCCGTGTCAAACAGATCCGTCCGAATTTCAAAATTGTTCCCGGTAAAGCCGGAGAATTGGGCCTCGATGCCGAACAGATGTCCGGTATGAACGTGAACAATGGGATGAAAAACGAATTCAGGATCCATCAGATCCGGCATCTGGGTGAAAAGGCCTGTTTCCAGCGTTTTCCTGCAAATGTTTATGGTCATTTCTTTTCCTTGACAGTAATTTTTATCACCCTAAAACGGGATTATTACAGGATGATTAGCACTGGGTAAAAAAAAATTTCATTTCCGGTTGAGAATCGCGGTAAAAAAATAGTCTTCTAACAATCCCCTGCTATTATCTATCAAAATAGTTGATGGGCCGTCCGGCTTTTTGCCCGGTTTTGCTCATAAAACAAAACGGTTGGGGTTAAATATACATCCATGAATTATCTGAAAACGGTAAAAAATATAAGGCTTCGATACATCCTGGCGTTGAGCGCCATCGGCTTGCTGGTGACGGCATCCTTTATCACCATGAACAACGTGATATCAAAACAGCGCGGATTTTCCAGTCTGGTCAACCTGGCCGGACACCAGTCAGGGCTTGTCAACCGCATTGCGTATTTCAGCAGTTTGATGGTGTCCACTGACGATGAAACCGAATTCAACATGGCACGGGCTCAGCTGGGAAAGACCATCCATAAAATGCAGGGTACACATCATATCCTGCGCAATGGGAACCGGGAAAAGGGCATTCCAAACGTGTCCAATGAACGTCTGGAAACCATTTTCGAAGATCCTTCCGTGGGGTTGGATATGGCTCTCAGTCGTTTTTTAAATCATGCGGGAAATATTTATCTTTCCGGCCATGATGAGCTCAATCCCAAATTTTTTTCCTATATCTATCTGACCACTTATGGCCCCCATGTGTTGGAACCCATGTTGGATGCCGCCGTGGATGAATATCAGAAAATCGGGAGAGCCGCCATCGTGAAAATCGAAAGACTGGAGACCATGATCTGGGGGGCAACCATCCTGATACTTCTGCTGGAGGCCGGGCTTATATTTTATCCTCTGGAACGTCATGTCCGGGCAACCATCAACTCCCTTCAAACCAGTGTGAGATCTCTGACTCATATCCGCGAACGCCTGACAGCGGCCCAGAAACTGGCACGGGTGGGAGACTGGGAATACCGGTTTTCAGACCGCAGATTGACCTGGTCAGATCAGACCTATGACATCTGCGGTGTGGACAGAAAACAGTTTGATGTCCATGAGCAAAGTGCGCTTCAACTGGTTCATCCGGATGACCGGCAGGCAGTGAAAACCGCTTTGAAAAGGGTGGTGGATCAAATAAAATCCGCTACCATGGAATACCGGATCATCTGTCCAAACGGACAGGAACGGATGATATTTCAGCAGGCAGCCGTCAGGAAACATGACGGCAGGCAGGTGCTTTCCGGCACGGTCCAGGATATTACCGACCGGAAAAAATCGGAAAGTCAGATCCGGAAACTGGCACTGTACGATGCTCTGACCGGACTGGTCAACCGCCGTCTGCTGGGAGACCGCCTGGGCCAGGCCATTGCGGCATCCCATCGAAGCCGGAAATATGGGTCGGTTCTCATGCTGGATCTGGACAACTTCAAGACCTTGAATGACACTTCCGGTCATGACATCGGCGATGCCCTGCTGGTTGAAGTGGCCCAGCGCCTTAATGCCTGTATCCGTCAGACAGATACAGCCGCCCGTCTGGGGGGGGATGAATTTGTCGTGCTGCTGGAATGGCTGGACGGCAATCATGACACCAGCCTGAAAATGGCCCTGGATGTGGCGGAAAAAATACGGATTTCCCTGAACCGGCCCTATGTTCTGGGGAAAAAAAATCATCTGTGTCATGCCAGCGCCAGCATCGGTGCGGTGATTTTCAAGGGGGATGTCCATACATCCAGTGAACTGCTCAAACGCGCGGACGTGGCCATGTATGAGGCCAAGGATCTGGGACGGAACCGGGTCTGTCTGTTCAGCAAAAAACGGCAGGCCATCGTCGACCGGACCACAGCCATGGCCTATGATTTGAAAAAAGCCCTGGCCCAGAATGAATTTTCTTTGTATCTGCAGCCTCAGATTATGGGAACGGGAAACGTCTGTAGTGCTGAAGCGCTGCTGCGATGGATTCCTGCCGGGAAACAGCCGGTCTCTCCGGGGGTATTTATTCCCATTGCCGAAGAAACCGGACTCATTTTGCCTCTGGGGGAATGGGTACTGAAAAACGCCTGCCAGCTCCTGGTCAAACTCCAGGAATGCCGGAATCTGCCGGCCGGGTTTACCCTGGCCGTCAATATCAGTGCCCGGCAGTTTTCGGATGATCATTTTCTGGAAAAAGTGAAAGCCATCATCTCAAGCAGCAAAATCGATCCCCGGCGGTTGAAATTCGAACTCACGGAAACCTGTCTGCTCCATGATCTGGATAACTGCCGGGCAACCCTTGAATCGCTCCAGCAGATGGGGATTCATATCGAACTGGATGATTTCGGCACCGGGTACTCGTCCCTGAACATGTTGAAAAACCTTCCCATCAACACCCTGAAAATCGATCAATCCCTGATTCACGGCATTGAAACCGGTTCCCAGGGCAGGACCCTGGTCCGGGCAGCCATTGCCATGGCCAGTGCCATGTCCATGACCGTGATCGCCGAAGGGGTTGAAACACAGCAGCAGGAATCGTTTCTTGTGGAAGAAGGCTGTGACATCATGCAGGGATTCCGTTATGCCCGGCCCATGCCCCTGCCGGACTTTACGGCATATCTGAACGAAAACACCCGGCCCGGGTCAAAGGGGGAAAAACCCCGCCTGATTGTCCTGGAAGCCGGGAATCATGGATGATGGATGGCAGGCCTCCAAATGATCACCCATGGAAAGACTCCCTGATTTTTTGACGAAAAAAACGGACAACAGGATACACAACCCATGACGCTTCTTTCTGTTTTGAAGACAGTGACCTGCCTGGCAAAAGACCGGGTACCCGGACAACTGATCATCCAGATCACCAATCAGTGCAATGCCACATGCCCCCAGTGCGGCATGCGGAAGACCGCGGATATCCGCCGAACCCGTTTGGAAGCCGATGCCATCCGGCAGATCCTGGATGCGGCCGGGGAAAAAGGGGTCCAGGCGGTTTCATTTACAGGCGGGGAGCCCCTGTTGTACCTGGACCCGGTCGTGGAATGGATCTCCCATGCCGGCCGGGCCGGCATCCCTTATATCCGCACCGGTACCAACGGGTTTCTGTTCTGCGGCAGCCGGCAGCCGGGGTTCCGAGACCGGATCAAGGCCATGGCTGACAAACTGGCGGCAACGCCTTTGAGAAATTTCTGGATCAGTCTGGATTCTGCCGTGCCAAAGGTGCATGAACAGATGCGGGGGCTGCCGGACGTGGTCCGGGGGATAGAGACGGCCATTCCCATTTTTCATGATGCCGGCATATTTCCGTCGGTGAACCTGGGCATCAACCGCCTGGTGGGCGGTCCATCGACCCGGGACCTTCACCGGAAAGGTTTTTCCAGTGACACCGCGTATCTGGAAGCGTTTTACCAGCGGTTTCATGCCGCATTTGACCGGTTTTTCCGGCAGGTGACCCGCATGGGATTCACCATTGCCAACACCTGTTATCCCATGAGCATTGAAGATACTGATTCGGACGGCGGGCTTCAGGCGGTGTATGCGGCCACGGCCGGGGAGGCCGTGGTGCGGTTCACCCGGGAAGAAAAAGTGGCCCTCTACCAGGCCCTGGCCGCCACTGTGACTCGTCACCGGCCTTATTTGCGCATCTTCACGCCCTTGAGTGCCCTGCATACCCTTATCGCCCAGCACCAGGCATTGCCTCCTGCCCCCGGTCCGGCCGTGAAAACAGCCGGATGCCGAGGCGGCACAGATTATTTTTTCATCGGTTCCGATGACGGCCACACCTACCCCTGCGGGTACCGGGGCCGGGAAGACTTAGGGCCTTTTCCGGATCTGGACTTGACGAGATTAGATCCGTTGCCGGAGTGCCGCCAGTGTGACTGGGAATGCTTCCGTGATCCGTCCGAACTGTTTTCCCCCCTGCTGGATACCCTTCACCGTCCGAAAAGGCTTCTGAAAAGGCTTTCTCATGATCCGCGTTTCTTCTCGCTGTGGCAGAAGGACCTGCGCTATTATGCGGCCTGCGGATATTTCAACGGCCGAAAACCCTTGGCATTATCCCGGCTTGCCTGGTTTGCACCCGCCGGGCCGGTTTGAATACGTTGGTGGATCACCATCCCGCCAGTAACTCATGAATGCTCCGGGAACCGGATTTGAGCGCTTTGCCGCGACACCTCTTGAAATTGGAAATGCATTATACGCAATGCTAAAAAGGAAAAGGATTCAACCGGAAGAATTATTACCAGTATGGGATGTGACGCAGCAAATTCCTGTTGACCTGCGTAGCGTTAATATCCGTGAAGCATTGAAAACAGCATCTCAATTCAATATTTACGCATATGATGCATACTTTATAGTGTGCGCTATTTCGCTACACTGCCCACTAATAACTCTTGACCAGCGTATGATTGAAGTTGCCAGGAGCATGGGTGTTAAAATCATGGAGGTGATTTGATGAAAGTTTATACATATTCAGAAGCACGTCAAAAGTTTTCTGCAGTGCTTGATATTGCAAAATCAGAAGAGGTTATCATTAAGCGCCGCGGGGGTGAAACTTTTAAAATTATATTTACCAAATCCCCCAAATCTCCGTTTGATGTTACTGGAATAAAAACAAAGGCAACTACTGAGGACATCCTTGAAACCGTTAGAGAATCCCGTGCAGGGGGAGCCGAACCAAACGCTTGAGAGGGATCGGGCGGACTATGCGGCTTTCTAAATTGCGCATCGCGATTCCTGGTCATCCATGAAAGCCCCGGGTGACGTTTGATTTCAGCCAGGCGGGCCGGTTGGTTGTGATGCCGGTTACCCCCAGATTAATCAATTGCCGGGCTTCTGCCGGATCGTCGACGGTCCAGCACAGGACTTCCAGTCCGGATCGATGCGCCTTTTCAATGATTTCAGCGTCAATGATTTTATAATACAGGTCAATGCCGGCGAGCCCGTTATCGGCACATGCCTTGATTTTATCTGACAACCCTGTTTTGTCTTCACTGACCCAGTAGCAGCGATGGCCGGGAAACCGGTTTTTCAACGCTGTAATGGTTTCCCATCCAAAACTGATAAAGATCAACCGGTCTTTTTTGGGGCTGTCTGCCACAATTTGCTGGAGAGCCGGCAGAATTTCAGGTCCGCATTTGATTTCCACAAGCAGTTTGCCCTGTTCCGGAATGGTGGCGATGATCTCTTCCAGAAAGGGCACTTTTTCGTTTTGATATGCAGCACTTTTACATGATCCCACGTCCAATCTGCGAAGCTCTCTGGAATGCGTTTGCGAAATGACCGGTTTGTCTCCGGCACTTTTGGATACCCTGTCATCATGACAGACCATCACTTGATGGTCTGAAGAGAAATGAACATCGACTTCAACAAACACTGAACCCAGTTTCCAGGCAAGATTCACCGCTGCCAGGGTGTTTTCAGGTGCCAGAAAAGATTCGCCGCGATGTGCAATGAAACGGATGATATTGGTTTCCCCAACGATCACAGCCGGATCCGGAAAAGCGGGGTTTCTTGCAATGTAGAGGTGACCGGCAGGATGACAACAGAGGGATGTTCTTCAAAAAGGTCAGATTGTAAGATCACAGCCGGTCTTGGTTTTCCATAATCCCCCGGCACGATCACGGAAATCAGATCTCCCCGGGTCATGCTGTCCAGCCGTCTGAATCAGAAACGGTTTCGATCCAGTCCATCACTTCCTGTTCATGGGAATCCCTGGCGATCAATCGGGACTGACGGCGGCATTCCTGGGCAAACCCTTTTCGCCGGGTGTCCGGCACCCAAATCTGCAGAGGCCTGAGGCCCATTGCACGCAATGCTTCCCGATGTTTTTGCACCCTTTTAGCAACACTCATATCAATTCTCCTGATCATATTACCCCATAATGTTACATGTAATTCATGCCAGGTATGAAGTCAAGAACAGTTCATCTGACCCATCTCCTTTGATGATCAACCGGCGGTCAGGGCAGCCATGGCCGGTGCCAGACGGCGCGGGGTCGGTTTTCTGGCCGGCGTGTCCATCGAGGTGGAGGTCACGGACTCATTGAGCTCTGTATCGGCGCCGTAGATATCTTTGATCACTGCCGGGGTCAGTTTTGCCGGCACATCGTCAAACACGATTTTGCCCTGGAGCATGCCGATCACCCGGTCGCAGTAGGTTCTGGCCGTATCCAGGGTGTGCAGGTTGCAGATGACGGTGAGTTGATCCCGGTCCCGGATCTCTCTGAGCGCGGTCATCACTTTTTCCGCGCTCAACGGGTCCAGGGAGGCGATGGGTTCATCCGCCAGCACCATTTTGGGGGTCTGCATCAACGCCCTGGCAATGGCCACCCGCTGCTGCTGTCCCCCGGACAGGGTTTCGGCCCGCT
>JAIPDL010000101.1 GCA_021737695.1 Desulfotignum sp. | reverse complement strand
GGCCCATGCCAGGGTCAGCCGGCAGTGGTTGGACTGCACGGCACCGCAGGTGATGATGGTGTCTGCTTTTTTTTCCATGGCATCGGCAATGCAGAATTCCAGTTTCCGGGTTTTGTTGCCGCCGCCGGCCCCGGGCAGCTGATCGTCGCGTTTGATATACAGATTGACATTTCCGCCCAACGCCTGGCTCAATGCAGGCATGGATTCAATGGCAGTGGGGGTCTGAATATATTTTCGTCTGGGAAATCGTGTAAAATTCATGGTGTTCCTTAAATTCTATATTGTTTTTAAAAAGGTGTTTGCTTTATGACGGCAATTGAAAAACCGCTTCCACCTCAATGTCGGCGTTTAAGGGCAACGCCCCGACCTGGAACGCACTGCGGGCAGGAAACGGTTCGGTGAAATACTGGTCATACACGGCGTTGACCGCCTTGAAATTGTTGATATCCGACAGAAAAACAGTCGTTTTCACGGCATCTGCCAGCCCGGCGCCGGCGCTTTTGGCAATGGCGGACAGGTTCTTGAAAACCTGATGGGCCTGTTCTTCAATGGTCCCTGTCACCAGCTGACCCGTTGCCGGATCAATGGGAAGCTGGCCGGATGTAAACAAAAATCCGTTGGCAGCCACGGCCTGGGAATATGGGCCAATGGCTTTTGGGGCGTTGTCTGTGGCAATAATCTGTCTGTTCATGGTTTGTTGTCTCCATTTTTTTATTCAGGGTTACGAGGCAGCACACTGACCGCCACATCGGCAATGATCTGGGCAATTGATTCACAGTCCGCCAGATCAAAGGTCAGGGGAATTCTCATGTCGCACATGCCGGCCAATATACGGTCAGTATTGGGTAATTCGGGCAAATTGTCAAAATATTTCCAGCTGCTGTAGGCGCTGGTGAATCCCACGGGCCGTTTGTTGCCAAACCATTTGAGTTCCACGCCCCGCAAAAGGCAGGTTTCCAGAAACCGGCGGATCACGGCGGGATCATCCGTGTTCAGGTTAAACTGGATGGAGCTGCCCACATACTGCTCCTTTGGGTCCCGCTTTGGACAGAAGAGGCCCGGGATCTTATTCAGCCGGGATTCCAGGAGCCGGTACCGCCGGTTCCACCTGTGGCACTGGTCATCCAGAATTTCCAGCTGGGGTCTTAAAATCGCGGCCCGCAGGTCGTCCATGCGGCAGGAATAATTGGGTACCAGTTCCCGGATCGCTTCAAACACGGCATCATCCGGCCGGGACAGGTGCCGGTCGTAATTCATGTAAGACCCGGAATAGATGATGGCTCTGGCCATCAGGTCCGGGTCATCCGTGACCAGCAGACCCCCTTCGCCGGAGTTCATGTGCTTGTAGGTCTGGGTGCTGAAGCAGGCGGCCGTGCCGAAAGAACCGGACAGTTGTCCGTTCCACCGGGCCCCCATGGTATGGGCGCAGTCTTCGATCAACGTGATCCCGTGCTGTCGGCAGATCTCCATGATCCGGTCCATGTCGGCAATGTGGCCCCGCATATGGGACATCATGAACCACTTGACATCTTTTTCCGCCGCCCTGGCCGCCAGGTCGTCAAAATCGATGGTGTAGTCATCCGTGATCTCCACCAGAATGATTTTAGCCCCCGTGTTATGGATGGCGCCCGGCACGGGTGCCAGGGTATAGGCGTTGCACAGCACACCATCCCCGGGCCGGACCCCGGCGCTTTTCAACGCCAGATACATGGCACTGCCGCAGGAGGCACAGGCAAGGCAGTATCGGCTGCCCATATATGCGGCAAACTCTTTTTCCAGCAGCGCGGTTTCAGACACCTCATCGTTGACCACATTGTACCGGTGAAGCCGTCCCGACTGCAATACACGGACGGCACTGTCAATGGCCGGCTGGGAAATGGGTTCCTGCCGGGTAAAGCTTTTTGAAAACATCATGGGTTGTTCGGTTTGTACAGGCATATCCATCCACCTTACTATTCTGACAACGGTTATGAGTAATGTTTCTGGGAATAGACATTGAAATCCCATTCCTGATCCGGGAAGAATTTTTTCAGCCGCCAGTCACAGGCCCGGGCATGACCTTCCATGCCCTCCACCCGGGATAACCGGGAGGCCCGGGAGCTGATTTCCAGACAGGCCTGTTTTTCAATTTCCTGAAATGTGCAGATCTTGAGAAATTTGTGCACGTTCAGGCCGCCGGAATAATAACCGGCCTTGCGGGTGGGCAGTATGTGGTTGGTGCCTGAGCATTTATCCCCCTGGGCCACGGTACAGTAATCTCCGATAAACAGAGACCCATAGGCCGTGAGGTGATCGCACCACCACTGGTTGTCCTTGGTCATCACCTGAACATGTTCGGGGGCATATTGGTCACTGACCGCAGCCATCTCCTGCCAGTCGTCACACAGAATAATTTCTCCATAATCCCGCCAGGATGCGGCCGCCACTTCCGGATCCGGCAGATCAGCGATTATTTGGGGCATCATCTTCAATACCTGTTCCCCCAGCTGTCTGGAGTCTGTGAACAGCCACACGGGCGAATCATACCCATGCTCGGCCTGGGACACCAGGTCCACGGCAATGGTCATGGGATCGGCCGTGTCATCGGCAATCACGGCGGATTCCGTGGGGCCGGCAAATACATCGATGGCGCATACACCCGATCCGGCCAGCAATGCCTTGGCTTCCGCCACGTATGCATTGCCCGGCCCGGCCAGAATATTGGCCGGATTGCCCGTGAACAGCCCGAACGCCATGGAGGCAATGGCCTGGACCCCGCCCATCTCCAGGATGATATCGGCGCCGGATATGTCCATGGCATAGGCCACAGCCGGAGCAATGCTCTTTCCCCGGGGAGGGGAGGCGGCAATCACGGTTTTCACACCGGCCGCCTTGGCCGTGGCCACACTCATGACAGCGGAACAGGCATGGGCGAAACGGCCCCCGGGGATGTAACACCCGGCCACATCCATGGGAATAATGCGCTGTCCCAGACGGACCCCGGGATAAATCTGGGTTTCAAATTCTTTGATGCTGTCCCGCTGGGCTTTGGCAAACGCCGACACCTGCTGGTGTGCGAACCGGATATCTGCCTTGACAGCGTCGGGAACCGTGTCAATCAACTGCTGTTTTTTCTCTTCACTGAGAATGAACGGGTCGGTCCAGTTATCAAACTTCAATGCCAGGGCTTCCACGGCTGTTTCCCGGTTGGCCCGGATATCGGCCAGCATCTTTTCAACGGCCGGCCGGATGGTTTCACTGTGGGATTCAGCGGTTTTCACCGCTGTTTTTAAATGCTGCATTTATCGTGTTCTCCATATTAGATTAAAGTCACGCATCTGTTGTGTCCGTATCTGTTCTGATTTTTCTGAAGATATCAATATCCAAACGCTTTGGGCAGCCAGAGATTTATTCTTTTATTTCTGACATTTTCCAACACTCCAGCCAGTTCGAAGTAAAATATTCAAATTGGTTTGATTCCGGGGTTTTTGTTTATAAATAATCGCGCCAGGTTAAGCAGTGCAATGATTTGCTCTATGGGAACCACAGCACCGCCATAACCTGGTTAATATCGTGTAAGAGCATTCATTTTTGATCAGTGCCGTATGGTCTGCCCGCCGAGGGAACCCTGGTATTGGCCTTTGTTGATTGCGAGACTTCCGTTTACCATGACATATTCAAAACCGTCAGGATATACACATGGATTTTCAAAACTGGCGTTGCACTTGATGCGCTCAGGATTCACCAGGGTTATATCTGCCTTGAATCCAGGCCTGATAAATCCCCTGTCCTTGATCCTCAAGCGTTGAGCAGCAAGGCCTGTCAAACGGCGCACACCTTCTGCCATTGAAAATAAGGCGTTGTCCCCAAGAACATATTTTTCAAAAAAGAGCGGCACCCATCCATAGACTGAACGTGCTCCCCGATAACCGGCAAGGGGACCGTCATTTGCAACACTCTGAGCATCCGATATCAGTCCGCAATAGGGCCGTTTTATCAGTTCTCTCTGGAAATTTTCAGCAAAATTATAACCGGCCCAGAAAATGTTTGCCATTTCATCTCCAGCCTCCAGGAGAAGGTCAAACATTGCATCATGAGGGTCACACCCTAAAATTTCACCAACCTCATGCATGGTTTTACCGCTGAGCTCAGATCTTCCAGGAACATTCACCAGCCGGATAAGGTCCCATCGTTTCTGTAGGACAAGCTGCCATATTTCACTTGGGCCTTCCTTCATCAACTGTCTTTGTTTTTTATTCCCAAGCCTTACCATGGTTTTACTCAGACCACCTTCAAAGGCCCATGGAGGCAGGGCAGATACCATGAATGTCGGGCCCCAGTTATCAGGAATGATGTCCATCCCTACTTCAACGCCTGAATCCTGGCAGCGTTCTATCATGTCTACAGCATGCCGGGCTGCATCTTCCGGTGCTCCGAATTTGGGGCTTATGTGGGATATCTCAAGGCAGACCCCTGTCCGTCTTGCAATTCCCAGGACTTCACTGAACCCCATGTCATAGTGTAAATCACGGTTTCGGACATGGGCTGCGAAAACCCCGTTATGTTCTGCCACAACTTCGCACAGTTTTGTCAGCTCTTTAGTTGAGCTATAAATACCGGGTTCATACTCAAGCCCCACTGACAACCCTTTGGAACCCTGGCTGAGTGCTGTATCCAGAATATCGCAAAAGTGTGAGAGCTGATCATCATCCAGAGTTCCGCATCCGCCCGGGATAACCATTTTGCGGGTTGAGCCGTGGCCGGTCATTGCACCTACATTGATGGCTGTCCTGTTTTTTTCAAGCAGGTCAAAGTAGCCTTGAACCGAGTCCCAGCTGATTTCAATGGAGTTATCATAACCGAGCATGGTTTTCAGGTTTTCAAGACTGCAGTTGGGTGCACAGCTGTATCCGCATTGGCCCACGATTTCTGATGTCACTCCCTGGTGCAGGGCTGTCTGGGCACGGTTATCAGTCAGGAGGCTTAAATCAGAATGGGTATGTATATCGATAAAGCCTGGACAGAGAAAAAGATCTTGTGCGTCAATGATTTTTGCTGCTTCCATGGACGAAAAATTACCAATCGCCTCTATTTTATCTCCATTAACTGCCACATCTGCGTTATAAAGCGGACTGCCGCTTCCATCGGCAATGGTGGCATTAATGATTAAATACTCAAACATTTTCCTGCTCCTTACTTTAAATACGTGCTCAAAAAAACCTGCAGCAAATCATGTCGATGGTTAAGTAAAAATTTAAACATCTCCTGTTGTCAGGAATCTGTGCAGATTTTCCGGTTTTATGGAGGACAAACCCATTGTTTCCATGGTTCTGCCACTGCTGCGATAATCCTGGCCCATGGTTACGTCTGCAAGAGTGATCATTGCATCGCAAACTGGTGTTGGAACATTGCAGTATTGACCGACAGATGACATGAACACAAGCCCTTCAGGAACATCTTCGGTGATAAACCTGGTATTCAAGGTGTTGAATCCATTTATGGTCCACGATTTTCGAATGGCCTGGATCTCTTCCCAGGGTAATTCAAACCGTCTCTCAACGGCATCTATGGATGATTCCTCAGGAAACCCAAGGGCCTTGAAGATATCCAGCAGTTCTTTGTCCAGTGCCTTGAAAACCGTTTCAACCGACGGGGTGCACCCATGTTCGTAAAAGTTGAATTTACCGTTGTATCTTTCAATTGCTCCGGCATTCATTATAGTGATGGTGGGGTGAAGGATAATGTTCTGGTTGCACAGGCCGATCTGCATAACATTGTCTGCCTTATATCCCGGCGGGTACATTTTTTCAAACAATGGAAAGATTTTATCTGTATTGTCAGCAGGAAAAGCCGCAACCCCAAGATTGCCGGTTCTTCTCAGGACATCAACAGAAGTTGGTCCGGATTTCCTGCAGGCATAGGGAAGGGTCATGACATCTGCGCAAAGAACATTTTTTATCCCAAAGTCATTTTTCAAGACTGTTGAAAACCGGATGGAACTTGCATAACCTGAAAACAGATAAATAACCTGTTCTTCTTTAAGGTAAGGCCCAAGAAGCTGTATCAGTCTGTCATGGGCTTTTGCCTGGGTTGCCACAAGGATTGCTTTTGCACCTGCAATGGCTTTTTGTATGTCAGTTGTTACCAGGTCCGGCACATAGGTTCCAACACGGGCATTGCCGGTGATCTCAATAGCGGTATTTTCTGAAAAATGAGCTATATTATCCCCGTATTCCGGGAATTCGTACAGGTTTATATCAAATCCTGCCAGGCCCAGGTCAGCCGAGATTGCAAATCCTCCGTTTCCTGCACCAATGACGGCCAGTTTTGTACCCATGATGATGTTCTCCCTGTTAAAATTATAATTTATAAGTTTTAAGATGACACACCATATAAGAGGTCAGGCAGCCATGTGACCCATTCCGGAAAAAAGCAGAACAGGGCAAGAACCACCAGGTAGACCGCAAGAAAGGGCAGTACACCTATGGAAATCTCTTCCAGTGTGTTGTTCAGAATACGTGCTGAAATAAAAAGGTTGGCACCCACAGGAGGTGTGAGAAATCCAATCTCACATGTCAGGGCAATAAGAACACCGAAAAAGATCGGATCAATGCCCAGTGATTTTACAACCGGTAGCAGAACAGGAGTGAAAATAACCACCTGGGCCAGGGAATCCATGAACATTCCAACGATCATGAACAATATGCTTATCAACACAAGAACAAATGCTGGATTGGATGTTATGCTGGTGATGAAACCTTCTACAATTGCGGGTATTTGATACAGCGCCACCAGCTGACCAAAGGCAATTGTCGGGGCTAGGATCAGCAGCATTCCCCCAAACAGTCCGGTAAATTTCAAGGATTCCATAATGTGTTCAAATGTGAGTTCACGATAAATAACCACGCCCACGAATAGGGCATAAAAGACTGCAACACCAGCTGCTTCAGTCGGAGTGAATTGCCCCATATAAATGCCGCCAAGAATAAGAAACGGTGTAAATGCTGCCCATTTGCCGTCCCACAGGGCCTTGCCAAGTTCTCTGGCGTTAAAGGTGCCTTTACCTCCAAATCCGTTCATCCTGGCAATGACCCAGGTGACAAGCAGCAGAAGCAAAATCAGTAAAAGGCCTGGCAGGACACCGCCTAAAAACAATCTGGGGATGGACTGCCCCGCAACCAGACCGTACATGACCAGCATGTTGCTTGGAGGAATCATGGTTCCCAATGCACCGCTGGCTGCCACAATACCGCCTGCAAACCGGTCTGAATATTGGTCGTTTTTCATGGCCGGGATGGTCACCGTACCGATTGCTGCTGTTGTTGCAGTTCCGGAACCGGACAGGGATGCAAAAAATCCGCACCCGACAATGCTGATATGGCCGAGGCCTCCACTGAAGGAGCCCACGAGCTTGTCTGCTATGGCAATTATTCTTTCCGCCATGCCGCCCCATTGCATCAAACGGCCTGAAAGAATAAATAAAGGGATGGTCAAAAGAGGAAAGGGTTCATAGGCCTGATAAGCGGTCTGGGCCAGAAGCCCAAAAGGGATATCCAGGAAATACAAGCCGATCGCAGTTGCCATGCTGGCCCCAATTGGAATTGGAATTCCAATAACAATTGTTAGCACAAAAACGATAAGCATTAAAATTGTTGGATCCATAACGAAATTACCTTGATTTTATTGTTTTTTTACATTCTCGTTTCATTGGTAGTGATTAACGGGCGCAGATGTTAAGCAGGAAGATCAGGGCAACCGTCTTTGATCCAAAGAATGTAATGCTGGATAATACGAAAACTCATCATCAGATAACCGACAACAATAATGCTCTGGGGCCATTTCTGATTAATCCCCAGGGCAGGTGAGATAAAATCCTGTTCAAACAGGAGTGCTATATAATCAAATCCCACAACCACCATGAATAAATTAAAAACAAGCCAGCACAGGTCTCCGAATCCAACTACTGAAATGGCCAATTTTCTTGGCAGCGATTTCACGGCCAGCAGGATCCGCAAATGCGCTTTTTCACGCACGCACATTGAAGAACCCATGTAAACGCCCCAGGCCATACCGTATATGGCAAGCTCTTCAGGCCAGGCCAAGGCTGAGCCGAAAATGGCCCTTATGCAAAATTGAAGAAAAACACAGATTGCCACCATGCTGAATGAAATGGCACAGATGATTTCTTCAAACCTGTCGTCAATCAATTTGATGATTGAAACCGGACGATTTTTAGACATCATATCCTTTCCTCTGAATCGGGGTTTGCTGAGAATACTGTAAATGGGATGGAAAACACCTGTGCCGATTCACAAATGGTGGAAAAGGCACAGATGTTTTCAGCAGCAACAATGGAAATTCTCTATTTGGTTGCTTTTCTAACTTCCATGACCAGATTTTTGAACTCAGCGCCGTTTTTATCAGCAAAAAGATCTTGAACTGTCTGGGCTGCTTCAATAAATTCAGCCTTGTCCGGCCTGCTCACTGTCATGCCTTTGGATGCCAGGAAATTTCTGATTTCTTCTGTTGCAGCTTGGGTTATGCCGTTAATGTAAACATTTGCTTCCGCAGCAGCTTTTTTAACAGCAGCTTTCTGATCATCATTGAGTTTTTTCATGAAACGGCTGCTTGCCATGAGCGGGCTGAAGGCGATAAAGTGCTCAAGAACGGTAAGGTGCTTTGCCAGTTCATAAAATTTCATATCCTTGATAACGCTGATACCGTTGTCGCCGCCGTCAACAGTTCCGGTCTGGAGGGCAGTCGGTGTTTCAGACCAGGCAAGGGGACTGGGCTCTGCGCCGAACGCTTTATAGGTTTCGATCATTACCGCGTTTTTGGGAACTCTGTATTTTAGACCTTTAAAATCTTCAAGGGATTTGATGTCTTTCTTGGTGTTATAAACGTCACGGTAAACAACCGGTCCGTAGGTCAGGTAATGTACCTTAGTTTTTTTCTGCATCTGTTCAAAAAATTTTTTTCCCACAGGACCGCTGAGAATTTCGGGTACAGATTCCTGGGTTGGGAAAATATAGGGAAGTACAAAAACATTCATCAGGGGATAGTGGGGTGAGATGTTGTTGCAGCTGATGATATAAGCATCAACAGTACCCATCTGCAAGGATTTGAATGCACCGTCTTCGTTTCCAAGCTGGGCTGAGGGGAACATTTTGATTTCAATTTCCCCATTAGTGTATTTTTCAGTAAGCTCTGCAAATTTTTTGATAAAAACGCCGTAATCATGTTCCATAGGCGTTGCCCAGCCGATTCTCATAACTTTAGGACCTGCAAAAGCGTTTACCGATAATAAAAGCGATACACATACGATCATTGAGATAAGTTTAAATTTTGACATTGTTTCCTCCTGATTTGGAACAGATTTTAAATTAATGTTAATGATATTATGAATAGTATTTTTTTGCACGGTTTACTATTTCCCCAGCCAGAACATTTGCTGCATCTATGGATGGAAGCGGCATTTTTTCATCTATGGTGCTCATTTCCGTGCAGGCCACAATGGCCATTTGTGCACCTTTTTTTTAAAGTTTTCACAGATCGCATAGTCTTCTCTTACCTGGATTTCAGTGTTCCCTTTTTTATTTTACCTGTTTGGCAAATACCTGCGCCGGCGCCATCAGACACACAGACATCGCTGCCACGATCAAAAAAAGAAATAATTTTTTCATGAGACCTCCCCTTTGGTTTGTGTTTATTGGGCCAATCCGTTACTATAACAGTAACAGCTATTCTATATTTGAATCTAAAAGAGTTTTTTTTAAATGTCAATACTTTTTCCGGTCGTTTTTTGTGTTTTTTTTGTTCCATGCGACGGATAAATATGGTATGCCCTAGTCCGGATCAGATGATGACAGCGATCCGTCACCCTGTAACCAGAAAAAAGAGACCAGTGAATACCATGGCAGGCAAGCAAGACCAGTATTTTTCCAAAACCCTTGAAAAAGGATTGTCCATCCTGAACCTGTTCGGCCGGGAAAATCCTTCCCGGTCTTTGACGGAGATATCCACCCTCACCGGGATCAACAAGACCTCCACCTACCGCATGGTCAACACCCTGGTCCAGCTGGGATATCTGCGCAAAAACATCACGGACAAATCCCTGCGCATAGGGCCCAAGGCGTTTTCCCTGGGCCATGAATGCTTTCACGGATTTGACATCTACCAGGGCATCAAGCCCATCATTGACAAGACATTTTTTGAACACCACATTTCCATCGACTCGGCCCTCATCGACGGGTACAAACTGATCTCCCTGTACCGCCGGGAAATGCCCAACCTGGTATCGTTCCACCTGCCCCTGATCATGGATGAACTCTATGCCCGGGCCATGGGAAAGATCGTGCTGGCCAACCTGGGCCCCGACGACCTGGAACACTATTTTGCCGACCTGGCACCCCAAAAACTGACGTCGCACACCCTGGTGGACATCGACGAGATCCGGAAAGATATCCGCAACACCCGAACCAGGGGGTATTCCATCAATAACAAGGAATATATGACCGGGGTGATCAGCATCGGGGCCCCCATGATGAACTTGCAGACCAAATCCGTGGTGGGGGCCGTGAGCCTGGATTTTCCTTCCAAGGAATATTCCCTGGATGCCATCGAAAAACAGTATATCTCCGTGCTGCTCACCCTGGCCACGGAAGCCTCGGACCTGATCACCACGGCCGGTATCCGGCAGTAAGGGGAGGAGGCAGCCGGCCTGTCCCGGTCATTTCAGAAATTCCGCCGGACTCACAACGCCGCCGAGTCCCCGCTTCAATCTATGGGTATAGATCATGGTCGTGTTCAGATCCTTATGGCCTAACAGATCCTGCACGGTGCGGATATCATATCCGTCCTGAAGCAAGTGCGTGGCAAAGGAATGCAGGAGGGTGTGAACGCATGCCGCCGGCGTGAATCAGTTTCAGCATCAGCGCATGAATGCCGGAAACATGGCTGATCAATTCCCTCCATCCAGTGTAATATTTTAATTTCCCTTGACTGATTCCCTGGGCACGGTAAAAGCCGGCCAGGTCGCCTGTTTCGCGATTCGTGGTCATGGTGTTCCTGAAATTATTGATTATATGTCAAAACGTATCGTCAATATATGAAATTTTGTTGACATTACAATAAGGAAAACATATGAGGGTTGGAAAGCGAGGTGGAATCTGTCATTTACGTCATGATATATAATGACTGTTCGGTGAAATATAAGAAGTGAATATGGACACAAAATGAATACATTCCCAGGTGGTTCTAAATCTAAAGTCAATCGTGCTGGCGAGAATGTTCGCAATCAGACCTATAATTTAGGTGACTTAAATATCATCGAAGAATGGAGGGCTGCGCATCGAGCAGTATTGAATACATTCCAGGCAATTCTGCGTAATCGGACAAAAGGCCAGAATATTACTGTGGCTCAAAGGCATAAACGAAAGACGACAATATTTGACAAACTCAAAAGATTACCAGGAATGCAGCTCGCGAGAATGGACGATGTGGCGGGATGTCGATTAATATTCAGAGACATTGACTCTCTTTATGCATTTCGCGATGTTTTTCTAAAAGCACGTTTCCATCATAAAAGAAAGAATAAATTAGATAAATACGACTATATTAAAATCCCAAAGAACACAGGATACAGAGGAATTCATGATGTTTACTCTTACGATGTAAATTCTATATCAGGCCAGCATCTCAAAGGGCTTTTGGTAGAACTTCAATATCGAACAGCCATCCAACATGCCTGGGCTACTGCTGTTGAGGTTATTGGTTTCATTACAACGAGTCAGCCAAAGTTCCAACAAGGAGATAAAAGATATCAACACGCGATGGCGCTTGCAAGTGAGATTTTGGCACGATCTTACGAGAATATGACTGGCCCATTCCCTGAGAAATCAAATATCGATTTAGTTCGAGAATTTCTAGAGGCAGAAAACAAATTGAATTTACTAAAATTGTTAAAAGGTCTTAATTCAGTCAATACAAGTGTTTCTGAGAAGCGAAATGCCATCTTAATTTTTTCTCAAACAGGAGAGCTAGAAATAAAAACATACAGAAGTGCCCCTGAAGCTCTTCGGGACTTATTTGAATTAGAAAAAAGTAACCCAGATAAAGATATTGTTTTGGTGAAAGCTGATACTTCGGAAGAAGTGCGTTTTGCATTTAAAAATTATTTTTCTGATGCACAAGATTTCATTAACTTAGTTGAGCAAGGGTGCCAAATTGTCGCTGATTTTAATATTTCAACCTTCGACAAAAACACCCTATTATCAATTCTTACCGAACAAGACGCTTGAGTGGACGCGGTAAACTTCAGCAGTCTCACGTTGAACTCATCGGCGCGCCACTCAACTCTAAGTTGGGTCTCAAAAAAAATGCGCTTGCCTTTTTCTAGAAATGTAATTACAATGTATTTACATTAAATAATAAAGGAGAAATCTAATGCGCGCACATATAATAAAAATTGGTAATTCCCAAGGCTTGCGTATCCCAAAACCTATCCTTGATCAAACAGGCATTATGGATGATGTTGAAATTGAGGTTGAAAAAGATCAAATCATCATTCGACCTGTTAAAGATGTTCGTGATGGATGGGATGCCGCCTTCAAGGCCATGGGGGAAAACAATGATGACGAGCCAATCATTGATGATAATATTTCACATTCATGGGATGAGGAAGAATGGCAATGGTAGTGAAACGTTTTGATGTTTACTTAGTTAACCTTGATCCTACCGTTGGTTCAGAGATAAAAAAAACAAGGCCTTGCTTAGTTATTTCTCCTGATGAAATGAATCACAACATCCGAACAGTGATCATTGCACCAATGACTTCTGCCCAAAAAGGATATCCAACTCGTGTCTCCTGTACTTTTCAAAAAAAGAAGGGACAAATTGTTTTAGATCAACTTCGAACAATCGATAAAATACGACTGATAAAAAAGATAGGCACAATAGACTCAAAAAGTCAGTTGGATGTTATTTCAATACTTCAAAGATTATTTTCTTTTTAATATTAATATTGGCCCAACAAAACGCTCGAGAGGGATCAGGCTTACTGCGCGGCCTTTTCAGAAGTATTTGGTTCAGGAAAAATTTACTTTTTATCGGAGTTTTGGGGTTTAAAAAGCCATGGCCCCTCAGCTCCCCGTTAACCGGTTGAAAATATCTTCCTTGCCAAAAACTTTTTTATGACCTATATTAAAACCAATAAAAGAACTTTATATAGATCCAAAGGAGGTCGAAATGGAATCAGTTTTGGCAAAGTGCTCAGCAAGTATCTCAGAGCTAAAAAAGAATCCTTCCTCTCTTATCGAACAGGCGGAAGGTGAACCTATAGCTATTTTGAACCATAATAAACCGACGGCATATCTTATCCCCGCTGATACATATGAAATAATGCTTGAACAAATCGAAGATTATCAATTTGGCTTAATTATCAAAGAACGGCAGCATGAAAAGGAGTTTGCTGTAGAAGTGGACATAGATGAGCTATAGTCTTAAATTTCTTCCATCGACATTAAAGGAGTGGAAAAAACTCGATAGTCCTTTGCAGAAGCAATTCAAGAAAAAACTTGCTGAAAGACTTGAAAAACCACGAATTATGTCAGCTAAACTGTCTGGGTTTGAAAATCATTACAAAATCAAACTGAACAGCAATTCTCGATGAACCTAAAAATGCTGTAAAATCGGCTTTTCATGCATCAGATATTTTTTTTACTTCGTAATATTTTTTCCAATCTCACTGGCATTGCCTGAGGCATCACAAAGCCGTAATCTCCTTGACGGGAA
>JAIPDL010000100.1 GCA_021737695.1 Desulfotignum sp. | reverse complement strand
ATCACGCCTAAATTCGGGGAGGTGGTCATGAGCCCCAGGGTATATTTTTCATCATACCCGTTTCTCATCAACGCCGGGATCATGAATCCGCCTAAGGCCACCACCGTGGCCACCGTGGAACCGGAGATGGCCCCGAACAGCCCGCATCCGATCACCCCTGCCATGCCCAAGCCCCCCGGCAGCCAGCTCACCAGGGCATTGGCCAGGTTGATGAGTTTTTCCACGGTTTTTCCCTTGCTCATGATATTGCCGCAAAGGATAAAAAACAGCACCACCACCAGAGAAAAATTATCCAGACTCCTGAAAAGGGTCTGAATCAACAGGCCCAGGGGCATGTCCAGAAAAAAAATCAGCCCGATGGCCGCGGTAAAAAACAGACACAAAAAAACGGGTACATAGGTAAACATGCACCCCAAAAGAACACAAAGAATAATCAGATCATTTGTCTGCATGGAAAACGGCCCTTTTTATTTTGAAGTAAAATCCTGAACCATCACCTGAACCGTCCTGAGAAACACCATCAAGCCTGTCACCGGCATGACGGCGTATACAATAACCAAAGGGATCTGCATGATGATGGTTTTCTGGTGGGTCAAAAGCTGGAGATGGGTCATTTTATATCCATAATAAATCATCATCCCGGCAAACACCAGCATCAGGATATTGGTATAAAAGGTCAGGCCTTTTTTGATTCTGGGAAAAATCTGGACCACGGCGTCAATACGGATCATGGCCCGCTGCTTGACGGCCACGCTGGCGCCTATGAACGTGGAGTAAATAATCACAATCCGCACCAGCTCTTCACTCCAGGCAAGGGTATAATTAAATCCATACCGCAGCACCACATTGAAAAACAACGCGATCAACGCGGTGATCACAATAATGAAAAGGGTCCATTCTTCAAAATGACTGGCAGCTGTATCCAGTTTCTTCAATATTTTCCCACGCATATATAACCAACTCCGGGTTCAATGATTGATAAAAGAGTCAGGCCTGCTCAAAACAAACAGGCCTTCCCCGTCAGTCAACTATCCGATATTATTCGGTTAAAAAATCCTGCACTTCTTTTAAGAAATTATCCGGCCTGTAAGTATCTCCGGGATACAGCCGGTTGATTTCTTCGGCATATTTTTCATAGGTGGGCTGGCTCTGGTCTTTGAGGATCTCTATTTCCGCGTCCGGCAGCTGAATGAATTCCACGCCTTCCCCCTGGGCTGCCTTTTTGTTGTCTGCTTCCCAGACAGCCGTTCTTTTCCGGTTTTCAGCCGCCACATCATGGACAGTCTCAATAAAGGCCTGGCGCAAATCTCCAGGCAGGCTGGCCAGCCATGCCTTGTTGAAAATCCAGATAAACAGCCCCTGGGCATAGTTGATCTCGGTAAAATATTTGGCCACTTCAAATTTTTTGGTCAGGTAGCACACGGCCAGGGTATGGTCCAGACCCGTGATAACACCTTGTTTCAAGGCCACGGGCACATCCGGCCAGGGCATGGCAACCGGGTTGAATCCCCAGTTCCGGTAGGACAGCTGGTTCACGGCGGCTTCAGCCGTTCTGAACTTGATTTTCTTGGCATCGGCAATGGTTCTGACCGGTTCGGTGGTAGCCCAGCCGTAATGGCCATATCCCGTGATATCCAGCCCCGTGATGCCCTGATGATCCATGGCATTCAAAAAATGGCCAAACAGTTTTTCATTAGAAATGAACTTATCCAGTTTTTCAAAGGAATCCACTAAAAACGGCAGGTTGACGATACCGAACCGGGGCCCTAAGTTGGTGGATGCCACCGAAGACACCCCCATTCCCTGAATCGCCCCCATCTGGAGCATGTTCAACACTTCCACTTCGCCACCTAAAATGGAAAGGGGCTTGAAATCGATGTAGATCTGGCCGTTGGTGCGTTTCCACAACTCATCGCGCATTTCAAATCCGGCATGGGTGCCCACCAGAGCCGGTGTGGACACATTGGAAACAATGCATTTGTACTTGGCCCCGCTGGGATCAAAATCCGGTTTCCATTTGTCCAAAGATGATGCCATGGCCAGTCCGGAGCCGATGATCATCAAGGCAGCTACGGTCAAAACCAGCAGTAAACTTGAAGATAAGCGAAATTTCATCATGTTTGTTCCTTTCCAAAAAAAGTTATAAATTATAATGTTATCAGAGCAGCGGGCTCTTTACCTCCACACTGGTGGTAACCTGGGTCGGACGGAACTTATGCCAGTTGTTTAAACGCCTCTTTGCGGCCGGTATATTTTTGTCTGAGCTGGGGTTTCATCAATTTCCCCGTGGGATTTCTGGGGACTTCATCAAACGTCACTTTTCGGGGTACTTTGTACAGGGACAGCTTGGTTTTGGCAAACTCAATCACATCATCTTCAGTCATCTGCCGTCCCTCCTTGAGCTGGACCACGGCCATCACGATTTCCACCAGCCGGTCATCCGGATACCCGATACAGGCCACATCATCAATGTCCGGATGATCCATGAGCGCATCCTCGATTTCCACGGGATAGATATTTTCCCCGCCGCTGGTGATCATGTCTTTCATGCGGTCCACAATATAAAAATACCCGTCTTTGTCTCTTTTTAATAGATCTCCCGTGTAAAGCCAACCATTTTTTATGGTCTCTGCCGTTTTTTCAGGATTGGAATAATATTCATACATCATGCGAGGCGTTCTGAACACCAGTTCACCCACTTCCCCGGCAGGCAGTTCCTCGCCTAAGGGGTCCACGATTTTGGCTTCCACGCTGAACGTGGGCTTGCCGATGGATCCCGGCTTGGTCAGGACATCCTCGGGATACAGGTTAAAAGTGCCCCCGCCGCCGCCTTCAGTGATGCCGTAAATATTGGACACTTTGCAGGGCAGTTTTTCCACCAGTTCCTTCATGATATCAAAGGGCACGGGCTGGGCACCCACTTCCATATATTTCCAGGAAGACAGATCATAATCAGCCAGAGGAATCGTTCCCTTGTTCATGGCATTGAGAATGGCAATGGCGATGGGCACGACAAACAGCGTATCCGTGCACCCTTCCGCGGCAATGGCCTCGATAATCCATTTGGGGTCCTTGAAATCCCTGATAATGGTGCCTGCCGCACCCGTGGCGTAGAACGGGGCCCACAGAAACAGGGTGCCGGAATGGTACAGGGGCAGAAAAATCAGGTAATTGTCATCTTTTTGCACAAAATAGGTCATGCCGTTGCCCACGGCCGTGCTGTTTAAAGAATAATGGGTGTGCAGCACGGGTTTGGGCTTGCCCGTGGTGCCGGAGGTGAACATCATGGCCAGACCGTGATCCCGTGCCACTTCAACCATGGCATCACCGGTATTATCATATTTTTTGATGGTCTCATAATCGATCATGTCCGTCGGTACATCGTTGCCCACACAGATAAAATGTTTGATGGTGGTCAAGGTATCCTGCACCGGCTGCACCACGCCTAAAAATTCCGATCCCAGAATGAACACATCCGGGTTGCACACCTTTGCCGCATACTGGATATCCGGGCCTTCGAACCGGAAGTTCAGCGGCACCACAATCGCGCCTAAGCGGATGATGGCATAATAGGTAACCAGCCACTCCAGGGAATTATTCTGAAGATGCATGACAAAATCCCCTTTTTTCACGCCCAGTTCCTTGGCCAGGTAATTGGCGGTGCGGTTGATCTCGTCATTGAATTCCTGCCAGGTAAAGGTGCGCCGGGACCCTTCTCCCGGCATTCTTTCGATCAGGCAAACCTTGTCAGGAATGTGTCTTGCATGAATTGAAGCATAACCTGAGTAGTTCAATGATCCCTCCTTGTTTTTCACGATTTATGTCATCCTCAGAAATTGACCTTGTCCAGCCCCTTGAGCCCTAATATCTCTCTGGCCTCATCCGAGGTGGCCGGCACCAGGCTCATCTCCTTTGCCACGTTTTTGACCTTGTTGACCTGGTCGGCAGATGCCTTGGCCATGACCCCTTTGCCTGCATACACAGAATCCTCCAGTCCCACCCGCACATTCTGGGCACCCATGGCCATGGCTGTGGAGGTGATGGGAATCTGATACCTGCCCCCGGCCGCCACGGACCAGGTAAAGTTTTCTTCGCCCAGCACCTCTTTGGCTTCATCATGGATCAACACCAGGTGTTTGACGGACGGGGTCATCCACCCCACCATGGGACCGAACACAAACTGCAGGTGCACGGGCAGTTTCACCAGGTTTTCCTCCATGAGCCATTTGACATAGGACACATGGCCCAGTTCATAGATCTCGAATTCCGGTTTGGTATCAATCTCTAAAAAGGTCTTGGCATAGATCAGGTCATCATTGAACGTGGGACGAAAAGTCACATTCTTGCACAGTTCCAGATACTCTTTTTCCCACTCATACTTGAATTCCTTGAACCGGCTGGCGATCTGGAAAATACCGAAGTTGAAAGGGGCCGGGTCAAAGGAGCACATTTCCGGTTGCAGTTTTTTGATGGGAATCAGTTTTTCTTCCGTGGTCTGGTTCATCCCTCCCCCCGTGGTGGGCAAAAGGATCAAGTTACACCGGGCTTTGATTTTGGAATGCACTTCTAAAAACAGGTCCGGGTCGGATACGGGCAGGCCGTTTTCCGGGTTCCGCACATGAATGTGGGCAATGGCGGCCCCAGCCTCCCAGGCCTTGACGGCATCTTCCACAATCTCATCCGGCGTGATGGGCAGATAATCACTCATGGTGGGAATGTGAACCGACCCCGTGATCGCTGCGGTAATGATCAGTTTATCCATACATTGACTCCTCTTTAATTGATATGGTTGGCATTGATTTTCTATACTCTGTATTCTTCCTCCATATCCAGCAGAAACATCTTTTTCACTTTGACATTATCAATGATAAAAGACGATTTAATAATCTGGATGCCTTCTATCTGCGTCAGTTTCTTGTTCATGAACTCCCCGTAGGTTTTGATATCCCGGGCCGCCACTTTAAGCATAAAATCATCTGCCCCGGCAATCTGATAACATTCAATCACCTCATCCAAAGCCATGAATTTTTCTTTGATCACAGCCACGGAGGACAGATTGCTCAAATTCAGACTGATGTTCACCATGGCGATGATGGACAGCCCGATCTTTTCGGGGTTCACCACTGCGGTAAAATGGGTGATCACCCCTGCCAGTTCCAGGCGCTTGACCCGTTCCAGGGTGGCAGGGGCGGATATCCCCACAATTTTTGACAATTTTGAATTGGTTATCTTCCCATTTTCCTGAAGCGTGTTCAAGATTTTTTTGTCAATTCTGTCCAATACCATTTGCTTCTCCAAAATTATGTTATAAAAGCAAATGGGTATATTTGTCTTGGATCAAAGGCAACAGCTCTTTCAATGTATCATCCATTTTACCCACAAGCATATCCATCTCATCATCGGTAATTTTCGTGGACAAAATAAATAATCCCCTGGGGATATTGAAGATCCGTTTATTGAGCAACGACAGATGCATCAGGGTGTGCAGCTCCTCTTCCGATTCCAGGACATCTGCGGCCCTGATGGTGGGCCGGTTCACAAAATGGACATTGAGCAACGATCCGATCTGGTTGGACTGAATGTTCAGCCCGTTGTCGGCAATGCTTGCCAGCAACCCTTTCTGGAACCGGTCGCCTTTGGCATTGATGTCGGCGATGGTTGTTTCGTCATACTTGGTCATGGTGGCAAACCCGGCCTGCATCACGGTTTCATACCCGTTAAAGGTCCCTGAATGATACAACGGTTTTTCCGTGTTTTCATGGCAATAAATGTTCATGAATTCAGCCTTGCCTCCCAAGACCCCGATGGGCAGGCCCCCGCCCACCACCTTGCCCACGGTGGTGAGATCCGGCGTGACGTCGTAAAGGTTCTGACACCCGCCGATGTTCACCCGGAAGGAAAAAATCTCGTCAAAGATCAGCAGCACCCCGTGATCCTGAGTGACTTTCCGGATCCGCTTGAGCAGGCCTTGTTCAGGCAGCACCACGCCCCCGGCCCCTAAAAACGGCTCCATGATCACCGCCGCCAGGGTCGAAGCATTTTCCTTGACCGCTTTTTCCGCGGCATCCGGATCATTGAACGGCACTTCCATGATATCCGCGGTCATGCCCGCCGGAATCCCGGCCGTGATCACGTTTTTCTTGGTGGAGGCGGCCACACAGTCATGGGTCCCGTGAAATCCACCGGTCATCTTCAGGATCTTGTCTTTTCCGGTGATGGCCCGGGCCGTGCGCATGGCAAACATGGTGGCCTCCGTGCCGGAGTTGAGAAACCGCACCTTGTCAAACCCCGGCACCCGGTCACACAGCAGTTTGGCCAGACGGTACTGGCCGTCCGTGGGGGTGGAATACTGGGAACCCCGCTCGATGCCCGCCTGCACGGCCGCCACCACATCCGGGTCCCCGTGTCCGTGCGCCAGCGCCCCATAGGCATTGGTGACATCCAGGAGTTCATGGCCCTCATGGGTGTACACATGGGCCCCTTTGCCATAGTCGATGTGGATGGGCCAGGGCTTGAAATAACTCAAGCTTCTTGTGGCCCCACCCGGAATATAGTTGACCAGGCGCTGGTGCCGCTCTCTGGACGCCGGATAGGTTTTCCGGTACTCATCAACAATTTTCGCTGCAACAGGATGCGCTGACATAATTCCTCCCCCTATTATTTCCTAATCTCTTTTATGAACAATGAGCAGTTCTCCCACGGCATCTTCCACTCTTTTCACGAACTCACCGGATTCGATCCGGGTCTTGAGTTCCTCCATATCGTCGATATACACCTTGTCCTTGCCCATGTAAGCCAGGGTTTCACGCACGGCGTCAAACATGATCTTTCCGGCGGGGCTCAGTTTTTCCGGTCCCCTCAGGTCTGCGGCCTGGGCCGCGCACAGCAGTTCAAACGACAAAATGTGGTTGGTGTTTTCCACGATTTTTCTGGCTTTTCTGCCCGCGATCAGGCCGAAACTGACGATATCCTGGAAATCCGCCGTGGAGGTGATGGACTGGATGGAGGCCGGCACAGCCAGGGTCCGGTTTTCCGCTACCAGCGATGTGGTCATGAACTGACCGCCCATCAGCCCCATGCGGACCCCGGTGTCTTCCTTGCACAGGAACGGCGGCAACCCGGTGCTGTGGGCCGCATCCATGAACCGGTCGATGCGCCGGTCGGATACCACCCCTAAGTTCACCATGGAAATCCCTAAGCAGTCCATGGCAAAAGAGATGGGCTGGCCGTGGAAATGGCCGTTGTGAATAAAAGTATCAAACTCGGTAAAGATCAACGGGTTGTCATTACTGGAGTTCAACTCCCGCAGCAGCACTTCATGGGCCGTGTTCACGGCTTCTTTGGTGGGGCCCACAAACTGGGGCGTGCACCGGATGGAATACGCATCTTCCACGGGAATGTCCGCCACGGAAATGCCTTCATGTTTTTTGAGCACTGCCTGGAGTTTGAGGGACAGTTCCAGTTCGTCAATGGCCAGTTCCGATCCCGTGAGCAGTTTGGTCAGGTTCATGGCCGTGGCATACTGGCCGGGATGGTATTTTTGCTCATGGACCCGGACATCAAAGGGATTGATCCGGCCCATCAGGGTCTCGATGGCGAACGCGGCAATGATGTCCGAGTTCTTCAAGGTATTGGTGGCTTCAGTGATCACGGTGCAGGCCAGACCCACCATGGCCGAGGTGCCGTTGATCAACGACAGCCCTTCTTTGGCATTCAGGTGCATCAGCTCCACACCGGCCGCGTCCATGGCTGCCTTGCCGGGCATGACTTCCCCTTTGTACCGGGCTTTCCATTCACCGAACCCCACGGCAGCGATGCACCCCAAAGGCCCCAGATCCCCGCTGGTACCCAGGGACCCTTTCCGGGGAACCAGGGGAAATACCTGTTTGTTGATCATATCCAGGTAAATCTTCAGGTTTTTCTCCTTGATCCCGGAATATCCCCGGCATAAGGAGTTGGCCCGGGCGATCATGAAAATTCGTACCAGCTCGTCTTCAAACGGATTTCCCACCTGGGTGGTGATGCTTCTCACCAGGTTTTTCTGAAAATCGTTGTCCCGTTCCTTGGGCAGCAGATGATCCACCAGCCCGCCGCAGCTGGTGTTCACCCCGTAAATGCAGCGCTCTTCATTGGCCCAGGTGTCCACCATTTTGCGGCAGTCCCGGATTTTGGGCCAGTTGTCTTCCTTGACTTCCACCTGCATGGACAGATCATGTCCTGCCTGCATCAGTTCTTCAATGGTCAAGGTGTACCCGTCCAGAATAAGGCGATTGTCTTTGATCGGCATAGCATCCTCCTAAGGATTATATCGTTGGCTGTGATGGTTATCTGCAGGGAAATGTTTTCAGGCACCGGATCAATCCATTATCCGCTTTTCCCTGATTCAGACCTAACCAGATCCCGGATTCATTGTCAAGAAATATTTTTAATATTATAAGGAATTCTTTTGTTTTTTTCTGAATAACAAAGGATTGCGGGTCTAATGATTTATTTTATTAATTATATTGTGATAAAAACTTTATTTAAGCATTATGCAAAAAACAACTCGATCATGATTTCCTTTTCGGAAATATTACGCATTTAAAATTCCTTAACCTTGACAAATCAGGTTTTTACAAATAGATAAAACGATAAACAAAAAATGGCGGCCTTTTTTCATGTTCAGTGATCAGAAACAATATTTACGTCTAATGCAGGTCTTATCAGATTTAATCTGCCTGACACTCGTTTATCTGCTTTTTATTCCCTTGATCACCCTTACACTCTCCCAGGGGGATCTCATGACTTTGATTGTACAGGGACCCGAAGGGGGAGCATTTTTTTATAACTCATCGACATATTTAGGATTAACGCCGTTTTATATTTTTCTCCCGACAGGTATCTTTTCGTTGATCAGGCAATATAGAAATGCGGCCCTGCCATCACGCCAGACAGTATTTACCCAATCATTGATTTTGAGCATAACTGCCTGCCTGACCTTAATATTTTTAATAACTGTTTTTAACATTTCGATAAGAGACAAATCGATCATTATTATGGTTTCCACCTTAATCTTGTTTGTATCTTTTGTATTAAACCGACGTTATCTCAGATATTTATTAAAACAGAGCAGCACCCATGAAAACATTATCAAACATATATTGATAATCGGGACGGACAAACAATCAAGGTCTCTTGGTACATATATTGAGACACATCCTGAACTTGGCCTTCGCATAACTGGTTTTCTTACCTGGCAAAAAGAGGACATCGGTAAAAAAATTGCTGGCAGGCGGATTCTGGGCGAAGTCAGGCAATTTAACTGGATCATCCATCAACATCTTGTCAACTGTGTGGTATATTCACAACAAAATGATCATGACGATTTATTTTCTTATGTATTGAACAATTGTGCCACCATGGGAATTGATTTTGCCATTGTCACTTCTTCAGACAGCTGTGAAGCCAAGGCAGATTTATCCAGAATTTCACTTGAACGTATCGGAGATATCAGGCTGTCTATCTATAAATTTGTTCATTATCGCCCCAGGGCCTTGTTTTTAAAACGTATTTTTGATTTCAGCGCATCTTTTTGTTTAATTTTAGCATGCACACCCATTTGGATTATCGTACCCATTTTAATCAAATTATCCTCTCCCGGACCCGTATTATATAAACAGATACGTATCGGCAAACAGGGCAGACGATTTGTGTTACTGAAATTTCGCTCCATGGTTCAAAATGCCGAACAAATGCAGGAAAAATTAATGCACCTCAATGAAATGGACGGGCCGGCCTTTAAAATTAAAAAAGACCCCAGATTGACATTGATCGGTCGGCAGTTACGGCAGTTCAGCCTTGATGAACTCCCCCAGCTATTTAATGTATTCCGTGGAGATATTTCTCTGATCGGGCCCAGACCGGCCACGGAGGAAGAGGTGGCTCAATATTCGCCAATCTATAGAAAACGGCTCTCCGTCACCCAGGGCATTTCCTGCATCTGGCAAGTCAGCGGAAGGAATGATATCAAGTTTGATGAATGGATGAAGCTGGATCTGTTGTATATTAACAACCGATCCACTGCTCAAGACATAAAAATTTTACTCAGAACCATTCCCGCAGTCATACTAAAAAAAGGGGCCTATTAATTTTTCATAATTTTTCCATATGACTCTGGGAATAAATTTGCAAAGCTCAAAAAACGGTTCTATAAGGTTAATATCATGAAAGAATGCTTAAAAAAAATCTTGGGTATCCAACAAAGCCATGCTTCCCAGTTATACAAAAAAGGGATCAGCCACTACAACAAGCAGGAATATGAAAAAGCCATCCCTTGTTTTGAAAAAGCCCTTGATGAAAAAACCACATCTCGATCCATCGAATTCAAACTGGCAAAATTTTATTGCAGCCGATCCAACATCAATGTCGGAATCAAGTACTTTGCGATTCATAACAATGAAAAGGCATTGATCCATTTCAAAAAAGCGCTGGAATTCAATCCGGAAGATATCGACCTGAACTACTTTTTGGGCATATGCCAGAACAATGTCGGGGATTATCAAGGCGCCATGGCCTCTTTTGGCAAAATTTTGGAGATTGAACCCTGGAACATCCCCACAAAACTCAAAATGGCCGTCACTTTCTACAATCTCAACATGTGGGAGAAAGCCGAAGAAATTTATAGGGCCGTACTGGAAAAAAATCCCCATTTTGCCGATGTACACTATCATTTGGGTTTGTGCCTTTTAAGTCAGGGAAAAACTCAGCTGGCAGCAGACGTTTTTTCCATGGCCCTAGAAATCAATCCTGACTACATCGATGCCAGACTGAAACTGGGTGTCACACAGATCTGTGTGAATAAATTCGATGCGGCGCTGGAAAACCTGAAAACCATCATTCAAAAACATCCCCAATATGCCGATGTATATTATTTCATTGGCATTATCAAAGAAAAAACCGACCAAAAAAAGCAGGCCCTTTCGTATTTTAATCAGGCCCTGGAAATAAGTCCCAAATATAAAAATGCGTTGGTCAAACAGATACTCACCTATTATCAGCTCGGTGAAATTCAGACAGCTGAAAAAAAACTGACCGAAGCACTGACGGTCTACCCAAACGACCAGCGGTTGACAGCCATCCAAAAAAGTCTGCCGGTATTTACAACCGGCCGACAGAGTTCTTTGTCAATGGAAAATGAACAAATATTCATGGAACTGCGAAACGAGTTTCACAAAGACCTGGATATTTTGCCCAGTTTCAGTGAAATCATCAAAATGTTCAGCAACTCACGCCTGACCAAAGATGATCCCGGCATTCCCAGCTTTCTGATTCCATTCATAAAGGAACAGATCAAGGCCAATCCCCATTACCCGGATCTGCACCACAGCTTAGGTGTTCAGCTCAGGCTGCTGAACAAGCTGAATGAAGCGGAAACCGCTTTTTCTAAAGCGCTTGAATTAAACCCCGAGTACATTGACGCCCGGATCAATTTAATGAAAACCCTTTTTTCAAACAAAAAATTTAACAATGCCCTTGAACATGGCCAGTTGCTCGCTGCAAAAAATCTTCCTTTTCCAGATGTGTATTATACCATGGCCCAGGCGTTCCTTGAGACAAACAGGTATGAAGAGGCCTTGATCAACATCAACCGGGTGCTGAAACTCCGTCCTGATATGCCCAATGCTTTTTTGCTGAAAGCCAGAATTTATGAATCCAAAGGGAGCTACAGCCATGCTGTAGACTGTCTTGAAAACTTCATCGAACAGGGCACAGCATCCACGCACCAGCTGGAAACGGCCCGGCACTCTCTGGAAAAACTGCAGCGCAGATAGCTTCATCATTATGCTTGATATTAATAGACCGATATATTAAAATCAATACCGCTTTGAAATAAATTTTATGTCATAATTTCAATATATTACAAACAGACTTCATTGTAATTGAAGAGGCGGAGCTATATCAATTTAGTGAAAAAAGAAACCTTTTCAATATGAGCGGGTGTTCAAAAATTATCGACAACCAAGACATTTCCAGCCCTTTTGTGCTTTCTTTATTTCAGCAATGTATGGTCCACAATGACCTGAATGCCAAAGAAGGAACTGGATGCTGTGTATGCCAGGTCATCATGACCCTGGACTGCGATATTGACATCAAATGCTTTCATCAGGCATGGCTTGAAACGCTCCTGCAATATGAGCAGCTGGGGCTTTGTTTCCTGGAAAAAGGGAATCAACTGCTTCAATATACCACCACATCAACTGAAATCCATGTGAAATACCATGACTGGTCTGCCACAAAAACAAATGAAGAATTAATTGACACATTTCTGAAGGCTGATCGCCGGCTGGGTTTTTCACTCTCCAATCCACCCCTGTTCAGGCTGTCTCTTTTCAAGTTGTCAAACCACAGACACATATTTTTGTTCAGTTATCACAATGTGATTGCCGATTACACGTCCGTCAGTTCAATCTTACGCTCTTTTTTCACTCATTATCTTTATCCTGATTCATCCGGCGCATCACCATGCCGTTTTCGCAGACAGATCGAAACATTGAGCAAGTGGAAAAACCATCCGGAAGCTGCCCTTTTCTGGAAAACATACCTCGAACAATCCAACCCGCCATTGACCCTGCCAATTCCTGAGAACAAAAGGACTCCTGACAGCGATAAACGAAGCCCCATGGCCTTGACCCTGACATCAGCAGCCTTTACACAGCAATTTAACACAACGATCACCCAGGATCTGACATCCATCTGTTTTGAAATGGACACGGAACTGGAAACACTTCTTTTTGCCGCCTGGATCGTGGTGCTGAGTCATTATACCAGCAGCGTGGATTTACTGACAGGGGTTATCAGGCCCATCAGTGAGGGGGCAGCCCCGGTGGACGAAAATGGATGCCCGCCTCAGCGCAACATCCTGCCGACACGGATTTCAATTCATCCGGAAGAACGGTTTTCCCAGGTACTCAACCGGATCAAAACCCTTTGGCAGCGCATTTGTCAGTTTGGTTACTGCACAATGATGGACATCCACTCATGGGCAGAACTGGACCCGAAAAACTGCTGGCGTTACACCCTTTTCTCGTTTGTTTCTTCCGATTTAAAGTCTGCTACAGGTAAGGTATTCAAGGAAATGGGGGGATCCAATCTGACCTTTGTTGAGTGGGTTCCAGGTCCTTTGTACCTGGCTGTCTGCGGCACGAGTTCACTGTCAGCTACTTTGAAGTATGACCGGCGACTATACACCCATCAGCGGATCGAGACCCTGATGACCCGTTTTATTCAAGTAGTGAGTGTCGTGGCCCGGGGCAATGATCCAGTCCTCAAAAACATTCCTGTCTCAGAACCCCTGCCCCCCCCTGATATCTCGAATGACAGACTTTATGATGGCCGCATGACAAAACCCGGCAGCCTGATTCATCACCTGATAGATATACAGGCGGCTGCTGAAAAAGACCGCCCGGCTGTCCTGGATACCCGTCATACCATCAGCTACAGCGAACTGACTTCAAAAGGAGATCAGATTGCTTTTCACCTGAACACGGTGGGCAGCGGACCTGGCAAACGGATTCTGATGCTTATGGCACCAGGCATAGAAGCGGCTTCCAGCTTGCTGGGAATCTTGAAATCCGGCAGCATTTGCATTCCCTGCCCCCCGCCTTCCAACGCGTGGCAATCGATCAAAAAAGTCATAACCCTTACATCCCCGGATGTCATTATCACGCAACTTCGCTACCGTGAGAAACTCCAGGATATTTATGGCAGAAACCTTCCGCCTGTCTTTTTTTTGGATGATCACAAAGTTGAACGGGTGAAGCCGGATCTGGCTGGTACACAACAAAATCCAGCATCAGAAAATACAGCTGTCATGATATATAGTGAAAAAGATCCCGGCAGACCCAGCGTGATTGAAATTTCCCACAGCGCCCTGCTGGCACATATCTATTCCATGAGTGATGTATTGAATTTTCAACCTGGAGACAGGATACTGACACTGGATTGTCATGACATGGGAATGCTGGCAAGTGACATACT
>JAIPDL010000099.1 GCA_021737695.1 Desulfotignum sp. | reverse complement strand
TTGTCAAACTGAATCACCCGAAGCCCTTGATTCCTGAGCGCCTGTATCTGTTTGACCCGGGTCAGGGTGCTGGCAAACACGGCATCCGGCTGAAGCCGGACGATTTCTTCCACATTGATCTGGATCACCGTGCCGATGATCGGCTTGCTTTCTTTGCCTTCAGGAATGGTGCAGTAGCTGGTCACGCCTGCCAGGTGCGAATCCGCCCCCAGCTGATAGATCATATCCGTGATCAAAGGGCCTGAAGACACCACCCGGTCCAAAGGGGGCTGTTCCGCAGCATGGCCTGCCGCAATCCAGATGCCGGTCAACAGACCGATCAGTACCCGTGTCAGACCGGTTTTTTTCATAAGGGACCTCCCTGGCCGACAGCCCCGTTGAACAGGGCATCCAGCGCCATGGCAATCACCCGGGGCACTTCCGGACGGGTGACAAATACCTGCCATGTGTCCAGGGGTTTTCCCGCAGTCATTTCAGCCGTTTGCCGGCAGGTTTGCTCAAATGCACCCAGATCTTTTATCAGGCCTTTGTCATATGCATCGCTGACAGCCAGTGCCGTGGCCATGAATCCCCGGTACAACGGATCCAGCAAAAGGGTTTCCACTTTCTGAATCAGCATGTTTTCGGAAATATGACACTGACAGGGAAGGTCTTCGGACAGAAGTTCATGCAGGGAAATCCCTCTTTTTTCCAGGCGCCGGAAAATATTGAGGTCTGACGTGATGCCGTTCTGCTTTTTGACGGCCTGTGTCACGGCCCGGTGAACCGCTTTGCCGATCAGTTCTCCCAGCCGGGTGTGCCCTCCGGCATTGTCCAGGACAGCCGGGCCTTTGCCTTCCACCACCAGGATGTTGTCCGTGCCCGTGCCCGTGGCCCGGTACCGGCCCTGGCCATAACTGGACCGGATATCTAAATCCAGCAGGGCGGCGGTTTTTCCTTCCGTAGCCGTGATCATGGCCCGGGTCATGGCCCGGGGGGTCAGGCGGTGACTGGTCATGATGATCACATTGATGGTGCCGGGTTCATAAAATCCGCCGGAATCCCGGGAGGTCCGCATGGCATTGCCGTCCACCCCGGCCGTAGCAAATACCGTGACCGCGATATCTTTGTACCGCTCCTGTGCCGCACTCAGATGATCCATGTCCGCGCCGGTAAACAGAAAAGCCGTGGTGTCCGGCGCCAGACCCAGCACATCAAACACCTGGGTTTTCAAAACATCCAGACCCTGACCATGGACCAACAGCCAGGTTTCCGGAGGGATATAATGATTTCCGATGGTTGTTACCCCGTGCTTGAATCCTTCCAGAGTGGAAAGAACCGACATGGGCCGGTCCAGCTGGATCACCAGAGATTTGTTGATAAAATCATGGATCCGGCTGTGCTTTACCGCAGCGGCCTGCACACAGGAAACATCTGTTTCCATGGGATTGCTTTGCGTCACCTGATTTTTTTGAAGCAGGGCGGGCTCATCTGCCAGGGAACTGCCGTGGATGGTGGCAAAAAGCCGTTTGACAAACTGTCCTGAATGGATGGATGCCCGGCAGGTCAAATCACAGGGGAAATAATAGATCCGGTTGTTTTTCACCGCATCCACATCCTTCCATCCGGGGAGAGAAAAAAACCGGTTCGCCGCTTGTCGGTCGCTGCCGCATCCATAAATCACCTGGGGATTGAAAGACGTCCACTGATCTTTGGATACCGGCACCACCGCACCAGCACCAAAGTCCGGAGGAATGCCCCCGGCCAAAGATATCATATGACTCTGGAATGAATCCCTGCCCGGGGTCATGATTTCGTTCCGTCCCATGAGCCGGATCACCCGTTTGGGGGAGAGATCCGCTTTTCGCATTTTGGCGGTTACCCAGTCCAGGTCTGCGTTGATTTCAGCCACAAGGTGCCGGGCATTTTCCTGTTTTTCCACCAGGTTTCCCAGCAGCAGTAACGTGTCCAGACTGTCCCGGAGGGTCTGTGTTCTGGCATGCACCAGCAAAATATCCCGGGACAACCCAGAGGACAATGCCTGTAACTGAAACGGGTCATAAAAGACCAGGTCCGGTTCCAGGGCTTCAATGGCGGCCGGAGACGGAAAGGAAAATCCGCCCACCAGGGTTTTTTGGGCCGCATACCAGGGCCGGGTGGTATGATAGGTAATGCCTTGGACCGGATCCTGTGCGCCCAAGGCAAACAGCATTTCCGTGATTGACGGCACCAGACTCACAATACGTTCCGGTTTTTCTGTGAGCTGGATCTCAGTGCCGGTGCCGTCGGTAAACCGCAATTCATTGCCGAACCCGGCCGGGGCCTTAAACAGCAATGCCCCGGCCATCAATATCAGCAGTGTCGTGATATGAAAAAATCGGAATTTCATAACAGCCGCCATTTCAATCCGATATATCCGGAAAGACCCGGGGTGGCATAACTGAAGGCATCTTCGTAATAGTTGTCAAACAGGTTGTCCACCCGGGCAAAGATCTGGAACCGGTCACTGATGTCACAAGAGCCGGACAGGTTCACCACGGTATAGTCATCCAGGGTGCCTATGGCATTGCCGTCCTTGTCCATGGCATAGGGAGAGGCGGCCCGTTCATCCACCCACCGGGCATCCATGCCCACCTGCCATTTTCCCAGGAACCGGTAGGAGGCGGTCAGTCCCACCTGGTTTTCAGGTCGTCTGACCAAAGGGTTGCCTTCGGGGTCTTGTGTATGGGTATAGGTATAATTGAGGTTAAAAAACAGATCCTTGAGCGGTGTCCAGGCAGCTGACACTTCCACTCCCCGGGTTTCTGTGACTCCGTCAAGCTGATTGTATTTTGAGATGAGCATGTCATAACCGATCCGGTTTTCAAAATCCATTTCCCAGTAAGTCACGCCCAAAGTCAGGAGATCATCCAGAAAACCCTGCTCCACCCCCAAATCCCAGCCTTGGCTTTTTTCCGGCTCAAGATCCGGGTTCCCATAGACGGAATAAAGTTCATACAGGGAGGGAGACCTGAAACCGGTGCCGAAACTGGCTTTGAACCGGGTGCCGGTTGAGAAGATCTCATAGGCGGGCGCAATCCGAAACGTGGTTTTTCTGCCGAACGACTGATGATCATCCAGCCGGGCTCCGGCAATTAAAACCAGGTTTTCGCCGGCAAAGAGCTGGTCCTGAAACCAGTAGCTCAGGGTGTGGGTGTTGATATCAGTCACCCCGCTGCTGAGGCTTTCCATGGCTTCATTAAAATACCCGGTGCCAAAGGACAGCACATGGTTTTCAAAATCAATATTACCCTGCCAGGAAAATTCATCGGTTGCCCCTTGATAGTCATACCAGGGCAGATTGTCGTTGTCATACGCCTGAAGATCACTTCTTGTGAATTTATAGGACAGAATGGATTCAACCCGGCCCCGGGCAAACCAGTTGTTGATGCCGACTTGTCCCATGAGACGTTCTGATTCAGATCGTTTGGATGTGGGGCCGTCCGGATTGGGAACCAGGGTGTTGACCCAGGCACCGGTGACCGGATCCGGCACCCACGCGGAAGTGATGTTATCTCCGGTATACCCGCCTTCATAATCATCCAGATCCACCTGTGCGTCCACATATTGCAAGCTGGATGACAGGGTGAAATCGTCATTTAATTCAAATCCTAAATTGCCGGAAAGCGTGAGATTGTCATACCCGTCTTTTTCATCGGTGTTGCCGTCCTGGGGGATGCGCGGGTTGTCCTTGTCGGCAATGGAAAACCCGTCCCGGGACAGATAGGAGCCGGACACGGCATATGTGAGCTTGTCCGTGGCGCCTGAGGCATGGGCGCCGGTTTTCCAGGTGCCGTAGGAGCCGCCTTCCACGGAAGCAGTGATCTCAGGGGTTTTGCCGCCTTTTTTTGTGATGATGTTGACCACGCCGGCCGTGGCGTTGCTGCCGTACATCACACTCATGGCGCCCCGGACCACTTCGATACGTTCCACCTGATCCAGGTTGATATCTGAAAGATCAGCAGACCGGTTGGCACTGGACGGATCATTGAGAACAATGCCGTCCAGCATCACCAGGGTATTTTTTGAGTCCGCTCCCCGGATGAACACGGATGCGGAAGTTCCCATGCCGCCGGTGGATGTCACAAACACACCGGGCACGGTTTTGAGAAGTTCCAGCACGGTGTGGGCGTTTTTTTCTTCAATCTCTTTGGCCGTGATCACGGTGACGCTGTTGCCGCCGATTTTTGCTGAAGTGGTTTCAGTCTGGGTCACTGACACCACGACCTGATCCATGGTGGTGACTGCTTGATCTTCTGCCTGGCGGGCGGAAACGCCGGTGATTGCCATCATCCAGAAAACAGCGATGATCCCTAAGTACAGCCCTTTTTTTTTCATTTGATTCTCCTGTGCGCATTAACGAATTGCCGGTCCGGAGAAACCAAAAACCCCGGACCGAGTAAATCGATCCAGGGTTTCCCTTTTTAACACAAGATCTTGATCAGATTTTTTCTTGTCCGCGGAAAAAATCTTCAATCATCCAGGCAGGTCTTCTGACTCACGGATCATCCTACTGGCCGCGCCTTCCCATACCATTTCGGCACAGTGACATGGTTGCGGCGGTGGTCCCCGTTTACAGCGGCGGGCCCGTCCCTGACTTTCACAGGGTTCCCTTTCAAGCTCAAAATGAGCACCTTGATGCTGGGTGATTATCTATTGTGTCATGCTTTTTTTGTCAAGAAGAATTTTTGGAATTCAGTGACAGCCAGGGTCAAACCGGCTTGAGAATCCTAAAAGCCTGGGTTTACCCCAATTCAAACGTGGTGATGCCAAAGATTTTGTCTGTGGGCAGAACAGGGGGCCTGCCGTAATACATTCTGGCACATTCAAATACATAGGTCATGTGATATTGATCCACCAGGTTTTTGGCAGCAGTGTTGACGATGGGAATGTCCAGATAGAACGGGGACTTGCCGGCTGCGGAGGCACACGCTTTGAACAGGGCATCGGCAATTTCGGGCGTGTCGGCAAACAACGGGCCGATTTTGTATCCCCGCCGGATTTGTCGCAACACGGCAAAGCCTTTTAAAATATTGTTTTTTACGTATTTGACAGGACTCGTTTCCGGCATTGTCAACCACCGGGTCATAAACCGGTGGCGATCAAACCCAAAGCATTGTTGGTCATATGCCAGCACATCCTTTATATCGCTTTCTCTGATGGGAGACACAAAGTTATCGAATGGATACGGTTTTCCCATGCCTTCAAACCGCAGATCACGGAATGCAGTTTGAAATCCGCCCCGATTGTAAAACGGCTGCATGGCCACCACCCCGTCCATACCGATGGCTGCTCCGGATTCCAGCCGTTTGAGCAGGGTATCTCTTCTCAGGTACCACAGTTTTCTGCCGATACCCCTGGATCGATAGGCGGGCTTGACAATGAAAAAACCCATAAAACCGAATGCGCCTTCATAGGAGATAATGGCACCGCCGGCCACCAGTTCGCCCTGATCGAAAAATCCGTAAAAACCATCCGGATCCGTGTGCCAGAAAACGTCTGCGTCATGGGGGCCGGGGTTCCATCCTTCCTGGTCTGCCCAGGAAACCAGGATATCCAGCTGCTTCCGGCTGAGTTTGACAAAATCATAATCATCGGGCTGTTTCATTTTTCACCTCGAGTCAGATTGGATTTGAAGGAAATTTTTCTTGTTTGATACATAGGGCACAAAACAGGGTATTGTCAAGAAAAGACAACGTTCGGGGGTTGACACCGGCAGACAGATATGTCATCGTTAAATGTCGATTAACGATTAAAAGGTTTTTGCCAATGGAATCAGCACAGCTTGCCAAGATTTTCAAAGCCCTGGGCCATCCCACCCGGATCAGAATCGTCCAGCATCTGATTGAGATTGACACCTGCATCTGCGGAGAGATCGTAGGCATTTTTCCTTATTCCCAGTCCACCATCAGCCAGCATTTGAAGATACTCAAGGAATCGGGCATTGTCTGCGGCGAGGTGGAAGGGCCCAAAACCTATTTTTGTGTGGATAAGGCTGTGTTGAACCAGCTCAAACAATTTGTAAACGCGTTATAAACAATCCGGGAACCGTTATGAAAATACTCCCCATGGCCATCAGATCAGACAATTCAACCCAAAATCCGTTTCAAAAAAAAGGCCCTGGCCTGTCAACGAACAATGTGCAGCTCATGCCGTCAATGAATATGCCGGGTCTGACGTGTGCAACCGAAGAAACCCGTCCGATGGCGGCATACGACAGACCCGGATATGAATTGTGCCGTTATGTGGCCCATTTCATGGAAACCGATGCCGGCCCGGTGCCGGTGATCCGGCCGGATCTGGATAAAAAAGACCGGCTGTCCACCATCGCCGTCCGATGCGGTATCCGGCGGGACAAGTATCTGGTGAGTCCCGGCCTTTACGGCATCGGATCACCGGATCCGGATTCAGACGTGCTGGTGACCGCCAATTACAAGCTGACCTTTGATCATCTGCGATCTGCGCTGGAAGGCATCAGCGCCTGGATTCTGGTGCTGGATACCCGCGGGGTGAATGTCTGGTGCGCAGCAGGCAAAAAAATTTTTTCCACCCAAGAGCTGGTCAACAGAATCCAGGCGGTGTCTCTTGAAAAAGTGGTGGCCCATAAACGGGTGATCGTGCCCCAGCTGGGTGCCACGGGGGTATCTGCCAGACAGGTGAAGGTGCAGTCCGGTTTCCGGGTGGTGTATGGGCCGGTGCGGGCCTGGGATATTCCGGCGTTTTTGACCAAGGGGAAAAAAGCGGACAAATCCATGCGCCAGGTCACGTTTACTTTGTTTGAGCGGTTTGTGCTGACCCCGGTGGAACTGCATGGGGCGTTGAAAATATCCGGTATTGCCGCCCTGGTGCTGTTTGTGCTTTCAGGTATCGGCCCGGGGATATTTTCGTTTCACGGGGCCTGGGAAAGGGGGTTGGTGTCCCTGTCCGCCCTGGTCATCGGATTGATTTCCGGTGCCGTGTTAACCCCGGTGCTGTTGCCGTTTATCCCGTCAAAAAAATTTGCTTTCAAAGGCATTCTCATGGGAAGTGTGTGCGTCCTGTTGCTGCTGCCTGTTATTTGGGATCGTATCGGCAGCATGGCCGGTGCAGCGGCCCTGATTATCTTCACTGTGATGGTCAGTTCCCATCTGGCCATGAATTTTACTGGAGCCACCCCGTTCACCTCCCCGTCCGGGGTGGAAAAAGAGATGAAACAATATATTCCCGTGCAGGTGACCGGCATACTGGTGTCTGCCGGACTTTGGATTTACAGCGCATTCTGATGATTTGGAATGGGGCAGAGAAAGGAGAAAATGATGCAGGATTTCAGATATCTGGAAGATGTGGCCACCCTGGTGCTGGATGAACAAAAATGTATCGGCTGCGGGTTGTGCACGGAAGTCTGCCCCCATGCCGTGTTTGAGATGCAGGAAAACAACGCCCGGATTGTTGACTTCAATGCCTGTATGGAATGCGGGGCCTGTGTCAGCAACTGCCCGGCAGATGCCATATCCGTCAGTCCCGGAGTCGGGTGAGCCACCTATATTATCCAGGTCTGGATAAAAGGTAAGGAAAACGCCTCCTGCGGGGACGGCTGCTGCTGACGGCGCGTCCTGCGGCTGCGGCGGGTGCGATAGCTGCGGTACCCGCCAGACCCATTGCGAAAAAACAAAATGGGTTTGATTTTACCTGCCGGTGCGGGTATGATGTCGCCCTGAACGACAAGCTGGAAGAGGGGTGATATTCGCGGTATGGCCAAAGTCAGAAAGAAAAAAAGCAAACAGAAACAGCGCCTTAGAAATGAAACACAAAAAAGGTTGCAGTCTTTGACCCCGGATGCGATCCGGGATCAGGCAATGGCTTTTCTGGCGGCATCCCGATACCGGGACGCCATACTGGCCTTTCGCGAGGTGCTGAAAAAAGGGGGTGATAAGGATCTTGTTCTGCCGGACCTTTTCCGGGCCTACCGGCTCAGACACGGCCAGCTTCTTGCCAAAAAAATGCCCAGGGAAGCCGAGACCGTGACAAATCTGGGCGGGCAGGTGTTTGAATCCCTGCCCCGGATCACGCCGGAACAGCTGGAACAGGCCCTGGATTTCCTGCAGGTCCGCACCGTCATGGCAGCTTTGAAGGGAAAGGCGGCATTTGCGGTGTTGACCCCGGAGACGGAAAAACGCCTCGGCATATTGCTGGTGACCGAACATGCCCTGGATCTGGCCGATGACCTGCCCGAAGACGCCCAGCTCAGGACAGACCGGCCGGTGATGGCTGCGGCAGCCGCCAACATGGCGGACGGTGACTGGCAGGCCGCGCTTCACGCCATGCGGCCCATCGGCCGCACCTCCCCCTTTGCGGATCTCAAGACGTTTGCCCGGGTCATGGCAGCTTGGGAACGGCAGGACCGGTCCACCCTGAAAAAAGCACTGCCCCGCCTGGGGGCAAACTTCCCGTTCAAGGGACTTCGGACCCTCCTGGCCGAATATGCCGACGGCGGCAGCTTCAAGTCCGTTGACATTTACCCCGACACCGCCGCCCTCCTGATGGGGCCGGGGATACACAAGATATCCTGCCGGGACAGGATTCAGCAGCACATGGCACCCCTGAACCTGAACGGGATGGCAGCGGCCTGCCGTGATTTTGCCCGGTTGCTGAAGCCTGAATCACCGGATGACGTCCTTGAAACCCTTGCGGAAATCATCGGTAAAGGCATCAACAAAGCATATGAAGATGATCCGGGTCTCTTTTCCGGGTTTCTTGAACGGCTTATCCATTCCCACGCGCAGCGAAAACGTCTTTTTTTGAAAATCGAATCGGTCTGTACTGATTTTTTGTCCCATGCCACCCCGGATTACCTGAAAACGCTGAAAAACGAATTTCCGAATGCAAAGGAGCGGGGCACGGCATACGCCCTGATTCTTCTGAAAATTGCCGGCATCATCAAGCAACAGCCCGATGTTCTTTACGATTATGACGAAGAACTCTTTGATATTCTGGCGGCGTGTTCCATTCCGGGCAGCATACTGGACTCCGACTTAAACCTGCTTCTGCTGACCCTGGTCCGGCATGCCGTAAAACATGACCCGGGAAACCGGCTGGCCTATGACATGCTGCAGGGTATTCCCGCCCCCTTGGCCGAGCACCGCAAAGTCCTGACAACCCTGTATGAAACCATGGCCGCCCAGTTTGATGATGACCCCGCCCCCTGCCTGGAACTGGCCCGGCTGTATTACCTGAAAAATGCTTTCAGAAAAGCACAGGCCATCCTCCAGACCGCCTATGACAGGGCACCCCATGATGTCCGGGTAAAAGAATCCAGGGCTCTGGCTTTTGTGATTTCTGCCCAGAAAAACCTGCCAAAGGAAAAATGGCACCTGGTGGACCGGGATCTGGACCGGGCCGCTGAATTCGGCCTTCCCATCCTTTCCCCGGTGATTACCGGAAAACGCCTTTTGGCGGAATTTTTAAAAGCGCAGAAGTTTTCAGCCAAACCCTTTCATGAACTGACCAAACCGTTTATACCGGTCCAGCAAATGCAGTGTTTTCTGCTGCTGCAAACCGATGTGGACAGCGGTGATTACGGGATCGATACCCGGGGCATGGCCAGCTGCTTCAAGGGATTTCAACAACAGATCACAGGACTTTCCCCCCGGGAACTGATGGCATTGCTCTCCCCCCTGGATGACCGATTCACCCCCTTATACCCCACCTTGTTCTATGCCCGGCCCCTGCTCGGCACCACCGGCAAAATTCTTTCCACCCTGCCCCCGGAGGATCTGATGTCCCTGGTTATCCCCATGGCACAGAACCAATGCACCGACGTGGCCGTCCGGGCGCTGAAAAGAAAGACGAAAACCGCCGGATCGGACCACAGGAGCCTGCTGGTGTTTTACCACACCGCCCTTGAAGCCATATCCGCCAACACATTTCCCTGCCCCAAACTGGCTGCGTTGGTGGACAAAGCTGGACCGGACCTCAGGGAACGCCTCCGGCAGATATCCAGGTCCCTTTCGGAAGTGGCGTTCTATCCGCTCAAGGATGCCTTTGAACGGTTTGAGTTTGATCGGTCCGCCCCTCCTGGAGTCGGTTCTGGCCCTGCTTTTCCCTCAGATCTTCCCCTGAATGAGATGTTTTCAGATCTGTATGATATCATGATGAATGCCATGAATGAGGATTCCGGGACAGGCCTGGAAGAAGATCGGGGGGAGCCGCTCTTCCCCGGGGACCTGGATGTGGCATCCATATTCGGAAACACCTGTGATCCCGAAGAGGCCAAAGAGATCATTTTCGACCTGACCGTGGCCGCGGACGGCATTGTCAACGGACCGGCCCGCGCCTGGAAACGCCCGGAAGAAAATTTTATTGCCGCCCTTCACGTCCTGCTGGACCTGATGCACCAAAGCGGGATCCGGACCACGGCCCAATACCGGGAATCCGGTCGTAAACTGGCGGAGGCCCTGGCATACAGCCGGCTTATCCTGGAGGCCCTGGGGCGTATTAAATCCAAGGCCGCCGTCATAACTATCCCGGAGCACCAGCACTTTATGCTGGGGTTCAGATCCGGGGCATGACCCACACCAAAAGGAGACCATTGTGATTTATCACCATATACTCGGCGTGGAAAAGACTGCCGGGGACCGGGAGGTCCGGGAACGATACCTGGCACTGGTCAGGGAATTTCCGCCGGACCGCCACCCGGAGACATTTCAGCGGATCACCCGGGCCTACGAGGCCCTGAAAGACCGACGCAGCCGGGTCAAGGCCAGGCTGACGGGCGTCAACGACTTCACCTTCTGGATCGATGCCCTGGATGCCCTTGTGGACTGTATTCCCACAGCACCCCAGGCCCCCGGTCTGGACCGGATCATCAAGGCGGACAACAAATGAGTCCCGGTAACATTGCTGCAAAGACCGGGGCCTGGTTCCACAGGGCCGTTATCCTGAGGCTGCTCAACTTGATTCACACCGCATCGGGGCGGGCCCTTCGCAACCGGCTGGACATGGAATGGAAGACCAGGGCTTTGGCAGATTTTTCAGACTGGCTGGACGGCCTGGATCAGGTCCCGCCGGAATTTCTGCCCCAAGACCCGGCGGATCAGTCGGAAACAGACAACCGGTCCGTCCCAAAGGATACCGGCAGTCTGGACGGCCCGGATCTTTACACCCTGCTTACGGAATTCATCAGCCTGAAAAAGCAGGTTCAGATCCAGACCCGGGAGCAGTCCCGGAACCTTCAGGGGCTCAAGGATTTCAACACCTTTGCCGGGGAGGGCAGGCAGATTCTGGACGACCTGGCCCGCCAGGTCAGCCGCATGGGGGCCATGAAAGACAAACTCAGGGAAGAGACAACCGCTGATATTCTCCAGGCCTTTCTGGATATCCGCGATTCCCTGGCCCGGGGAACGGCTGCCCGGACCCGTGTGACCGCCCCGTTTGTCAGGCAAAAAAAAATGCATGCCCTCCTTGACGGCTACCAGATTGCTTTGAATAAATTTGACCAGGCCCTCCTTCGCCTGGAAACCACCCCCATCCCGGCCACGGGCCAGCCCTTTGACCCGGACACCATGACGGCGGTGGACACCTGCCATGTCCCGGACATGCCGCAGGGCGTTGTCACCCAGGAAATCAGCGGCGGCTTTATGCGGCGGGACAAAGTCCTTCGCCATGCACGTGTCGTCGTGAACACCCCAGGAAAGGAAAATTAAATGGCACAGGAACCGGTTATCGGCATCGATCTGGGCACCACCAACTCTGAAGTCGCCTTTGTATTTAACGACACCCCCATCATCATTGAGGACGATGACCGGGGGATCATGCCCTCTTGTGTGGGCATCGACCGGAACGGCCGCCTCATCGTGGGTCGTACCGCCCGGAACCAGGCTGCGGCATTCCCCGGGGATACGGTGTTGGCGGTGAAACGCCAGATGGGCACGGACACCCGCTACACCCTGGGAGACCAGGAATACTCCCCCCAGGAGATCTCCGCCATGATCCTCAAGACCCTGAAAGCCCGGGCGGAAGACGCCATCGGCGGTCCCGTGCAAAAAGCGGTGATAACGGTGCCGGCCTATTTTACGGATGTCCAGCGCCAGGCCACCCGGGATGCCGGCCGGATCGCCGGGCTGGAAGTTCTCAGGATTATCAACGAGCCCACGGCCGCGGCCCTGGCCTACGGTGAAGCCGGCCGGGACGAAGACAGGCACATCCTGATCTATGACTTAGGGGGCGGCACCTTTGATGTCTCCATCGTAAAAATCGAAGCCGGTGTGGTGGAAGTCCTTGCCAGTACCGGGGACAACCGCCTGGGGGGCGAAGACTTTGACGAAGCCCTGGTGGCGTATCTGCTGGACCATATCAGGGAACACCACGGCCGGGATCTTGCGGATGATCCGGTGGCTGCGGCCCGCCTCAAATCCGCGGCCGAAGCCGCCAAAATGCAGTTGTCCGACGAGTTTTTCGTCCGTATCGAAGAAGACCATCTGGCGCCGGACCTCCACCTCTCCTGTGAAGTGTCCAGGGATCTCTTTGAAGAGATGATCGGTCCTCTGATTGAAAAAACCATGACATCCGTGGCCAATGCCCTGCGGGATGCGGCCCTTTCTCCGGGCCGGCTGGACAAGGTCATTCTGGTGGGAGGCTCCACCCGGATTCCCATGGTATCCCGGCTGTTGTCCGGCGAGCTGAATATCGAACCAGACATCGGCATCGATCCGGATCTCTGCGTGGCATTGGGGGCCGGTATCCAGGCTGGGCGGGAAATGGGAAAGTCCATTCAAAGCATGCTCATCGACATCACCCCCTACACCTTCGGCACCTCCGCCTTCGGTATGCTGGACGGCAGGCATTACCCGCATTGCTTTGTTCCCCTGATCCGGCGGAACACCAAGTTGCCGGCCACCCGGACCGAAGCCTTTCAGACCATGGTGGACAACCAGGCCGCCGCTGATATCAATGTCTACCAGGGGGACCACCCGGATGCCCTGGATAACATCCGCATCGGCACCTATACCTTTGACCTGTCCAAAGCCCCGGCCGGCAGCATCATCACCCTGCGGTACGATCTGGACCTCAACGGCATACTCACGCTTGAGGCCAGGGAAAAGGATACGGGCAAAACCATCAATGCCGTCCTTGAAAATGTCTTCAGCCAAAGCGGCACGGACATTTCCGAAGCCAGGGACAAAGTCGGTGCCCTGTTCCCCGGGGACAACGCCCTCTCAAAAGAGGCGCCTCTAACCGGAGGACCGCCCCGGCCAGCCTCCGGCCCGGATGCGGTCCTGCCCCCGGCCATCGCCGGCATCCTGGACCAGGCCCGGGAAAAACTGCCCCTGGCCCCGGACGAGGACAAGGATGACATCATCAATCTGATGGAAGATATCACCGAGGCCTGTATCCAGAAAGATCCGGACCGGGCCGGGAAACTGGCCGAAGACCTGGAAGATATCCTCTTTTATATAGACGAGTAAGAGGCCAGGCAGATGGAAACATGCCCGGCCTGCAAGGCCCCGTTCAAAGGCAGGCAGATCTGCCACCGATGCAAATCAGACCTGCGCCCCCTCATTGCCGTGGCAGAGCGGGCTGCTGCCTGCCTTGCGGCGGCCCGGGCCGCGTTCGAGCAAAACGACTATCAGGCAGCCTGCGGCCTGGCCTGCCAGTCCCTGGCCCTGAAGCGCTCCCAAGAGGCTGAATCGCTTTACCGCTATGCCGGCCTTCTGGCCGGAGGCGGCGGATAATCCGGCCGGCATCTGCCGGCAGCAAAGGAAACAGGACAACCTGGATGAAAGCATTTGGTAACTGCGCTATTCTTTCATGATTTTTATGACCCGTTCATCTAAGCAGGCGCGTAGAAAGGTATTCATTGGTTTTTGATGACCTGTTTGATAAAAATCGAGCATCAATTGATTAAACTCCAGTTGTCTTTTCGCAGGAAGATTGATCGCAGGGTATCCGCAACTCAACAAGAGTCCATTCATGATAAAACGCCCCATACGCTTATTGACATCATAAAAAAATTGGTATCTGGCCATTGCAAGAAAAAAATGGATCGCACGATCGTAAATATCGGGCATACTATATGAGTCATTAACCATTTTTTCAAACAACTCCGGTAACGCATCCGCAT
>JAIPDL010000098.1 GCA_021737695.1 Desulfotignum sp. | reverse complement strand
AAACCCTCTTTCATTTGAACCAACAGATAAAAGCGCTTGACCTTCAGATTGAGCAGCTGAGTATGGAACGGTATCCTGAAACCCAATATTTACGTCAGGTGGCCGGTGTCGGTCCGATCACCGCGCTGTGTTTTGTGTTAACCATTGAAGATCCCGCGTGCTTTGTCAAAAGCCGCCAGTTAGGGCCTTTTTTGGGACTGACTCCTCGACGGGATCAATCCGGAGATATAGATAAACAGCTTCCTATTACCAAGGCAGGAAACACTTACCTGCGCCAGTTACTGGTGGGAAGCGCCCAGTATATTATGGGACCGTTCGGACCGGAGAGTAATCTACGCCTGCATGGCCTGTCGATTGCCGCCCGTGGAGGTAAAAATGCCAAAAAACGTGCGGTGGTGGCAGTGGCCCGGAAACTGGCTGTGCTGCTGCATCGACTGTGGGTTACCAAAGATAAATATCAACCGTTTTATGGTATGAACAAAAAGGCAGCCTGAAGATGAATATTTCCAGATTTAACAAAGGGTTCAATAGCTGAAGCATGAATATTTTAAGGGAAGATAACCCGATTTTAAGGGGGCCAGCCCCCTGTCCCCCCGGGATTTACCGCATTGAGGACAAAAGCATGAGGGAGGGGCAGGTACAGTTGCGGTGTACCTGCCCTCATGCCTTCGTCACCGTCTGCGGCGCTCGGGTTGCTTCCCAGCATTGCCCTATCCTCCGAGCCGGCAAGAAGATGATATCATTGCTGAAAAAAATATCAAGTGGAGGGTGGAGTAACATAATACAAGTTTCCAACGTCTCATCCAGGAGACTGCGTACAAACCCTTGCAATAGTCAGTTGCCGCTGACAGTCAACGATTGCGTTGTTGAGATAGCAGCTCCTGCCCACGGATATTAACATGCACCGGGGCAAATGGCAGCCCCACAAAAGAGTGCGGATGGAAGCGTGACGGTCGAGACCTGTTGGATGGAGGGAAAAGGATAATTCGTGAACGAATTAGCTCTTGACATAAGCCTTCTCATGGAAAAAGAGTGCGGATGGAAGCGTGACGGTCGAGACCTGTTGGATGGAGGGAAAAGGATAATTCGTGAACGAATTAGCTCTTGACATAAGCCTTCTCATGGAAGGGTTTGTGCAAAGGGAAAAAAACCAGGATTTGATCAGGCACAGGCCTTATTTGAAAATGACTTGGCCCTCATTTCTTTTTGATTTATGGGTTGACATAAAAATATGACTCTGCCTATATATCATTTGATACATCGTGTGATATGAACTCTGTAGATTCCAGATTTTCCGGTATCACAAGGAGAGCGCCAGTGAACGATCAAACCAATATCCCTCGACTAATCCGTGATTTGCGACTGCGAATGGGACTTACCCAGGAAAAATTTGCTGCCAGGCTTGGCGTGACCTTCCCCACCATCAACCGTTGGGAAAATGGCCGTGCCAGACCTTCCCCGCTGGCCATGGAAAAAATTGAAGCGCTATTGCGCAGTCTGGGAGAACAGTGCAGTGATCTTCTGGCTGAGTTTATGGGTGATAAACCACTTTAACCGAGGATATTCAATTGCCAGAGAAATACAGGCTTCGGGAACATACATAATGACCACAAGCAAAACCAGGGAAATCATCGACCGGATTTTCAAAGAACCGGGTGTCAAATACGAACTCACAGAGTTTGAAGCGTTGGGCAAGCCAATCCACGAGATCCTGGATATTTATGACAAAACCGTTGAAACCGGCAGGGAAGCCGGAAAGATCAAGTTTTTTTTGAAAAGTCAGGTGCCCTTTTCTTCGGGCAGGGAAGAGGTCCAGGTATATGTGGAGGGTGGCAAGTCAGCACCGGAAGAGATTGTTCGTCAGCTCTGGGTATATAAACTGATTCACCAGTATGGCTATCAATCCGATGAAATCGATCTGGAAAAGAGCGTTCAGTTCGGCACCGAGGTGGGTACCAAGGCTGCCGATATCATCGTTTATACAGATGTTGACAAGGAAACACCCAAGATCATCATTGAGTGCAAAAAGCCCAAACGCAAGGATGGTATTGAGCAGCTCAAAAGCTACATGAACGCGAAGGGTGCTCCTGTGGCGGTCTGGTCCAACGGCAGTGACAGCGTAATTCTTTACCGTCCCTACCCCAAGCAGTTTGATGATACCCTGGTGGATATCCCCCGGCGCGACCAGGAACCCAAAGATGTCCTTGAGGCCAAAAAGACCCTGCTGCAACTCAGAACCGAATTCAATTTCAAGAAAATTGTCCAGGATCTGGAAGAACTGGTGCTGGCAGACAGTGGCAAAGATGAGTTCAATGAGATTTTCAAACTGATTTTCGCCAAGATATGGGATGAACGGGAGGCACAGGAAAACCGGAGAGACAAGGTGGTGGAGTTCCGAAAGGCCCTGGATCCGGATATCACCTATGACCGCATCAATTCCCTTTTTAAAAAAGCCGCCGATCAGTGGCCTGGTATTTTCCGAGACGGTGAAGATATTGAGTTGACCAAACGGCACCTTCAGGTTTGTGTTGGTCCGATTGAAGGGGTCAGGTTGCTGGGATCAAATTTGCGGGTCATGGACGATGCGTTTGAATACCTGCTTCCCACGGAAGCCAAAAAGAAAAAAGGGCAGTTTTTTACCCCCCGCCATGTGGTGGAGATGTGCGTGCGCATGCTCAACCCCAAACGTAATGAATATGTCATGGACCCGGCCTGCGGTTCAGCCGGGTTTTTACTGCATGCCATGGAGTGGTGCTACCCGGCGCCTGGCCATGATAAACGGGAGCTTCGCAAATTCAAATATGCGTCCAAATACCTGTGGGGGATTGACTTTGAAACCCGTGCCTCCAAAACCGCCCGGGCTTTGATGCTCATTGCTGGTGACGGCCACACCAACATCTTCGGCCCGGACGTGAGCAGTTTAGACCCCAGAACCTGGTATGATACCGCCTCAGGTCAGGCCCTGATGCACGGGCTGCGGGAAAAAAAGCTGACCATCAAAAAGATCCCGAGCCAGGAAACCCTGAAGGATGAGGACCATGCCTGGGATTATTTTGAAAACCTGAAATTTGATGTCATCCTGACCAATCCGCCCTTTGCCGGTGAAATGAAAGACCGCAAAATGCTGTCCCGGTATGAACTGGCCAAACCCGCCCTGAAACGCGCCAAAGACAAATCCCCCAAAGAAGAGCGTGATGTTCTTTTCATCGAGCGGGTATTAAAGATGCTCCGGCCCGGGGGACGGGCGGCCATTGTTCTGCCCCAGGGAAAATTCAATAACTCTTCCCTGGCATTCATCCGTGAATGGATTCTCAAAAAAGCCCGTCTCCTGGCAGTGGTGGGCCTTCACCCCAACACGTTCAAACCCCACACCGGCACCAAGACGTCTGTGCTGTTTTTTCAAAAATACACGGAGCAGGAGGTGGCCGGAATTGAGACCGTGAAACAGGAGGTGGCGGCCGCCTGTCCGGATTATGAAAAAGAGATCCAGGATCTGATAGCAGCGCATCAGTATCTGCCTGATGTGCCGGATGAAAAGATCCCGGAAGAGATCGCCGATCTCATGGGGGAATCATTTACCGAGCCGGAACCTGAACTGCCGGATATTTCCCCCGGTGATAGGAATTTTGAAGTGGGTGAGCCGGAACGGTTAATGGCGGCCGAAGGCACCCCCACCCTGGAGGACCGGATCATCGAAACCGAAGAAAAGCGCGACAACCTCAAAGGAGAACTGATTCGGGTCAAACAGAAGTTGAGCGATCTGGCCAGCGATATCGAAGCCCTTCAGCAGCAGCATCAAATGGAGATTGAAGCCATCAGCCAGCAATGGGAAGGGACCAAGCGTGATCTTCAAATCCATCTCAAACCTGTCAAGGCGGACCATAAAGTAGCGGTAAAAAAACTCAAGGACAAACAGAAAATCAGGCAGATGACCTACAAGGCTGAAATCAAGGCACTGGAAAAAGCCATCCCGGAAGCGGAAACCGCAGTCAAGCTCCTGACCAACAAAGGGAAACTGGCAATGATTCTGGAAGATCCGGATCTGACCGCCACCCTGAAAGAACGCTGGATTGCGGCTGAGGCAGCCAAACGCCTGGACTATTCCATTTTCATGGCCGTGAGCGAACGGGGAGGCAAGAACAATTCCGGAGATTACGAATATCAGGTGGATGAAGATGGTCATCTGAAGGAGTTTCCCGATGGCCATCCCCAGGAGGGGCAGCTGGTGGTGGACCAGGACCTGATCAATTATGATCTGATCGCAGAGGATTTGGTGGATGCTGGCAAGTTATCCGAAAATCGGTTTGGTGTGGCTGAGGCGTTTGTGCGGTTCGCACAAGAGCAGGGATTTGATTTCTGGAGGGTTATGTGATGGCGCAATGGAGCATAACAGAACTATCATCTGTTACTTCATTTGATAGGATTGATGGTGAATACTACTTACCAGAATATCTCGAAAATCAGCTAAAGTTATCTCAAACTAATACTGTAGCCTTGCCACAATGGTTCTTTGTCTCTGACGGCAACCACCTGTCAGTGTCTAAACACTTTTGTGAAACAGGGGAGGTTCCGTATTTCCGAGGTCAAGACGTCAATGATTTCTTTTTGGAAAATGCCGATCCTATCAGAATTCCCAGGAAAGTTTATGAATCACCGATGATGAAAAGATCTCACTTTTTTAATGAAGATGTGCTTCTTTCCATTGTTGGCACTATCGGCAGCTTGTCATTTGTATCTGATGAAATCAGAGAGGCAACTGGCAGCTGTAAAATTGCAATTTTACGATCGAAAGGCCAGTCTTCCCCATATTTTTTGGCTGCATTCCTGATGAGCAAATATGGTCAGCTTCAAATAAAACGGAATACAAGAGGGGCTGTCCAAATGGGGTTGATTCTAAAAGATTTTTCCCGATTACGCATCCCAATTATTTCTCAGATTGAACAAAGTGAAATTGAAACAATTATAAAACATGCGATAAAACAAAACCATCAAAGCAAAGCACTTTATGAAAAAGCCCAAAAACTCTTGGATTCAGAACTCGGTATAGACAATCTAAAGTTAAAAAAGCCTATGGGCTATACAGCTCGATTCAGCAATATAGAGCAGGCAAGGCGCATTGATCCCGAACATTTCTATCCAGCACTTCAACATATCATTGATAGGTTACCCGGTAGCATTGATTTAGTGCCCCTTGGGCCCCAGCTTCAATTTTGTCAACGTGGCAGGCAGCCGGCATATGCCCAAAAGGGTCTTCCTGTAATCAATTCTAAACATGTTCATAGTAACAAAATCGTTTTTGAAGACAATCGAACAGCGAATTTCAGTCATGATAGCGAACTCCAGATTCGATACGGCGATGTATTGATAAATGGCACGGGTCGAGGAACATTAGGGCGTGCTGCCCCTTTTCTTATCAAAGAACCAGCGATCCCTGACAATCACGTCACGATTCTGCGCTCCTCGAACCTTGACCCAGCCTATTTATCTTTTTATCTGAACAGTCAGGCTGGCCAACTTCAGGTGGAAATGCACCAGAGAGGCAGCTCTGGTCAGTTGGAACTTTATCCCTTTGATATCCGAAAATTTCTTGTCTGGGTGGCTCCAGAATCCTTGCAAAAAGAAATTCGGAAATTATATGATCAAGCTATCGAAAATGAGCGACGCTCAAAGAAGTTGATTGCTCAGGCCAAACACCGCGTTGAAGAGCTGATTGAGCAAGCAGTTGAAGGGTCAGGAGAAAAACCATAATGCCACAACCCCGCCCGACAGCAATCTACCGCCTCCTTCATATCGACAATCTGTCGGTAATCCTGGACTGCGGCGGGATGCATGCCCCCAACCATCCGCCTGCAGGCAAAAGCGATTATCGGGTGATACACAATGTGGATATCCAGAAGATCCGCCGGGAACGCCCCATCCTCTGCGGGCCGGGCGGCACGGTACACGATTATGTGGCGTTTTATTTTGGACCGCGCTCTCCCATGCTGTACCAGCTTCACACCGGGCGGGTGGAAGGTTACAATGATGGCCAGGCACCGTTGATCTATGCTGTGTCAAACATTGAAACCATTGTTCAGGCCGGGCGTGAATTCATCTTTTCCGACGGCCACGGGATCGCCGCTTTTACCCAGTGGTTTGACAATCTCGATCACCTGGATAAGGTGGATTGGAATACCGTTTATGCGAATTACTGGGCGGACACCATGGACGACATGGACCGTCAGCGACGCAAACAGGCTGAATTTCTGGTGCACCGATTCTGCCCGTGGGATCTGATTATTCGGATCGGCGTCTTTAATGACACTATCAAACAAACGGTTGAGCGTATTCTGGAACAAAAAAACTGTTCTTTGCCGGTGGATATCTGTCGGCAATGGTATTATTAGCCGGGAGGAAACATACAATGATTGAACCTGCCAGTGGAAATATCCTCAAAGACGATGCCGAAGCCCTGGTCAATACAGTGAACTGTGTCGGGGTGATGGGCAAGGGAATCGCCTTGCAGTTCAAGAAGGCGTTCCCCGACAATTTCAAGGCATACGAAGCCGCCTGCCGGAGAAAAGAGGTCAAGCCAGGCCGGATGTTCGTGTATCAAATCGGGGACATGTTCAATCCCAGATATATTGTCAATTTTCCAACCAAGCGCCACTGGCGAAGCAAAAGCCGATATGAAGATATTGAAAGCGGTTTACAGGCCTTGGTGCGGGAAATACAGGAACTGCAAATCCGGTCGATTGCCATCCCTCCATTGGGTTCCGGACTGGGAGGGTTGCAGTGGGGACGGGTCAAGGGAATGATCGAAGCGGCATTCAAAAGTATGCCTGACATTCAGGTGAGGCTTTACGAACCCAAAGGCGCTCCAGATGCCAGAGATATGCCGGTGGGGACCTCCCAGCCGAAAATGACGGTGGCCCGGGCTGTGCTCATCAAGCTTATGAAGCAGTATTCGCGTTTTGCATACCGGTTGACCCTGCTGGAGATACAGAAGCTGGCTTATTTTCTTCAGGAATCAGGCATGGATCTGAAATTGCGGTATGTTAAACACTTCTATGGCCCTTATGCGCACAATCTAAACAAAGTGCTGGAAATTCTCGAAGGGCACCATATCCGGGGGTATGGGGATACCCAGAAACCGGATGTGGAAATAAATCTGCTTCCAGATGCGGATAAAACTGCTGACCAGTTTCTTAATCAGGATGCAAATGCTGCCAGGCATCTTGAGCGAGTGGCCGATCTTGTGGATGGGTTTGAAACCCCTTATGGCATGGAGCTGCTGGCGTCGGTTCACTGGGCAGCTGTTCATGACGGAGATGTTTCTGACGGACAAACCGCTGTATCAGCCATGGCCCGTTGGAACGATCGCAAACGGAACTTGTTCAAGCCGGCACATATCCACTCAGCCTGGGATAGACTTCGGATCGAAGGGTGGGTAAACGCATAAAAAACAGGTGGGAGAGGATACCATGAAGCTTTCAGAAGAGGACCAGCAGTTACTTGGTGAATTGTGCAGCCAGAACGATGTGAATCTGGTCAAGGTGCAAAAACTGCTGGAAACGGTTTATGACTATGAGTTCAAAGAACGTCGGACCGGTATCTATGATGCTTTGCGGGAGATTCTGAAGAAAAATAAGGGGCGCGGGAAATGAAAAAATCCGAGGAGGTTGAACATTATGCCCGTGATCCGATCAGACTTATCGATATATTGGACAAGGTCATTAAAAGATACAATCAAAAAAAGCCGCCAGAGATGAAAGCGGATAGAGTAATCCAATATAATGAAATTTCTAAAACCATCGATCGCCTCAAGGAAACAGGAACGATCGTGCCGGATGAGTTACGAAGATTAAAAATTGAGTTGTCCCACGAGGCTGAAACATATGAAAAAGAAAATGAACGGTTTCAAAATGCGGTCCAAGACCTTAAGGAGATAGAATTCAGACTCGGAAACAGTCTTACGCAGGTTCGGGCAATACTGTCAAACGCCACAAATGACAAAAAATACATCCCAAAAGTTAGACGGTATGTTAAGCGAACATCTCCTGCCATTTTGGCAAAGGAGCTTAGAAAAGCATTGCGGGAGCTGGGAGGATCTGGAAAAAAGGCTGAAGTCCTTCAAAAAATGGAACAAAACTTGAACGGTAAATTTAAATCACAGGACTTGGAAAAGGACGCTCAAGGTAACATGAATTGGGAAAAATGGGCTGTGGCTGAAAAAACCAAAATGATCAAATCGGGAACAATAAAATCAGGAAGTCGATTTGGAGTTTGGGAACTTCGAAGGAAATAAAAAAATGAAATCCATTAAACTCACCCCTTCCAAAGGATAAAATGATGAACGAATGTATCGATCATTATATCAAAAATCCAAATCTCCTGATTGAGCTGTGTCGGAATGTTATTGACGGGATAGATGGTACACCACCCAATTCGAATACTTCTGAAAAAGAGGCCCAGCTTCGAGAAATAGCCAGAGCAGTCGAGCAATTGGAAAAAAAGGGAGTTCCAGTTCCGGGCGGTCTTCGAGCAGAAAAAACGCGACTTGCGGCAGATCTGGAAATTCAGGTTCAGTCTGATCAGACATTACGACATCTCGCCCAAGAACTCGATGTTATTGTCAAGGAACTCAACAAAAGGCTGGGTATCAATAAAAGTAAAACCAAAACCCCTAAGTCACGAAAGAAAAGATCTCAGACATCCAGGACTGATAGAAAGATCCTTCGGAAAAATATCATTAAGGCTTTGCAAACTTTGGGCGGAAAAGCCAATGTTACAGATGTGTTTGAAGAAATGGGTCGTCAGATGAAAGCCGAATTGCTTCCCGGTGATTTGGAGTGGCGTGAAAACACCAATATGTATGTCTGGCAGCACAGCGCCCATTGGGAGCGTTACAGAATGACACAGGACGGCACACTCCGTGGCGATTCCCCACGTGGGTATTGGGAACTTAATGGGGACCAAAAATGAAATTCCGCAAACTGATCATCGAAAATTTCAAATCATTCCAGTTCGCCTGATTAAGGAGGATTTATGTTGCCAAAAGAGATAACGACCCATATCAAAGCGCTGGATCAATGGCTGGATCAATTGAATCAAATTTCTGCCCCACCCCGGGGTTTATCTGCAAAGGAACTCAAGCAACTGCAGGCTGTCAACAAAGCGGTTGAGAACCTTCAGCGTAACAATATTCCTGTGCCGGAAGATTTGCGCCGCCTCAAACTGGAACTCTCCGCCCGGGATGTCACTGGTTATCAGAACCAGGAGGCGGAGAAGCAATTAAATGCAGTCGAAACGGTTATTCGAGCACTTGGAAAAACAATCCAAAACGCCCGGTCCCATAGAGAAAGACTGAAAACAACGAGACCGGCTGGGGGCAAGAAAAAAAATTATGGGATATCATTGCTGGATCTCATCCAGGACGGCTTGTTGTCCCCTGATGATCATCTGGAGCTTCAATGGCTAAAAGATGGCCCTGTTCACAAAGGGAAACTTATGGATGATGGCCAAGTGATGGTCAAAACCTCTGATGGATGGAAATCTTATACATCTTTATCAACTGCGGCGTCACAAATGGCCGGACCCGGACGTTCTCTGAACGGCTGGAAGCATTGGCGGCGGATTAATTCTGATGGAACCACCACATCTTTTGAAGATATTCGATCACAGTACATCCAAAAGGGGATGGCAAGATGAAATTCCGCAAACTGACCATCGAAAATTTTAAATCATTCCAGTTCGCCACGGAAATTCGTTTCCCGATGGATGAAGACGGTCGAAGCATCTTTTTGATCGGGGGCATGAATGGCGCTGGCAAAACCTCCATCATGGAAGCGATCAATTTTTGTCTGTATGGGGCCAAGGTGGACGAAATATTCCGCAACATCAATCGCCGGGAAAAGGCCCGGGGAAATGTTTTGGTATCTTTTGAACTGGTGATGGAAATGGATGACCTGTCAGAGCTGGTGGTCAAACGTTCCTGGAGTGCGGGTGTGACGGAGGATCCCAAACCTCGGGACCTGACCGAAAGGCTGGTGGTGGTCCGCGATGGGAAACGGGTGTCTGTTCAAAACCGGGAAATCTGGCAGGATTTTATCCGTTCCATGATCCCGCCGGGCATTACCCAGTTTTTTTTCTTTGATGGTGAGAAAATACAGGCCATTGCAGCCGACGATCACTCTGAGGTGCGGCTGAAATCCTCCCTGGAGGCGGCCTTGGGTATCCAATACATCAACCGCCTGGCTACTGACATCCTTTATATCAAAAATGAAGAGCGAAAAGGGTTTGTGGAAATTTCAGATGAAGACCTGGATTTCAAGCAGAGCGAGTTAAAGAAAGAACGCAGTAAGCTGACCCGACGTCAGAAAGAGCGGGAGCAGGTGCAGCAGGAATTGTCTGAATTCAAGGATCAGCTGGAGCATGCCAGGCAGCGCTTTTCAGCGGCCTTTCATACCGAACCGGAAACACGTGAAACCCTGCAAGCCAATGAAAAAAAACGAATTCAGGCATCCAATCGCCTGGCACAGGTGGAAAGTGAAATCCGGACTTTGTGTGAAAAAATGTTGCCGTTTGCCATCACCGGCAGACTGTTTGGGCCGATGCGGCAACAGATCGAAGCAGAAAGGGAATCCGCCGGCAGTGAAGCCATCAAGGAAAATGCTGCCTTTTTGGCCAAAAAAATTGTACGTGTGGTGGAAGAGCCGGAACCGATTTATCGGGAGACATTGTCAAATGAAAAAATGGCAGAGCTGGAACGGCGCATCTTTCGACTGCTCAGGGAGGGAGATTCCAAAGGAGAGGTACTTCGGATATTGAATCTATCCGACCGTGATGCGGCACGAGTACTCAACAAGATGGAATCTTTAGAAAATGGGGATGTATTTCTGCTCAAACCATTGCTGGAGGAAAAAAGAGAACTGGCCTCTCAGGTCCGCAAGCTTGAAGGATTAAGCCAGACAGGCATGATGAGTGAATCCGAAACCCAGCTGTTCGAGCAGCTCAATGCAGAAATTGAGAGCTGCTCCACCCAGATAGGACGGAAATCGGAACAATTGCGGTTGCTGGAGGAGGAATTGCTTGGGCTTGAACACCGGATCACCGCCATCGAGATGGAGATTGAAAGACTGTACGAAAGGCATCATGTCTCCAGGGAGCGGGCTGAATTTATCCAGGAATGTGATGCCATTGCCGGCGTACTCAATCAATTCGTGGTGCGGCTTCGGAAAAATAAGGTTCATCTGCTGCAGGAAAAAACCTTTGAAATGTACCACCTTCTGTCCAGCCGCAGCGGGTTGATCAAGGATATTATCATTGATGACAAGACTTATGAAATTCGTATTTCCGACCGAAATGGTCATGAGATCAAGAAATCCGGGCTTTCCGCCGGCGAAAAGGAAGTGTTCGCTGTTTCTTTGTTGTGGGGCCTGGCTCAGACCAGTCAGCTGAAACTGCCCATTGTGATCGATACCCCTTTGTCCCGGCTGGACAGCACCCACAGGGATAACATCGTCAACAATTATTTTCCCAATGCCGGAGAACAGGTGATCATACTGTCCACGGACACCGAAATCGACAAGAACTATTACCGAACGCTCAAAATTTTTCTCAATGGTGCCGGAAGACTGGTATTTGATCAGCAGCGGGAGTTGACGACATTTCAGGAAGGATATTTCTGGGAGAATTAAACCATGGCCGATCGACTGTACACATCCAATGAAGCGGACGAGGTTCTCAGCGCCCTGAGATTTGAAACCAAACTGGAAAAGGCAACCCTGGCACGCATGGCTTTTGCCATCTCCCTGACAAAGGAAGGGCCAGATGTGGTACCGAGCACCAGTTTTTCCGGCGCTGAGATGAAACGCCCCACGTTTGTGGGTGAAGACGAAATTTTTATGCGGGCGCTTATCGCTCACGTTTACAACAAAAGTGACATGGATGAAGACAGGTTTTTTTCCAATCGTTCCATTGTCAAAAATCATATTGACAGAGGCGCTGAATTGATGGGGAGGTTGTATCAGGAATGCGGCCGGGATACGGACAGCCTTTTGATGCGCTTGGTTGAAGAAGTTGAATTCGGGGGGCGGCGGGAAACAGCAGGGCATGGTCTGGATATTTTTATCGGCCGGACACTTTTGCAGCAGCAGGAAATGATCATGGAGATCAACAATACCGCCAAACATGCCAACTCCCACCTGGCCATCATGGGCAAACCCGGTACTGGAAAAACCCAGTTTGTTTTAAAGATTTTGACCGATATTCGCCAACAATCTAATTATCAGACCAATTTCATTTATTTCGATTACAAAGGGGATGTGGTGGACAATGAACGATTCCTGGAGGCTGCCAAGGTCCATCCCTTTCGGCTACTCCAGGGTGGAGAGAGCCTGCCCATCAATCCTTTTGTTCTGCCTGGCTACGATGAACAGACAGTAAATGTGTCAGCCCGTGAAAAGGCGGAAAGCTTTGCTTCCATTAACAGCAAACTGGGAGTGGTACAAAGAGGCGCATTGACCGAGGCGATCCGGGCAGCTTATGCACAACGAGCCGATTCAAATACCCCATATCCGGATTTTCATGATGTGTACCGCATGGTTGCCGACATGTATGAAGCGGATAATAAAAAAGATGACAGCCTTATCGAAGTTTTGCGGGACCTTTCGGATTTTGATCTGATCTGGCGGCATGGAAGTGATGTGGCACCCATCGACAAAATTTCCAGTAGAACTTTGCTGATCGATGTCCATGCCATGCCGGTTTTAAAGGAACTGGTGGCGTATCTGGTGATCGAACGTCTTTATAAAGAGATGGCGCTTATGCCAGATAGTCCTATCCGGGATGGTCGGCGTACCATTCGTTCTATTCTGGTCATCGATGAGGCCCACAATTACCTGAGCCAGAAAAACATTTTTTTACAGCGTATCATTCGGGAAGGCCGATCCAAGGGTATCGTGGTGTTCTTCGCCAGCCAGTCACCAAACGACTACCAGCAGAAATTTTTCAATTTCCAGGAATTGCTGGAATTTGCCTTCATCTTTCAATGTGAAGGGGTCTCGGCTGCGTCAGTGCAGGACATCCTGGGTTGCAGCAATAAAACAGCCAAAGAACTGCAGACAGATATTTCACGACTGGAGCCCTGGCAGGTGATTGCCCGAAGCCCGGAAAAAACGGAGGAGTTCGTAAAGTTCACGGCAGAAGCGTTTTATAAAAATTATTAGCTGTTGAATATGAATTCAATGGCTATCGAAAAGATGTGTTACGGTATGCAGGCCAAACTGCGGCTGGGACTGACCCCCATCCCGATTCGGGTAGATGGGAAAGAAAATGATGTGTTTGCCCTGAACGGTCCCAAGCGGTATGATATTCCATGGAAAACATTGGAGAACAAGGGATTTATTGCGGAAGCTGCAACAATCGTCTTTTATTATTGATGCAAAAAGGAGAAAACCATGGAAAAAAAAGGATTAACAGCACCATGTGGATTGGATTGTTTCAATTGTGACCTGTATGTAGAGAATCTAACAGACAAGTTGTCTGGACTAATACAGGAAAAACTCAGCATTCCTGAACATGAAATTGCATGCCGGGGATGTAGGCAACAAGATGGGAAGCACTTTCATCTTGGTCCTGAAGGGTGCTCCACCCTTGATTGTGTTAAAAGGAAGGGGGTTGATTTTTGCTTTAACTGTGATGATTTCCCATGTCTGTACCTTGCTCCTACTGCTGATGGTGCAGCCAGGTACCCGCATAATATGAAAATGTACAACCTTTGCCGAATAAAACAATTTGGATTTGAAAAGTGGTTTAAAGAATCGGATATGATCCGTAAAAAATATTTCACAGGGAAATTTGTTGTAGGCAGAGGACAAGAGGATTAGAAGGACCGTTTATCTTACCATCATTCAAAATGGTGTCGGTTTCTTTTTTTATTGGTGACCTGATATATGAAATCTGGCAGGCCAGATCAACGTATCTGAGAGAAAGGACTACTTGTAGGATAGTGTCCATTTTTTATGTGGATTAAAACCCCGGACTATCCGGTACCTTAAACCGAGATGGATGTCGATGAGGTGAGTGAGCTTTTCAAGCTTGCTCTCTCGACTCACCGACTCCATTCTCGGGGGAGTTGAAAGTTTCAATTTCACAGAAGGGTGAAGCTCCTCTGTTTGA
>JAIPDL010000097.1 GCA_021737695.1 Desulfotignum sp. | reverse complement strand
ATGTGTTAAGCACGCCGCCAGCGTTCATTCTGAGCCAGGATCAAACTCTCCAGTTAAATCCTTTAACTACAAACTCGTTAAGGTCTTGTTTAAGACCCGCTTCAAACTTTATCACTGACCAATTTTCAAAGATCAAACATCGGGTACTTCTTTTGTTTTTTCTCACAATTTCTGTGACCGAAAAACCTGCACAATATACATGTCTAAAAATGGTTTGTCAAACCTTTTTTAAATCATTTTAAAATTATCTTATGGTACTTTTTTTTGCCGGCCCGAAGCAGGATTTCCCCCTGATCCAGATCAAGTTTTCCAATCTTCTGATCGATTGTAGCCACCCGGTCTCCGTTCAAATAAGCACCGCCTTGCTTTACCAGACGTCTGGCATCTGATTTGGATGTACACAGACGGGTCCGGGTGAACAGATCAATGATAAAATCGTTTTCGTTGACATCGTTTCGATGGATTTGTGTTGTCGGAACGGCCCCATCAGACGCGGATGAATGGATGCCCCGGGAAATGGTTGAACCCTGCAGCAACTCTTCAGGTACGTCAATGGCTCCGAAAACCGATGCTGTGGCTTTCAATGCGGTGCGGGCCTGGGTTTCTCCATGGGCAATCTTTGTGGCTTCATACGCCAGAATGGTCTTGGCTTTGTTCAGATCAGCCCCTTCAAGGGTTTTGACGTGATTGATTTCATCCATGGGAAGAAATGTAAACAACGCCAAAAATCTGGCCACATCCGCATCATCGCAATTGACCCAGAACTGATAATAATCATACGGAGAAAACCGATCCGGATCCAGCCATACGGCCCCTTTATGGGTTTTCCCCATTTTGATGCCCGAGGCAGTGGTGATCAATGGAAATGTAATTCCAAACGCCTGTTTCCCCAGCGTTCTTCGAATCAGGTCAATCCCTGCCACAATATTTCCCCACTGATCACTGCCACCCATTTGAAGCAGCGCATCATAATTCTGGGCCAGTTTCATAAAATCATACGCCTGAAGCAGCATATAGTTGAACTCAATGAATGTCAGTCCTTCTTCTGAGTCCATCCGGGCTTTGTAACTTTCCGCCTTGATCATCCGGTTGATTGAAAAATGCCGCCCGATATCTCTTAAAAAAGGGATATACGCCAGTGTTGTCAGCCACTGGGCATTGTCCAGCAACAGGGCCTGGTCATTGTTGAAATCAATGAATCTGGATAATTGAGCCCGAATCCCGGCTTTGTTTTCATCGATCTGTTCCTGGGTAATGATCTGGCGCATTTCCGTTTTCCCGGACGGGTCTCCGATCAGACCGGTCCCGCCCCCCACCAGAGCGATGGGCCGGTGTCCGCACCGCTGCATATGGGCCAGGGCCATGATACACACCAGGCTGCCCACATGAAGGCTTTTGGCAGTCGGGTCAAATCCGATGTAACAGGTGGCCCGGTTATTTTCCAGATATTCTTCCAGTTCTGCAGTATGGGTTACCGCATCAACAAACCCCCGCTCTTTCAAGACTGATAATACACTCATGATTTCCCTGCTATTTTTTAGTATACTCAACGGCTCTGGTTTCTCTGATCACCACCACTTTGACCTGGCCCGGAAATGTCAGGTTCTCTTCAATCTGTCGGGCGATTTCTCTGGACAACAACACGGCATCTTCATCACTGATTTTTCCACTTTCAGTAATCACACGAATCTCACGTCCTGCCTGAATGGCATAGGTATTGACCACCCCGTCAAACGAATTGGCTATCTTTTCAAGGTCTTCCAGCCGTTTAATATAATTTTCAAGACTTTCTTTTCTGGCGCCCGGTCTGGCCCCGGACAACGCGTCTGCTGACTGGACAATATAATCATACACAGACGTGGGCATTTGATCTTCATGATGGGCGGCAATGGCATTGACCACACAATCCAGCTCCCCGTATTTTTTGGCCAGCTTGGCACCGATAATGGCATGGGCCCCATCCACTTCATGATCAATGGCTTTACCGATATCATGAAGCAGACCCATCCGTTTGGCCAGCTTGACATCCAGCTTCAGTTCAGCTGCGATCACACCGGCCAGAAACGCCACTTCAAAAGAATGCTGAAGCACATTCTGGGCATAAGAAGTCCGGAATTTCAATTTTCCCAGCACCTTGATCAATTCCGGATTGATGCCGTGAACCCCTAAGTCGAAAGCCGCCTGTTCACCCGCCTCTTTGATGGCAAGATCCACCTCCTTGCCTGCCCGTTCCACCACATCCTCTATTCTGGCCGGATGAATCCGGCCATCGGAAATCAATTTTTCCAGAGACAACCGGGCGACTTCCCGCCGCACCGGATTAAATCCCGACAGAATTACCGCTTCAGGGGTGTCATCGATGATCAGATCAATACCCGTGGCCGCTTCCAATGCCCGTATATTTCTCCCCTCTCTTCCGATGATTCTGCCTTTCATTTCATCGCCCGGCAAATGAACCACAGACACGGTACGTTCCGCCACAAAATCCCCGGCATACCGCTGGATAGCCGTGGATATAATTTTTTTTGCTTCTTTATCCGCCTGTTCTCTGGCTTCTGAGGTGATTTTTTTCACTAACTTGGCACCTTCGTGCCTGGCCTCGTCTTCCAGGGTTTTCAGCAGCAGTTCTCTGGCTTCTTCCAGCGTCAGGCCGGACACCTTTTCCAGTTCTTTTCGGGTTTCTTCCACCAGATTGGCATAATAGGCTTCATCACTGGCGACGGCGTCGAGTTTTTCATTAATTTCTGCTTCTTTGCCATGAAGCTCAGCCTCTTTCTGAATGAACAAATCTTCTGTCTGATCCAGCTTTTCACTCTTTTTGGAAAGCCGTCGGGCTTCTTTTTTTAATTCTTCACGCGTTTCCTGGGTCTCAGCATCAAAACTGCCCTTCATTTCCAAAAGTCGGGATTTCGCTTCGAGCTGGGCTTCTTTGATCAAAGTTTCCGCTTTGATTTCAGCCGCTTCTATAATCCGCCTCTGCTCTTCTTCAATATTCAACTTTTCAAGAGAAAACTTTTTCTTAATCCTGAAAAAGCCGACAACTCCCAACACCAGCAATAAAACAATAATCAATGAGAGGACTATTTCCATTCAACCGGTCTCCTTCACATATATAGAATTATCAGCACCTTTTTTTAAAAGCGTGCTGCGTGTTTAATAACCGTTCTGCAGATTATAAAATGGAATGGAATTTCAAATGAGGTGGGATCAGAAATTGTTGCAACCAAAAAACAGTTGCCCCCGCAAATTGCCGTGTTGCTTTAAAGGCTTTGAACCATTGGTTCAAAAGTGGGCACTCAGTTAATACCTTTAGGCTTTTCCTTACTGACGAGGAACCTGCGCACCGGTATCAGTGTGAGTTCCCTTTCTATATGCGTTAGGACAAAGTCTATCGTACAATCACGCACATTGCAGGGGGTTTTAAATGGTCATCATCCAACTGCTTATCATTACAACCCTTTATCGATTTTTTTCATCAATGATGAAATTTTATTCTCCATGTCTTTCTCAAGTTCAGCGTGCTGCATTTTCAACTCATGAAAGTCCTTGGACAGATTCATGGCGGCAAGAAGCAAAATTGCTATTTTATTTCTTCCTGAATTTTTATTCGGAACCATGCCTTCTGCCTTCTGGATGTAATCAGTTAAATATTGGACAACCTGGCTCGGATCTTTAACCTGATCATCCGGTTTAAATCTGAACTCTTCTCCAAAAAGATCAATTTTGATAATTTCATCCAATGAAATCCCTCTACGAGCACCTTATCATCGGCCCTAATCTGTTCAGACTCATTCTGACTGGATAAAACTATCCAGTTTCGTCAGAAGCCCGTCTATTTTCGATTGAATCACTGCCTCCTGCTCAGATGTCTGTGCTTCAGTCTGAATTTTTTCTTCCAGGTCTGATTCCAGTTGTTTTATCCGTAAAGCCAGGTCCTGATTTTCCATTTGTAAAGACCGGCAGCGTTCCAGCAATTTATCGACTTTTTTGTCGATTTCATCAAACGTGCTATGTATCTGATCATTCCCCAATTTTATAATCCTACGATAATTAATTTACCATCAGTATAGATCAAATCTTTTGTCAAAGTCAAGGCAATTCATTTTGCATGTGACCATGCAGATTTCTTGTTTTTTCAAGATCATCCAGTGTATTTACACCCAGAACCTGACTGATATCTTTCAACACTTTTACAGCCACATTCTCATTTTTTTGGGAAGCGATACCCACCACATCCGTCAAATAATATTCTGCCTGAAGGTTGTCCGGTTTCAACTGGTCAAGCGCCATTGCTAAAAACTGCCGATCAAAACAATAAATACCCGTATTGATCCGGCGGATTTTTTTTTCCTCATCACTGGCATCAGCTTCCTCCCGAATGGCAATGACACGATTCATCGGGTCGCAGATAATACGCCCATACCCGGAAGGATTGTTTATATCCGCAGCCAGAATCGTCACTTTTGCCCGGGATGTTCGATGGGCTGACACCAAATCTGCCACGGTTTCAGGTTGGATCAAAGGCACATCCCCATAAAGGATGACAATTTGTTTCACATCCTGGGCAAGGGCCGGCATCGCACATTTAACGGCATCCCCCGTTCCCAGAAGCGCTTTTTGCAGACTGAAATTAACTGCATAACAGGCCGTTACAGCTTGCTGCACTTTCCGGGCCTGGTGCCCCACCACCACATGGATATAGCGATCCGATGTCACCTGCCTGGCGCAAGCGATGACATGCAGAATCATGGGTTTTCCCGCCACCGGGTGAAGCACTTTGGGAAGTTCTGAATTCATCCGGGTCCCCTTGCCAGCAGCCAGAACAATTACGCTCACCGCATCCATGAGTATCCTTATTTTGTTGTGAATCCGCGTTTTTTTAAAAAAATAGGGTGCGCCCAATGGGTGCACCCTTTATCAGGTCAAAAACAAAAAACAGATCAGCTACTTACTGACAGACGCCACTTTCAACCGGTGAATCGCCCGCCGCAGTGCCAGCTCTGCCCGCAGCAGATCAATGCCGGCAGCCCGATTGGCCAGACGCTGTTCCGCCCGTTCTTTGGCGGCTTGAGCCCTGACCACATCGATATCCTGATTACGTTCCGCAGATTCGGCCAGAATCGTGACCTTATCCGGCAAAACTTCGGCAAACCCGCCATTTATGAATAGGATCTGTTCTTTTCCACTGGCATTTTTATACCGCAGCATTCCCATTTTCAGGGATGTCAGAAACGTGGTGTGTCCCTTCAGGGCGCCGAATTCACCTTCCGACCCCGGAGCGACAACCGTATCAACTGCTTCGCTGACCACCGCTTTCTGTGGTGTCACCACTTCAAGCATCAGTTTTTCAGCCATGAGCTACCTCCGGGAATTAATCTGATTTCGCCTTTTTAATGGCATCTTCAATGGAGCCTACCATATAGAACGCATTTTCCGGAAGATCATCATGCTTGCCTTCAATGATTTCTTTAAATGATCTTACGGTATCTTCAACTTTTACAAAAACCCCTGCCATGCCTGTGAACGTTTCAGCCACATGAAACGGCTGGGACAAAAACTTTTGCAGTTTTCTGGCCCGCTGGACTGTTACCTTATCCTCATCAGACAACTCATCCATACCGAGAATGGCAATGATGTCCTGGAGTTCCTTGTATTTTTGCAGGGTCTGCTGAACCACCCGGGCCACATAATAATGCTCATCACCAATGTAGACGGCATCCAGAATCCTGGAGGTGGAGTCCAGCGGATCCACGGCCGGATAAATCCCCAGCTCAGCAATCTGACGGGACAGCACCACGGTGCCGTCCAGATGGGCGAATGTCGTGGCCGGTGCCGGGTCAGTCAAGTCGTCCGCAGGCACGTAAACACACTGAACCGCGGTGATGGACCCTTTATCCGTGGAGGTGATGCGTTCCTGGAGTTCCCCCATGTCCACAGCCAACGTAGGCTGATACCCCACGGCAGACGGCATGCGGCCCAGGGTAGCCGACACTTCTGAACCGGCCTGGGTGAACCGGAAGATATTGTCAATGAACAAGAGCACATCCTGGCCTTCCACATCACGGAAATACTCCGCGCAGGTCAAAGCGGACAGGGCCACCCGGGCACGTGCTCCCGGAGGTTCCGTCATCTGGCCATACACCAGGGCGCATTTGGGAAGAACACCGGAATCTTTCATTTCATGGTACAGGTCGTTTCCTTCACGGGTCCGTTCCCCCACACCGCCGAACACGGAAATACCGCCGTGCTGCATGGCGATATTGTTGACCATTTCCATCATGATAACAGTTTTACCCACACCGGCACCACCGAACATCCCCATTTTTCCGCCTCGGGGAAAGGGGACCAGCAGGTCGATCACCTTGACCCCGGTTTCAAGCACCCGAACCGAGGTGTCCTGCTCTATGAATGCAGGGGCATGTCTGTGAATGGGCATCATTTTTTCCCTGGAAATATCTCCCAGTCCATCCACGGGTTTGCCCACAACATTCAATACCCGCCCCAAAGAGGCTTCACCCACGGGCATCATGATGGGCGACCCCGTATCTTTGACCGGCATGCCCCGCTGGAGGCCGTCGGTGACATCCATGCCGATGCACCGGACCATGTTGTCCCCCAGATGCTGGGCCACTTCAATGACCAGGTTGTCTTCTTCATCCCCGATGGTGGGGTTGGTGACGGTCAGGGCGGTGAGAACCGCCGGAAGGTTGCCGGGTGTGAATTCAACGTCAACAACAGCACCCATGACCTGTGCTATTCTACCTATATTTTCAGCCATTTTTTTCTCCTAAATAAAGCTGTTTATATACTGTGAGGTATATTTTGTTATCCCTTGAGCGCTTCCGCACCACCGACAATATCCATAAGTTCGCCGGTAATCTGAGCCTGACGCGTCTTGTTGAAGATGGTCTGAAGTTCCAGCACCATGTCTTCACAGGCCTTGGTGGCATTTTCCATGGCCCGCATCCGTGCGGCATGTTCACTGGTGGAGGTCTGAAGCAGGGCATCATAAATCTGAATGAACACGTTCTTGGGCAGCATTTCCCCCAGCAGAACATCGGACGACGGCTCACAGATATGTTCCGGCAGAAATGATCCATCCGCATCCGCGGGATTTTCATTCGCAATATCCATCAGGGATGGAATGGGCAGAATCTGCTTGATCAAGGGCTCCTGCCTGGCCATGCTCTGAAACTCAGAATAAATGATATAAACTTCGTCCACTTCTCCTACAAGAAAACTGTCTATCAACTGCTGTCCCGGAGTGGATGCCATTGAAAAATCGATTTTTCCCCCCACCACATCCAGGTATTCCGCGGCAATGGCATAGGGTGATTTTCTGGCCCAGTCCCGGCCTTTTTTTCCAAAGCAGTATAAAGACACGTCCTTGTCCTGCAAGTCTGATTGTATGAATTTCCGGGCTTTTTCAATCAAATTGATATTAAAACCGCCGCACAACCCTCTATCAGACGTACTCAGAATCACGACCACTTTTTTGACTTCCTGGGCCGGGACCAGCAGCGGGCTGACATCTGAACCCGATTTGCCGGCAATGCTGCCCAGCACCTCAGCGAACTTGGAGGCATAGGGCTTGAACCGCTCCATATTGGTCTGACAGCCCCGCAGTCTTGAAGTGGCAACCATTTTCATGGCAGAAGTGATCTGCTTTGTTTTCTTGACACTGCTGATCTTGGATTTTACTTCTTTAAGTGTTGCCATTATATCTACCTTTCAAGCCTATTAATTTCAAATTATTGTAACGATTGTGTTTTCAAGAACCGTTCACACTAAATTGTGTCCTTGAACTCTTCGTCATAGGCTTCCAGGGCTTGTTTGAGTTTGGTCTCAATGTCTGAGGTGATCTCTTTTTTCTCTTTCAGGCCTTGGTAGATTTCAGGAAACCGGTTTTCCACAAACGTATAAAGCCCTTCTTCATATTTGGAAACCGCTTCTTTGGGATACTTGTCAATATAGCCCTTGGTACCGGCATACAGGGCCGTTACCATTTTTTCCATGGGAAGTGGCTGAAACTGGGGCTGTTTGAGCAGTTCCACCAGTCTTTCCCCACGGGTCAGCTGTCTCTGGGTGGCGGCATCCAGATCAGAACCAAATGCGGCAAACGCTTCCAGTTCCCGGTACTGGGCCAGATCCAGACGCAGGGTCCCTGCCACCTGTTTCATGGCTTTCACCTGGGCCGCACCCCCGACCCGGGATACGGAAAGACCCACATCAATGGCCGGCCGGACACCGGCAAAAAACAGGTCTTTATCCAGAAAAATCTGGCCGTCGGTGATGGAGATCACATTGGTGGGAATAAATGCGGACACATCCCCTTCCTGGGTTTCAATGATGGGCAGAGCCGTGAGAGAACCGGCCCCTTTTTCATCACTGAGTTTGGCGGACCGTTCCAGCAGCCGGGAATGGTTGTAAAAAATATCACCGGGAAACGCTTCACGCCCGGGCGGACGTCTGAGCAGCAGGGATACCTGGCGATAGGCCACGGCTTGTTTGGACAGGTCATCATAAATGATCAGGGCATGCTCGCCCTTATCCCTGAAATATTCACCCATGGCGCATCCGGCAAAGGGTGCCAGATATTGGAGGGCAGCTGATTCCGATGCGGACGCCACCACCACGGTGGTGTATTCCATGGCACCATGTTCTTCCAGGGCCGCCACCACCTGGGCCACTGTGGATTTTTTCTGGCCGCAGGCCACATAGATACATTTCATGTCCGTGTTTTTCTGGGCGATGATGGCATCCACGGCAACGGCGGTTTTACCGATCTGGCGGTCACCGATGATCAACTCCCTTTGTCCCCGGCCCACCGGGGTCATTCCGTCCACGGCCTTGGCCCCGGTATAACAGGGTTCATGCACTGATTTTCTGGCGATAACCCCGGGGGCCACCAGTTCCATGTTCATCATATGATCGGAATTGATGGGACCCTTGCCGTCAATAGGCTCTCCTGTGGTGGTGACCACCCGGCCCAGCATGGCCTCGCCCACCGGTACCGAAGCGATCCGATCGGTTCTTTTAACCACATCCCCTTCTTTAATGAGCTTGTCATCCCCTAAGATGGCAATACCCACGTTGTCGGATTCCAGGTTCAGCGCCAGGCCTAAAATGCCACCGGGAAACTCCACCAGTTCCATTGCCTTGACTTTTTCCAACCCATATACACGGGCAATGCCATCACCGGCAGACAGAACCACACCGGTCTCATTCAGATCAACCTTTGCGTCAAATCCCTTGATCTGATCTTTAATTATCTGGCTTATCTCTTCTGCTTTAATTTCCATTAGACACTCTCACCTTTTTTTAAAGTTTCCCTCATATTGATCAGCTGAGTTTTCACGCTGCCATCCAAAACAAGATCACCGATTTTGGTAACCACGCCGCCGATGAGACTTGGATCCTGTTCCACATTCAAAACAATCGTCTTGCCCACTCTTTTGGAAAGGGCATCCCGGATTTTTTCCACAGCGTCCGATGACAATTGTGTGGCCGAAGTAATACTGGCTTTGACGATCCCTTTGAGTTCATCAGCCAGATTCTTGTAATACGAGGCGATATCTCTTAAAAAAACGATTCTTCCCTTGTCAAACAGCAACTTTAGAAAAGAATTCATCACAACAGACAGGTTTGCCGCCTCCAGAACAGCTTCCAACACTTTCTTCCGGTCGTTCTTATTGTACAATGGATTGGTCAGGGCGGCTTCAAAACCTTCCTGTGTATCAAACAAAGATACAACGGCCTCCAGTTCTTCATTATACAGGTCTGCCTGGCCGTTTTCCTGACCGATCAGAATCAATGCTTTGGCATAACGCCTGGATACTGCTAAATTTTTCATTATGCCACCACCTTTTTCAAATAATCGTCCACCAATTTTTCCTGATCTTCAGATGATATGGCGTTCTGAATAACGTCCTGTGCCTGCGCTACAGCCAAAGAGGAAATTTCCTGCTGGAGTTTGATCCTGGCCGATTTGAACTCCTGTTCAATGGTCCGTTTGGCCATATCTTCCAGTTTCTCCGCCTGGGCTTCCGCCTGGGCAATAATCCGTTTTTTGGCTTCTTCTCCCTGTTGGATGTAATCCTGGATGATCCGTCTGGATTCCTGATCCAGATCGTTGAAACGGGCCTGATATTCAGCCAGCTGTTTTTCGGCCTCGGCTTTTTTCTGCTCAAGGTCTTTCAGTTCATCTGCAATCTCTTTTTTCCGGGAGGAGAAAAAAGCTTTCACTGGTTTTCTCCCCAGAAAAAACAGGGCAATGGCAAGCACGGCAAAATTCAATGTCTTCCAGGTATCAATGGCCAACCAGGAATTATGGACTTCACCATGGCCTGACGCCGCCCATGAAGTGGCAACAGCAGATGCGAGAATCAGCAGAATCATCCCTGACACTTTGAGCTGTTTGCGTCTTAAATTGTTTTTGTTCATCATAAGGCCCTCCCCAGAATTTTTTCACCAATGGCTTTGGCAAACACCTCCACCTCTTTTTCCAGAGTTTTTCGGGCCTGCTCAGTCTCATCCGCCACCTGTTTCTTGATCCGGGCAAGATTGGCCTGAGCCTTCTGATTGATCTGATCGATAATCTCCCGTTCCTGTTTTGATGCCTCCTCCACAAACGCTTCTTTCTCTTTCAAGCCTTCGCTTCTGGCCTGCCGCAACCCGTTCTTGTAGGATTCCTCCTGGGAAACAAGATCCGCAGTGGCTTTTTCAACGCCGGATTCAAGACCTTGAATCTTTGCTTTCCTTTCCAGCAGCACCTTGCGAATGGGTTTGTACAGCAGTACATTGAGGACAAAGAGCAGAATCAGGAAATTGATCATCTGATACACCAAAGATATATCAGGAATCACAGTTATCATAAAATTCCCTCCGCCAGTAAATAATTATAAAAAAACCAACTACTTATATCTTACCGGCTGTTTTTACGCAAAAACAGCCCAAATTCCGTTAAAAACGTGACTTCAGTACCATCCGGGTAATAATTTGTCAACATGGAATAAGAAAATATTTCCCCGGTTGACAGGTGTAAAACCGATTTTATGCTCCTGCATGAAACGCTTGTCTTTCACCCAAATCAGCTGGTGTAAAAACGACGCATGCTGATATTGAGCAATATCCCGAAACCCACCATATTGGTGATCACAGAAGACCCCCCATATGAAACCAGGGGTAACGGCATCCCCACCACGGGCATCAACCCCATAACCATGCCGACATTGATGAAAATCTGCCAGAAAATCATGCTGGTGATGCCGAAGGCCAGAATGGATCCGAACAGATTCCGGCAATTATAGGCAATATTCAATCCCCAGCAGATCAACAAAAAATACAAAATCAGTAATACCGTGCATCCCACAAGTCCCCATTCTTCCGCCAGCACGGATAAAATAAAATCCGTATGCTGTTCCGGCAGAAAAGCCAGGGCATTCTGAGTTCCCTGCAAAAATCCTTTCCCGGTGATCATGCCGGATCCAATGGCGATTTTGGACTGAATGATGTGATATCCCGTACCCAGGGGATCCCGATCCGGATCCAGAAAGGTCAGAATCCGGGATTTTTGATAGGCTTTAAGACCGAAAAACCAGACAACGGGAAGAACAAACCCGCTCAGAGCCCCCAGAATCAAAAGCACCTTTTTTTCGACCTTGACAAACAAGGTGATGGAACCGGCAATGAGCAGCAGCATCAACCCCGTACCCAGGTCCGGCTGATTGACGATCAACCCCACCGGAATCAAACAAAAAACAGCGGGTTTGAGTAATTGTCTGAAGTTAAGACCTTCCGGTGACACCTTGGTGGCATAAATCGATGCCAGACTGATGATCAATGCAATTTTCATTAATTCGGACGGCTGGACACTGACCCCGGCAAAAGAAATCCATCGCTGGGAACCCCCGCCGGAGTGACCGAATAAAAAGACACCCACCAGAAGCGTGACACAGGCGGCATATATAAACAGATTCAGTTTGTTCAGCTTCTGGAAATCAAACACCAGGACCCCGGTCATCAGCACGGCCCCGCCCCCCATCCAGATAAGCTGCCGTTTAAACAGATAATGAAGGCCGTTTCCCTGCCACCCGGCCATGACCGCAGAATACAGAACCATCAGTCCGGTGCCGGCGATAAGCAGAATCAGTACCAGTAATCCCCAGTCAAAATGTTCTATCAGACGTCGGTCAAACATCGTTATTTTTATCCTTCAGATGCGTCATCAAACGATTCTTCGGGCCCCGGCAGGCCCAGATATTTTTTCACCAGAGTGCCGGCCACAGGAGCGGCAGCCGACGATCCATGCTCTCCATGTTCAATGATCACCGCAATCGCAATCACCGGATTTTGGGCCGGCGCATAACACACAAACCAGGCATGGTCCCGCAGGGTTCTCTTTTGATTTTCATTATCAAATTTTTCACCGGTTTTCCGGGAAAACACCTGGGCTGTGCCGGTTTTACCTGCCATTTCAATCTGCTTGATCCGAATACTTCTTGCCGTCCCCCGATCTCCCTCCACCACTTCGGTCAATCCTTTTCTGACCAGATCCAGGGTGTGTTTGCCTGCCGGAATACCCCCCGTGATCTCCGGGCCCATTTCTTTCACCACATTGCCGTTCACATCCTTGACAGCGGTGACGATCCTGGGCCGGTACAAGGTGCCTCCGTTGGCAATGGCTGCGGTGAACACGGCCATCTGGAGCGGGGTAACCAGGTTGAACCCCTGCCCGATACTGATGGAAAGGGTTTCTCCCGGGTACCAGGCTTCATTGAACCGTTTCCGTTTCCATGCGGAGGTCGGAATCAATCCCTGACGCTCATGATCCAGGTCAATGCCCGTGGGACGTCCTAATCCGCATCCATTGGCATACTGTGCCAGCGCATCCACCCCGGTTTTTTCACCGGCCAGGTAAAAAAACACATCACAGGACTGGGCCAGGGCATTCACAACGTTTAAATGCCCATGACCGTGTCTGCGCCAGCAATGATAGCGTCGACCCCGAAACATATAAAATCCGGGACAAAAGGTGGTGTCGTCACCATCAATCACCTTTTCTTCCAGAGCGGCGATGGCGGTAAGTATCTTATAGGTGGAGGCTGGCGGATATTCCGCCTGGATGGTCTTGTTGATCATGGGGCGACCGGGATTGTGCATCAATGCCTGCCAGTTGCGGGTGGATATGCCGCCGATAAAATCATTCTGATCAAACCCCGGATTACTGGCCATGACCAGCACATCGCCATTGGCCGGGTTCAGGGCCACGACCGCCCCATCCCGGTCTTCAAGCAGGTCTTCAGCCAGTTGCTGCAACGACAGATCCAGGGTCAGATGAAGATTTTGCCCCGGCACGGGCGCAACGGTTTTCAGCTCCTGGACCACCCGCCCGTTCACGTCCACTTCCACCTGGCGGCCGCCCCGCCGGCCTTGCAGATAGGATTCAAAACTTTTTTCCACCCCGTATCGTCCAATATGATCTCCTGCCCGGACATGAGGTAACATACCGCTTTCCAGTTCTTTTTTGTTCACCTCACCCAGATAACCCAGCAGATGAGACGCCGTTCCGGGATAGATATAATGTCGGGTGGGCTCAATCTCCACATAAATTCCGGGCAGATCAAATTTATGGGCCTCCACAATGGCCAGCTGATCCCTGGAAATATCTTTTCTCAAAACAATGGGCTTGTAAAAAGCGGCATTCCCCGCTTTTTGAATTTGATCCATCAAATCCACATAGGGTTCATCGATCAAAGAAGCTAACAGAGAAACGGTGTCCGGCACAGGTCCGGTATCCTCGAGCACAATCACCAGATCAAACGCCGGCCGGTTGTCCACCAGCAGTTCACCATGCCGGTCGAAAATAAGCCCCCGGGACGGTTTGATGCTTTTCAATCGCACGCAATTGGTTTCAGACAACCGGTGATATTCTTCGCCTTTGATCAGCTGAAGATACACCAGTCGAAAAAACAACAACATGAACACGATCAGAACGCAAAGACTGGCAGCCATCACCCGCTGTTTCATCCAGTCCCGCTCGTTGGTTTTAGGCAGCTCCACCATGGGTTTAATGTCTTCTTGTTTCCCGGATTTTGACAATATGCTGAATCAGGTCCTGCCAGCGCCGGTATCCGGCAGAAATCAATCCAACCCCCAACGGAATCATCACGGCGCCCCATGCGATCTGTTGCAGCATCAAAGACACATTAAGCGGCCACGTTCCCGTATATTCCTGTCGGGCAAACAGCGAAAAAAGAAAAATACCCTGTTGAATGGT